>CADCHO010000013.1 GCA_902801255.1 uncultured Eubacteriales bacterium | reverse complement strand
GAGGTTCGGACAATTCCTAAAGAAAAAATATAACGCAGATATTCCTCTCAAATGGGAGAAATCCGACGCGTTCCCGGGAGGCTTCAGACTTGAGGTCGGTTCTGACATATATGACTGGTCAGTCGGCGGAAGGTTCCGCCAGCTGAGAGATACCCTCGTGAAGGTTCCTACAAACAACGGCAATATCATCCCGCTGCTCAAGGAGAGCATCGAGACATGGACGCCGGAGGCCATGGCCGAGCAGGTCGGAGAGGTCATTACGGTCGGAGACGGCATTGCTACAGTTGCCGGTCTTCCGCACGCGACATTCGGAGAGATCCTTCTGTTTGCTGACGGAGTCAGGGGCATGGTACAGGATATCCGCAGGGACACGATCGGCTGCGTACTTTTCAGCAGCGACGAGAGCGTTACTCAGGGATCCTCGGTTAAGAGGACCGGAAAGACAGCAGGAACACCTGTAGGCGAGGGCTTCCTCGGCAGAGTAGTCGATTCGCTGGGTTCACCTGTTGACGGACTTGGAGATATCTCGGCATCCGGATACATGCCTGTAGAAGCTCAGGCTCCGCCTATCATTGACAGGCAGCCTGTAGACACTCCGCTTGAGACCGGAATCTTCTCAATCGACTCGATGTTCCCTATCGGCAGAGGTCAGAGAGAGCTTATCATAGGCGACAGACAGACGGGTAAAACCGCCATCGCAGTAGATGCCATTATCAACCAGAAGGGCAAGGACTGCATTTGTATTTACGTAGCCATCGGACAGAAGACTTCTTCGGTAGTACAGATACAGCAGACTCTGAAGAAGCATGGTGCGCTGGACTACTCAATCATAGTAACTGCTTCGGCGAGCGACCCTGCACCGCTGCAGTACATCGCTCCGTACGCAGGATGCGCCATGGGCGAGTACTTCATGCATCAGGGCAAGGATGTACTCATCGTTTACGATGATCTCTCGAAGCACGCTGTAGCATACCGTGCACTTTCACTGCTGCTCGACAGGTCGCCGGGCCGTGAAGCATATCCTGGTGACGTATTCTACCTGCATTCAAGACTTCTCGAGAGAGCTGCAAGGCTTTCAGACGAGATCGGCGGAGGCTCTATAACCGCTCTGCCTATAGTTGAGACTCAGGCGGGCGATGTATCTGCATACATCCCTACAAACATTATCTCGATCACAGACGGTCAGATATTCCTTGAGTCCGACCTCTTCTTCTCGGGTCAGAGACCTGCCGTAAACGTCGGTCTTTCCGTATCCCGTGTAGGAGGAGATGCTCAGACCAAGGCCATGAAGAAGGCAGCTGGTACGCTCAGGATCGACCTGGCGCAGTACCGGGAGATGGAAGTGTTCACACAGTTCGCATCAGACCTCGATGATCAGACGAGATCGCAGCTCGAGTACGGCCAGGGACTCATGCGCATGCTCAGACAAAAGCAGTACAAGCCGAAGTCACAGCACGAGCAGGTCATAACACTTGTTATGGCTCTGGCCCACACGATGCAGGGTATCCCTGCACCTGAAGTGCCAAAGTTTATTGAAAGTCTGATTGAAATGTTTGAGTCAGATCACAGAGATATCTGCGACCGCATAGACCAGACAGGCAAACTTGATGACGACCTTAAGAAGGAGATCATAGATATCTCCGTAAAGTTTAAAGAGAAGTATAAAGCGGCGTAAAAAATGCCATCAACCAAGGAGATAAAAAACCGAATAAAGAGCGTCAGCGATACTCAGAAGATCACGAACGCAATGTACCTGATCTCTTCAACCAAGATGCGGCGCGCCCGCAAGGAAGCTGAGGAGACAAAGCCGTACTTCGACCTTCTGAGAAAGGAGATCCGCAGGATGTTCGCCATCGAAGGCGACATCAGCAGCAGGTACTATGACGCCGAAGTAGACGAGAATGTCACGGGAGGCCGCAACGGCATCCTGGTCATTACCGGAGACAAGGGACTTGCAGGCGCATACAACCAGAACGTGATAAAGGAAGCGCTTGCGCTGATGGACAGAAGCGATGAGTACAGACTCTACATCGTTGGAGACTTCGGGTGGAGGTTTTTCAGGACTCATGGAACGCAGATCTGCGAAGACTTCACGCATTCCATGAACCAGCCGTCATTGGCGATGGCCAGAGACATAACCCGTGAGCTCCTCGATGACTTTGACGCCGGACTGTTCGACAGGCTCTATGTGTGCTACACGGAGTTCTCTGGCGGAATGAGCCCGGGTACAGCGATGCACGACAGACTCATACCTTTCGACAGAGACGACTTTGTGCCGGAGGGTGCTGAGACAGACGTTAACGCTTCGACCGTATTTGAGTACGAGCCTGACGTGAAGACCGTGCTCGAGAGGATAATGCAGTCGTATCTTGTAGGATATGTATATTCGGCGCTGGTCAACAGCTATTCATCTGAGCAGAGCGCAAGAATGATGGCTATGGACTCAGCAAACGACAATGCGAGCGAGCTGCTTGACCAACTGACACTTGAATTTAACCACCTTAGACAGAACGCGATTACACAGGAGATCACAGAGATCTCATCCGGAGCGCGAAGTTTAAGAAGTAAAAATCAGTAATGTGGGATTTAATAATACTCCGACGGGTGACTCGAGGACGCCGGCACTTAACGACTGGCAAGCCAAAGGCGAAGACAGAGTTTAGTACCGCTGCGTCCGAATGTCAGCGAGAGCGTGCCCGGTGAGTATTATTAAAGCCCATCATATGAACTTAAAGAGGAGGAGATATGACCGGACGTATAGTGCAGGTCTCGGGATCTGTAATAAACGTAGAATTTGATGAAGGCCAGATGCCTAGGATCAACGAAGCCCTTACGGTGGAGCTGAACGGCAGGACCCTTGTTATGGAGGTAGCACAGCACATCGGCAACAATACCGTAAAGTGCATCATGCTCTCGGGCTCTGAAGGCATGAGCAGCGGCATGGAAGTCACTGCCACAGGCGACTCAATAAGAGTACCGGTAGGCAATGTGGTTCTTGGCCGTATGTTCAACGTGCTTGGCGAGCCTATCGATGACGGTGAGCCTATCCCTGACGACGTCGAAAAGATGTCGATACACAGGAAGGCACCGGGCTTCGATGAGATCAGCCCGTCAGTTGAGATCCTTGAAACCGGAATCAAGGTCATCGACCTTCTCGAGCCTTATTCAAAGGGCGGAAAGATCGGTCTCTTCGGCGGAGCCGGAGTAGGCAAGACGGTACTTATCCAGGAGCTGATTCACAACGTAGCCATGGAGCACGGCGGCTACTCCATATTCACCGGAGTAGGCGAGCGTTCCAGAGAGGGAAACGATCTCTGGAAAGAGATGAGGGAAGCCGGCGTTATGGACAAGACTGCCATGGTCTTCGGACAGATGAACGAGGCACCGGGAGTGCGTATGAGAGTTGGTCTCAGCGGCCTCACAATGGCTGAGTACTTCCGTGACAAGCAGAACAAGGACGTACTGCTCTTCATCGACAACATTTTCAGATTTGTTCAGGCAGGCTCCGAGGTATCCACACTGCTCGGCCGTATGCCATCTGCTGTAGGTTACCAGCCGACACTCGCATCCGAGATGGGTGCCCTGCAGGAGCGTATCACCTCCACGAAAGCAGGTTCCATCACATCGGTACAGGCGGTATACGTACCGGCCGACGACCTCACGGACCCGGCTCCTGCTACGACATTCGCACACCTCGATGCTACAACAGTACTCTCGCGTAAGATCGCAGAGATGGGACTTTACCCGGCCGTCGATCCGCTGAATTCGACATCCCGTATTCTCGAGGCAGACATCGTAGGCGAACAGCATTACGAAGTCGCAAGAAAGGTGCAGGAGATACTGCAGAAGTATGCAGAGCTGCAGGATATCATCGCGATCCTCGGTATGGACGAGCTTTCAGACGAGGATAAGCTGACAGTTTACAGAGCACGTAAGATCCAGAGATTCCTGTCGCAGCCGACACACGTTGCGGAGAAGTTCACAGGACTGCCGGGCGTATACGTACAGCTGGCAGACACAATCAAGGGCTTCGGAGCAATAGTAAGCGGTGAAATGGATGCATATCCGGAGCAGGCATTCTTCAACGTCGGCACAATTGACGACGTAATTGCAAAAGCAAAGACACTTTAGTAAATATACTTTAAAGATAATAAAAGAGGATTTGAAATGGCGACGTTCAAATTGCGCTTTATGGCAAGCGAACATATGGTTTATGATGGCGATGCCGAATCCCTGTCACTTATGACTACGGAAGGCAGCATCGGTATTTTGGCGTACCATTCAAACCTTATCATGGCTGTCGTGCCGGGCATAGTTGAATATGTACCGGTCGGCGAGGCAGCAAGAGAAGCCGGAATGTCAGGCAAGCAGGTCACGGTAGTTTCGGACGGACTGCTGAAGGTGGAGAACAACGAGGTAATGCTGCTTGTCGATACAGCTGAAAGTCCGGAAGAAATAGACGAAGCCAGAGCAAGGCGCGCGGAGGAGAAGGCCAGGGAGGATCTCAAGAGAGCCAACTCAAACAGAGACGTGTCTCTTGCTACTGCAGAGCTTTCAAGGGCGCTGAGCCGTATCAAGGCTTCGAAACATAAACATCATCTGTAAACACTGAGAGTGACAGGGGATGCATCCACTGTCATAAATATGTATATAAATGAACGCGGTGCTGTGTGGTGCCGCTTCAGAATATTTTTTGGAGAGGAAAAATACAATTGAGGACGATACTGTCCATTTTCAGAAGTGACATCGGTTCTTTAAGCCGGCGCTTTTTTGCGCTGGCTATTATAGTGGCGATTTCTGTGCTGCCGGCTCTTTACGCGTGGGTCAATATCTATGCCAACGGCAATCCTTACGCAAATACCGGAGAAATACAGATCGCTGTTGCTTCACTTGACCCGGGTCTTGATCTCGAGGATGGGACACATATCAACATGTCTGAGGAAGTGTCCGAAGACCTGAAAACCAGCGACAAAATCGGCTGGCAGTTCCCGGATACAGCTGATGAGGCCATAGAGGGAGTGAAGTCGGGCAAATATTACGCCGCGGTCATTTTCGAGGACAACTTTACATATAACATGTATCACTTTGAGCAGGCGCTTCTGGATAAGAAGGCACCGCTCACATATTATGAGAATCAGAAGAGGAATGCGATTGCGCCAAAGATAACCGAAACTGCGGCTGCAACGCTCCAGCAGTCCATAAAGACAACGTATCTGGAGACGGTATTTGGTTTTATATTTGATGAGACCAATGAGATCGCAGATGATCTTTCAGAGGGTGAAACAGCTGACGATGTGATCGCAAGGCTCAAGGATCTCAGGGATACCTTGAGAGCGTACGACTCCGCCATAAACGAGTTTACGGGCAAGAGCGCCGGAATTCATTCCGGAATAAAAGATGCAAAGAATAAGCTGTCAAAGGCAGGCAAGACAGCAGGGAAGTCGGCTTCTGATGCCGAAAAGGACCTTGTGAAAGCAAGGAATACCCTTGATGTCTTAAAGAAAATCCTTGTCAACAGGGAAAACCGCATAGAAAAGGAAAGAGCCGCACTCGAGGAGATCACAAACAAGATCACCGCCGGAGGACTGTCTGAAGAAGAAAAAGCTGCTCTCAATGAGGAAGCTGCGGAGCTGGCAAACAAGCTCAAATCGGACCTTGAAGGGTTGCTTGCGATGTTCCCTGAATCCCCGGATTCAGCTTCGATAATGGCTTTAAGGGCAGTACTGAGCGCCATGATAAGCGACGTAGATACACTGACGAATGCCTTCTCGAATCCGACGGCTATTCCGGCCATATCGGAAGAGCTGAAGAAGCTGAGCCAGACTTCACTCAGTGACGCAGTGGATTCGCTCATAAGCACCATCGACAGGACGCTCGATCTTATGGAGCCTCTGATGAAGAGCATGTCATCAATGCTGAGCGGCATGTCGCCTGTACTCGACAGTGCGGATGAGACCGTGAGTGAACTTGACAGTTCACTGCTTCAGATGCAGACGGTATTCCGCGGAGCAGCGGATAAGATAGATGACATTATCGATAGAGTAGAGGAAGTCGCTGAGGGAGACAGACTTGAACTTCTGATCGACTTACTCGGCGGAGATCCTGAAGCATATGCGAAATTCTTCTCATCACTTGTTGACGTAGAAGTCGAGGAGGTCTATTCGGTAGCCTCATACGGCGCTGCAATGGCTCCTTTCTATTCAGTGCTCGCGATCTGGGTAGGGGGAGTTATCCTCGTATCTATTCTTAAGACTCATATTGACAGAAAGAAATTCCCGGGAGCTACGGAGGCTCAGGCGTTTTTCGGACGCTTCCTGCTGTTCTTCCTCATCGGACAGATGCAGGCAGCGGTAATAGTGGCAGGCGATATCTTCCTGCTTGACTGCCAGCCGGTACATCCGTGGCTGATGTGGTTCTCGGCAGCGGTCACCAGTTTCGTGTTCATGCTGCTCATTTATGCGCTCACTATTTCATTCGGAGACGTGGGCAAGGCGATAGTAGTCGTGGTCATGGTGCTCCAGATTGCAGGATCAAGCGGTTCGTATCCTATAGAGATCCTTCCGCCGGTATTCGGCAAGATCTACAAGTTCTTCCCGTTCCCGCATGCCATAAATGCTATGAGAGAAGCTCTCTGCGGTACATACAGGCATGACTTCGCGCGCTATCTTGCATATCTGCTCATCTTTGCTGTAGTGGGGCTTGCCATTGGACTGCTCATAAGAAAGCCGTTCCTGGGCATGAACCGCTTCGTATCTGAGAAGATAGAAGAAACGGAGGTGCTGTGATGGAAAGAAACAGACAGGACGTCCGTTATGAGGAACTCTATAACAGGCTGCTCGACCGCGGAATGGCTCTGCATGAAAACAATAAGAAGAGGATAAGGGCAGGCCTTGTATCCCTGGCCGTTTTCACTGTCCTCATGATACTCGTACGCCTTATGACAGACAGCGACAGGGTCGTGTTCATGATCCTGTGGGTGGTCGGTATGTTTGCCATATCGATCTACCTTATAAGCGTGGAATACATCGACGACTCCATTCGCAAGACTCTCGAGGAAGTAAGCGACAGGGAGGCAGACTTCGGAGTACTACTGCCTGATACAGAGCAGGTGCGCGAAATGGTGCAGACCCGCATACAGGAGAGGCATGAGGAGATACATGCCCATTACTTGGAGCACAGGCGCGGGAACGCTCCGGAAAGCGAGGATGAGCAATGAAGAACATCCTCAATATAATCAGACACGATCTCAAAAAAATAACTGGCAGTGTTGTGGCCATCATTACTATGATGGGGCTTTGCCTTGTGCCTTGCTGCTACGCATGGTTCAACATACTTTCCAACTGGGCACCTTACGAATCCGATGCAACGGGCCGCATCTCTGTTGCAGTCGCAAACATGGATAAAGGCGAGACGGCGGCCGGAATCACTGTCAATGTGGGCGATAAAATCGTTGAAGCACTTGGCGCAAACGATGATATCGGCTGGGTCTTCGTGGAGAACGATGAAGAGGCCATAAACGGTGTTTACGCGGGTGATTATTATGCCGCACTCGTAGTGCCTGAAGACTTCAGTGCCGGTGTGCTCAGCTTTCTGAGCGGTGACCTTACAAATCCTAAGCTGAAATACTATGAAAATGAAAAGAAGAACGCTGTTGCACCTAAAATAACAGGCAAGGCAAAAACTGCCGTGCAGGAGGAAGTGGACGCGGCATTCGTTGAGACTCTCGCAGGATACGTTTCTGATGCGGCATCCGTGGCAGAGGCGAGTGGACTGGATCCGCAGCAGATGCTTGCAGACCTGGCAAAAAGGATAGATGACCTGAGCGGTGATCTGGACAGCTGCATAGCCCTGGCGAGTTCAGCAGGAGGCCTCACAGACGCAGCAGGAAATCTTCTTGACGTATCGGACGAATTCATAGGAAGCACCCACGATGTGTTCAAGGCCAATGACAGGATCCTGGCAGAAGCCCAGGAGGAGCTCGCGAAAGTTAAGAAGGCTGATACGTCAAAACTTGATGATGCGACTAAAAAAATAGAAGATACCGCTGCTTCGCTCAAGACCTTCGATACAGTGGCGGTCGAGCTCCTCAGTGCGAGCGATATAGCATATAATACGTTCCTGGACCTCAACAGGGACGACTGGGTAAACCGGTTCGGTACCATGAAGACCCGCGCTGATGAGCAGGCAAAATTCATGAAAGAGGAAGGATTCACCGCCGTAAGTGAAAAGTTCGAAGAGTTATCGGGAACACTCGGCGATATAATATCCGGACTCGGGCAGCTGGATAAGAGCATGACTTATACCGAGCGCGAGCCTATTATAAAGAAGATTTCTGAAGATAATAATAAGGCAATAAAGCTGACTGATGAAATACTTGAGCAGATCAGGACCGACATAGACGGTAACCTCGAGAATGCACTTACAAACGCGAGAACGTCGCTGTCGGACTTCCGCAAGATAATGTCAGGTGCCGACAAGGGTCTTTCGTCTCTCGGTAATAAACTCGGATCATACGGTAATTCGCTTTCGAAGCTCAAGTCAAGTATCAATGAGACATCTTCAAATCTGAAGTCACTTCAGGACGGAGCCGGTTCACTGAGCGATGTCCTCATGAACGCTTCGGGAAATGACCTGCTTCAGGAACTGAGCAATCTGATGGCAAACGACGAAGCGGCGGTAGCAGAATATCTGGCTAATCCGGTCAAAATGGAAAGTGAAGTCTTCTGGCCTATAGAGAACTACGGCTCGGCAATGGCGCCGTTCTACACAGTACTCGCCCAGTGGGTCGGAGCCCTGCTGACGGCTGTACTCATAAAGGTAAGAGTAAAGAAGAGAGACGATCTCGCAGACCTCAGATTACATGAATGGTATTTCGGAAGACTCGGGCTCTACCTGCTGATGGGAATCGCGCAGGCGCTTGTGGTTTCCGCGGGAGATCTTCTGTATGTGCGCATACAGTGTGTTGCACCGCTCAGATTCGTGCTGCTGGCATGCATCAACAGCATAGTCTTCATGATGATAAACTACGCTTTGGTATTTGCCCTGGACAACATCGGACTCGGTGCGGGCGTGATCATCCTGGTTCTTCAGGTTGCAGGTTCCGGGGGAACATATCCGGTGGAAGTGCTTCCGGGCATTTTCAGAACGCTCTTTCCGTTCATGCCGTTCCGATATGCAATGGATGCGATGCGTGAGTGCATAGGCGGTATGTACGGCAACACCTATTGGGTATGCATAGGAATACTGCTGCTGTTTGCACTTGCTTCAGTGGCGTTCGGCATGGCTCTTTACAGACCGGCTAAAAAGCTGAATGAAACGATAGCAGCGAGCAAAGCAAAATCAGAAATAATGCTGTAGTGGCCTGCCAATATCCAACGTACAATATCCAGCGTATAAGACAGTGGATGACAAAGAAGGCATTCACTGTCTTTTGTATTCGGGCAACCATGTCAGGACCGAGAGGTAGCAGCATTAAGCGATCTGTCCTGTGTGCCGCAGATCAGCCTCTGCGTACTGCAGACCGCCCGCTTATTTTATTAGAACTAAAGGGTGCCGCCGGGCACCGTTTGTAGAAGAGGTCGCTATGCAGCCCGCACTATACAGAGCCGAGAGGCCTGAAATTTTCGAAGAAGTAATAGGCCAGAAGCACATCGTCCGCATCCTGCAGAATCAGATCAGGACAGGCACGGTGAGCCAGGCTTATTTATTTGCCGGAACTCACGGAACAGGCAAGACAAGCACTGCTCGTATACTCGCGAAGGCAGTCAACTGCATGGAGGGCGAACCCGGAGACCCCGGAGTGAATCTCCCGTGCGGAAAGTGCGAGAACTGCGAAGCGATACGCGAAGGCAGGTTCGTAGATGTAATAGAACTGGATGCAGCTTCCAACAATGGCGTGGACGATCTCAGGGCTATCATAGAGATGGTAAAGTATCCTCCGGCAGTCGGAAGATATAAGGTATACATAATCGACGAGGTCCACATGCTCAGCACCGCTGCTGAGAATGCCTTCCTCAAGACTCTTGAGGAACCGCCTGAGCACGCTATATTCATTCTCGCAACGACCGATCCTCAGAAGGTGAGATCCACAATAAGATCGCGTTGCATGCAGCTCAACTTCAGGCGTGTTACCGAAGAAGAACTCATCGAGGGCATGAAGAGGATATGCTCCAGAAGAGGCATCCGTGCGACAGACGACGCGCTTTCGACCATAGCTTCGAGAGCCGATGGTTCGGTCAGAGACGCCTTAAGCATACTGGAGCAATGCACGGCGGCGGGCGATAAAGAGCTGAACAGAGCGGCAGTACTCGAATATACAGGAGCTGCGGGTCCGGACTTCTTCCTCGCGCTGACAGGCGCCGTGATCGCAGGTGACGCAGGCAAGGCACTCGTTTATATAGATGAGATAATCAGGCGCGGCAAAGACCCGAGACAGATCATGAAGGACTGGCTCAAGCACATGCGTGACCTCATGATAGTCAAGTACGTAGGTAAGGCCGAGCGCATCGTAGGCTCATCGGGTGAAAACATCTCCAGGCTCAGGGCTCAGGCCGATCTGACAGACGCGGTATTCATAGAAAAGGCGATCCGCCTTATTTCCGAGTATATCAATCTCGGCAGATATTCTGAAAGACCGCGCATTCTTCTCGAGACAGCGGCTGTGAGACTGGCATCTCAGGATGATACTGCAGAACCTGCGGCAAGAAGACCGCTGAGACCTGCTCCTAAGAGAGAGGCAGCGCAGACAAGGACTGCAGAGACAGCTGTACAAGCGGCAGCTCCGGCAGAAGAGGAGTCCGCAGCAGAAACTCTTGCAGGCATGATCGCTTCTGTTCAGAGAGAGGAACCGGGAAGTCCTGCAGAAATGTGGGACAGGATAGTCAGAGCCGTATCGGCTCATGACAGGACATTCATGAGTCTGGTAGGACGCTATTCCGCAGGTGTGGAATATGATGCGGGCAGGCTGTCTGTAATTGTGAGTCCGGGAAAGCTGAGACTCGCAGAAGACAAATCAGGAGATATAACTCAGGCGGCGAAGAGCATTTACGGCAGCGATGTCTATGTGTCGATGAAGGCCGGAGTAATCTCCAAGTCCGGCGCATCAGAAGACAGCGCGGGCATCTCTGAAGAGGAGACGGCGAGGATAATCAACGAAGATATCAATAAGAACGAAGTGATCGGAGACATACTGGATCTTTTCGGTATTGAGCCGGTCATAGAAGACTGATATATACAGGAGGATAAAATGGGTAAAGGAATGAAGGCCGGAAAGAAGCCTAAAGTCAGAAACGGCGGCGGTGCAAAGGATATGCAGAAGCAGCTGAAGCAGCTCCAGGCTATGCAGGCCGAGATGGAACAGAAGCAGGCTGAGCTTGAGAAGAAGGAACTCACAACTACAGCAGGCGGCGGTGCAGTTGAGGTAACAATGAACGGCAAAAAGCAGATCACTGCGCTGAACATCGACAAGGATGTTGTTGATCCTGATGATGTGGAAATGCTTCAGGACCTCGTCATGGCTGCTGTAAATGAGGCAATCAGACAGATCGAAGAGCTCGAGGAGTCCGAGATGAACAGCATCACGGGCGGCTTCGGAGGAATGGGCGGCGGACTTGGAGGCTTCGGCTTCTGATGAAGCAGTATCCGCGCTCGCTGAACAAACTGATAAATGAGCTGGGAAAGCTTCCGGGCATTGGCGGAAAGACCGCTCAGAGGCTCGCTTTTCATGTGCTCAGTCTGACTGACCGCGAGGCGGAGGCGCTGGCAGAGTCGATCGTAGAGGCCAAGAGGTCGCTGCACTACTGCAGTGTCTGCGGCAATCTGACCGATAAGGATGTATGCGGCATCTGCTCAGACGGTTCAAGAGACAAAAGCGTCATCTGCGTCGTTGAGACGCCTCAGGACGTGATGGCGATGGAACGCATACGCGAATATAAAGGCACCTACCACGTGCTCCACGGAGCAATCTCTCCGGCAGAGGGCATAGGCCCGGCCGACATCAATCTGAAAAGCCTTATCGAAAGGCTGCAGAAGGACAACGATGTGGAAGAAGTCATCATAGCCACCAATCCCAACATAGAGGGAGAGGCCACGGCAATGTATATTGCCAGGCTTCTGAAACCGGCCGGCATAAAGGTGACGAGGATCGCACATGGCATACCGGTAGGGGGAGACCTGGAGTATGCCGATGAAGTAACGCTTCTCAAAGCTGTTGAAGGGAGAAGAGAATTATGAAAAGAAAACTGACGATGAAAGAGACCATCGTCGTCGCAAGTACGCTGTTCGGAATGTTCTTCGGTGCCGGCAACCTGATTTTCCCGGTACATCTCGGACAGATGGCGGGCAGCAATGCATGGCCGGCGATAATCGGATTCTGTATAACTGCAGTTACAGTCCCGATCCTCGCAGTGGCGGCTATCGGAAACACACACAGCGACAACCTGATGGAGCTTTCGAATAAGGTGTCCGGCTGGTATGGCAGACTGTTTACAGCAGTGCTTTACCTCACCATAGGACCGTTTTTCGCCATCCCTAGATGCGCGTCTGTATCGTTCACCACAGGCCTTGCGCCTATAGTGGGCGAGTCGCACTTCAGGCTCTGGCAGCTTGTGTTCACATTCATATTCTTCGCGTTCGTAATGTACTTCTCGCTCAGACCGGGCAAGATCACCACATGGATCGGACGCGTCATCAATCCGCTCTTCCTGGTGTTCCTTGGCATTCTGATATTCGTGGCGCTCATCCATCCGGGAGCACCGATGTCTGAGGTGACACCGGTAGATGCTTACAAGGACGGAGCACTTTTCAACGGACTTATCGAAGGATATGGAACGATGGATGCCATCGCGGGACTCGCATTCGGCATCGTCATCATCAATGTAATAAGAGATCTCGGAGTCGATAAGGACAACGATGTTGCAAGAGAGACACTTAAGGCGGGCGTGTTTGCAGGCATACTGATGTTTATTATTTACATGCTCACTATCATTATGGGCGCGCAGTCAAGAGGCCTCTTCGATGTTTCCGACAACGGCGGTATTGCGCTCACACAGATTTCGGGCCATTATCTCGGCAGTATCGGAAGTCTCGTGCTCGCGCTGACCATCACGTTTGCCTGCCTCAAGACAGCGATCGGACTCGTCACAAGCTGCGGCGAGATGTTCGTAAAGCTCGTACCGGGCAAGCTCAACTACAGAGGATGGGCGATGTTCTTCACTCTGTTCTCGTTCATCGTATCGAACGTAGGACTTACAGCGATCATCAATTACGCGGTTCCTGTGCTTATGCTTCTCTATCCGCTCGTGACGGTACTTATCATCATGGCGCTCTGCGAGAAGGCATTCGGCAAGAGCAAATACGTTTACGGATGGGTGACTCTCGGAGCGTTCATCCCTGCAGTATTTGACTTCTGCAAGACCCTGCCTGAGGGTCTCCAGAACGCACTGCACATCCAGGCACTTACAGAGCTCGGACGCAGAGTATTCCCATTCTTCGACCTCGGTCTTGGCTGGGTGGTACCTGCACTGATCGGTCTGGTGATCGGCCTCGTGCTGACGTTCGCAATGCGCGGCAAGGGTAAAGCCGCTGCGTAAATAAAAGGGGGACTAGTTATGTCAATAGAAATCGCACGCGCATATCTGGACTCGGTTGGAATGGCCGACCGCATCAGAGAATTTGATGTCTCAAGTGCAACGGTCGAGTTGGCTGCTAAGGCGGTCGGCGTCGAGCCTGCCCGCATCTGCAAAACACTGAGCTTCAAGCTCAAAGACGGCACAGGCATACTCGTGCAGGCAGCCGGCGATGCCAGAGTCGACAACAAGAAATACAAGAACTACTTCGGTGAAAAGGCAAGGATGCTCTCACCGGAAGAGGTCCCTGAATATACGAACCACGAGATCGGCGGAGTGTGCGCTTTCGGAGTCACACGCGACGACGTCAGAATATATTGCGACGAGTCGATGAAGAGATTCGAAACAGTATTCCCGGCTTGCGGTTCCTCAAATTCCGCGGCAGAATTCACGCCGGACGAGCTGTTCGACGTGTCCCGCTCACTCGCCTGGATCGATGTATGCAAACTGCCAGAGGCATAATCAGCTGATTAAAGAGTAGTTATAAATGAACTGAAAAAACTGCATCAACGGGGATGATTCTCCGGAAATGCAGTTTTTTAATTATTCTATTGAAAAAGAGGTATGTATCATTTATGGAAAATCTGGCAGCAGGCAATGTATTTGTAAGAAAACAGCAATAATGCTTGACCGTAGGGTGTGTGAATGCTATGATTGCTTTGTCAATTTAGCACTTTAGCATACTAAAGCGGACAAAGTGTAAGAAAACAATTAAAGAAAAAAGTAAATCATATCAATCGGAAAGGACTAAAGATTATGAAAAAGAGATTAACAGTACTTGTGCTTGCATTTGCGATGATCTTCACGATGGCAGCATTGACAGCATGCGGCGGTGGCGGAAGCAGTGATGAAGGCGGAGCAGAAGAGACATTCACATTCAAGCACGGTTATGATAAGGACTTCCCTCCATATTCATATATCGGCGATGATGGCGAGACCACAGGCTTCGACGTAGAGCTGGCTCAGGCTGTATGCGAACTGAATGGCTGGAACTATGAAGGCGTTGCCATCAACTGGGATGCAAAGGATGCAGAGCTCGAGTCCGGAAGTATCGACTGCATATGGTCGGGATTCACAAAGAGCCCTGACAGAGAGCCTAAGTTTGCATGGAGCGATCCTTACTCAGTCAATACCATTAAGATGATGGTTCTGGAGGATTCTGACATCAAGTCGACAGCTGATCTTGCAGGAAAGAAGGTAGGAGTTCAGGGAAGCACTTCCGCTCAGGAGATGCTCGAGACTCCGAACGCTGAAGGCGGCGCTGAGGATCTGATGAACACATTCGCATCCTTCGAAAAGTATGATACTTACACTGTTGCTGTAAACGACCTCAAGGCAGGAGCTATCGATGCTATCGCTATCGACGTTACGACAGGTGACTATCAGATGACAAAGGTAGAAGGCCTTGCATATCTGGATGAGGATGTTTGCCAGGAAGTATATGCTATCGGATTCAGAACAGATGATACCGAGCTTCGTGATCAGGTAAATGCTGCACTCAAGACTCTTGCAGAGAACGGCAAGATGGATGAGATAGGCAAGAAGTATCCTGAGATCTATGACAACCTGTCGATGATCAATAACTAATGCCGACAGGAAGCATAAGGTTATTTGACCAAGCTGCATATAATGAACAATAGACAGCCGGTGCTGCGGGATTTTTCCTGCAGCACTGTGTTTGTTACTTTAAACTGAAACCAAGGAGAATAGATGACCTTTTCAACAATGCTTTCGACGATGGCCTCGGGCATGTGGAAGACATTCCTGATTTTTGCTCTGACGCTCATCGGCTCACTCCCTTTGGGAATGATAGTCGCACTTCTGCGCAATTCAAAGTTTGCGCCTATGCGGGGATTTATTAAAGGATATATATCGATCATGCGCGGCACCCCTCTGATGCTGCAGCTTCTTGTCTGGTATTTCGGACCGTTCTATCTGTTCGGCTGGAATATCGGCAACTGGAGATTCCCGGCGATCATCGTCGGCTTTGTGCTGAACTACGCAGCTTACTTCGCAGAGATATACCGCGGCGGAATCGAATCGATCCCGGTCGGTCAATATGAGGCTGCTGAGGTGCTCGGTTACACAAAGACACAGACCTTCATGAAGATCATCCTGCCGCAGGTGGTGAAGATCATCCTGCCTTCTGTGACGAACGAAGTCATAACGCTGGTAAAGGATACGTCTCTCGCGTTTACGCTTGCATATGCTGAGGTCTTCTCGCTTGCCAAGCAGATAGCCGCATCACAGTCATCATTCATGCCGTTCCTGATAGCGGGTGTCTTCTACTTCGTGGCCAATTATGTTGTGGAATTCGTGATGACACGCATCGAGAAATCGATGGATTACTACAAGTAGGAGGGCAGCGTAATGATACTCGAAATGAAAAACATCGAAAAGAGATTCGACGGACTTGAGGTGCTCAAGGACATCAGTTTTGGTGTCGACCACGGCGAGGTGGTGAGCATAATCGGACCATCGGGCTCCGGTAAGTCGACGCTGCTCAGATGCGCTACTTTCCTTGAGACGATCGACGGCGGCGAGATCATATACATGGGAGAAAAGGCTGCTCATACTGATGGAAGCGGCAATGCGGTATACGCAAGTCCTCATGATATGAAGAAGTTCCGCAAATACTGCGGCCTCGTGTTCCAGCAGTTCAATCTTTTTCCGCATTACAGTATACTTAGGAATATAACAGATGCCCCGATCCACGTGCAGGGTGTAAGCAGGGCCGAAGCCGAAGAGAATGCGATGGCTCTTCTTAAAAAGATGGGCATTGAAGATAAGGCAAATGCCTATCCGTATCAGCTTTCGGGAGGTCAGCAGCAGAGAGTCGCGATCGCCAGAGCGATGGCAATGAAGCCTGAGATCCTCTTCTTTGACGAGCCTACATCGGCGCTCGATCCGGAGCTTACCGGCGAAGTTCTGAAGGTAATCCGCCAGCTCGCAGAAGAGAAAATGACGATGGTGGTTGTAACGCACGAGATGCCTTTCGCCAAGGCGGTCAGCAACCGTGTCATTTTTATGGACGGAGGCGTCATTGTAGAGCAGGGCGATCCGCGCGACGTGTTTGATAATCCGCAGGAGGACAGAACAAAGCAGTTCCTTCGTGTGTTTGAGAGATAATGGACAGGATTCAGTATTGCAAATTTGATCCGACAGGTAATATAACGGCGCTGGTTGAGACTGCGGTGGATATTGCAGATCAGCCGGCGGTTGCTTCATGGATAATGGGGATGGAGCCTGATGTCGAACAGGTCGGCTTTATTACCTATGAGCGCGGTAACGCGGACGGAAGCGTGCCGATAAGCCTTCGTATGGCAGGAGGAGAATTCTGCGGAAATGCCACAATGTGCGCAGCCGCGCTCTGTGCCATGCACAGAGGCCTGCAGAGCGGCACGGTGCCTGTAAAAGTATCCGGAGCATCCGCGCCATTTACAGTAAGCCTCGAACAGCAGGCCCCTTTCAGCTACAGCGCGGCCGTCATTATGCCGCCGGCCGTCAGGATCGGCATGGTAAACCTGCAGCCTTCGGGTATGGCCGGCGCTGACGGAGCCATCGAAGATTCAGGGGCAGAGAAGATCAATGCTATGCTGTCTCTTCCTATAGTGGAAATGGAAGGCATAAGCCATATAATAATTGAGCCTGATTCAGGCTTCCTCGGAATAAAGGAAGACCCTGAGCTAGCCGAAGCCCTGCTGAGGCAGTGGTGCGGCGTACTCGGCGCGGACTGCCTGGGCATGATGTTCCTGGGTGAGGGCACCGCGCTCCGCCCTTTGACACCGCTCGTATATGTACCGGGAGCCGACACGATGTTCTGGGAAAATTCCTGTGCAAGCGGGAGCGCGGCAGCAGGAATGTATCTCGCCGAAAAGTCCGGATCGCCGGTTGATGTAACATTTGATGAGCCTGCCGGAAGACTGAGAGTGGAGAGCGATCCGGCAGCAGGCCGTACAGTCCTGCATGGTTCACTTACACTTCTGGGCTCAGTAATAGCACGCAGGTGATTTAAGGCAGCCGCACCCGGAGATTGTCCCGGAGCGGAGCAGCGATGCATCAAATTGCCAATACACTTCAACTGCCATTACGTATCAGCCCTGTGCTTTCCAGAATTACGCGAAACACTCGCTGCCAATTCCGCGAGGGAAATCTCCGGAAAGATGCGGCTGCAACAAAGCAATGCGACCCCTTGCATTCATTGACATATGAGACTGTAAAATGGTAAAATTTACGGCGGCCACCGAGGTTTGACTGGTGGCTTTTACCATTTTTTTTATACACAAAACAGAAAAGCATTTCGCGGCATACGACCGTGGATAAAGGAGAGGAAAGCACAAAATTGGATAATTACAAGGAGATAATTGCTAAGTACAGGGATGTCGATCTAGACAGCCTGATTGAGGGGGAATACAGAGAGTTAAAAGCAGCCGAAATGGCCGACATGCAATACTACGTTGACGGTATTACCACGAGCAAGGTGCCTGAAGTGATGTACCGCATCGGCAGACCAATAACTGATCTTAAGATGATGATGGAATCGGGTGTCGAAGCTTTCGGCGACAAGGTGCTCTATCACCAGATAATGCCCGGCGATGACCACTTCACGGAATTCACTTACGGCGGAGTAAGAGATGACGTCAGAGGGCTCGGTACAGCACTCCTCGGACTTGGACTCAAGGGTTCACACATCGGCGTCATCGGCGCTAACTGCTACGAGTGGGCTGAGTCGTACTTTGCAATTACAGGCGGAGTCGGCGTAGTCGTTCCGCTCGACAAGGAGCTTTCGAAAGAAGAACTTACCACGCTCTGCGGCATGGGCGAGATCGATGCCGTCATCTGCTGCCAGGATAAGTTCTATAATCTTTTCAAGGAAATCAAGGCTGAAGGTAAGACAGGCCTTAAGATGGTTATCGGTGTCAACAGGGAAGCTCACGAAGATCCTGCGGACGGACTCTATTCGTGGAACATCCTGAGAGAAGAGGGCAAGGCCAAAGTCGCAGCCGGCGACAGGAGCTACCTCGACGCCAGAGTAAGAGCATCAGACCTCGTGTCGATCATCTTCACATCCGGCACCACAGGAGTAAGCAAGGGTGTAATGCTCTCGCACAGAAACCTCTGCACGGACGTACTGATCGCGCAGACATACCTTGAAGTCTGTCCGAGCGACATCTTCTTCAGCGTACTTCCTATCCATCATACATACGAGTGCACCTGCACCATGATCGAAGGTCTCTTCATGGGAGCTTCGATGGCGTTCTGCAGAGGCCTCAAATACATAACAAAAGACATGCAGATGGTGCACCCGACATTCCTGCTCGCAGTGCCTCTCATCTACGAGAAGTTCTACAACACGATCCAGAAGACCCTTAAGAAGCAGGGTCAGGACAAGCTGGTCAATACGCTGTTTGCCGCTAATAACATCACGAGCAAGTTCGGCCTCAACATCGCGAAGCCGATCGCAAACAAGATCATGGCTCAGTTCGGCGGCAACATCGATATGTTCATCGCAGGCGGCGCGAGAGTAGACCCTAAGGTGCTCGCGTTCTTCCGCAGCATGGGCATTCCGTGCCTCCAGGGTTACGGCCTCACAGAGACATCGCCGATGGTGGCGCTCAACCCTGACCAGTGGAAATACATGAGAAACGATTCTGCCGGCAAGCTGTTCCAGTTCACAGAGTGTAAGATCATCGACAAGGATGAGGACGGCAACGGCGAGATCTGCTTCCGCGGACCTATGGTGATGATGGGCTACTACAAGAACCCTGAAGCAACGGAAGCAAGCATGGAGAACGGCTGGTTCCATACCGGCGATATCGGTCACCTCGATGCGAACAACTATGTATACATCACAGGCCGTAAAAAGAATGTCATAATTGCCGCTAACGGCAAGAACGTCTTCCCTGAGGAGCTCGAGGAGCTCATCGCGCGCAGTCCTTACATCGAGGAGTGCATGGTCTGGGCAGACGAAGATAACGAAGACAGGATGAAGAGGGGAATCTATGTGACCCTGCGTCCTGACAGAGAGAATGTCAAGGAAGCGCTTGGAGACAGGGCAGGAGACGAAGGCGCAGTTATGTCGCTCGTAAGTAGCGAGATCGACAGGCTCAACGCAAACTGGCCTGACTGGAAGAGAGTCAAGCACATCATCATAAAGAAGGGTGAGTTCAATAAAACGACCGGAATGAAGATCAGAAGGTTCGTCGAAGAGAACAAGCTCGCCGACTAAGAGGAAACGACATGAAAAAGAGACCAACGCTTATAGTTGATCACAAGAATCTCAGGCACAATATGAATACTGTGATCGGCTGGTGCCGCGAAGCGGACATAGACGTTGCGGGTGTCATCAAGGTGACTACAGGCCTGGCTTCTGCAGCACTCGACTACGAGAGCTGCGGCGCAAAGTGGATCGCTTCGTCAAGGCTCGAGCAGCTGGCAAGGGCAAAGGCGGCAGGAGTTAAGCTCCCGCTCCTCATGATAAGGATCCCGATGCTGTCAGAGCTCGACGAGATGGTGAAGATCTGCGATTACAGCCTTCAGAGCAGCCTTGCTACATTAAAGGCTCTCCAGGAGGCAGCCGCCAATAACGGCAAGGTGCATAATGTCATTCTGATGGCGGATCTCGGAGACCTCAGAGAGGGTTTCTTCGAGAAAGAGGAGATGGTCGATATAGCAAAATACGTTGAGAACGAGCTGGACTGCATCCATCTCGCAGGTATCGGCACAAACCTCGGCTGTGTAGGCTCCGTAAAGCCGACCAAAGAGAAGATGGATATGCTGGCCGACTGGGCAGAAGCTGTCGAAGAGGCGATCGGCAGACCGCTCGAGATAGTATCGGGCGGAGCAACATCGAGCCTGATGCCGCTGTTCGACGGAGTGATGAATCCTAAGGTCAATATGCTCAGGATAGGCGCAGTCACATTCATCGGACCGCTCGAGGATATCCGCACATGCTACGGCAGGAAAGAGGCGGAAGTGCTGAGCGATGAGTGCTTCATACTCGAGACTGAGGTCATCGAGACCAACACCAAGCCTACTCACCCGATAGGCGAGCTCGGTGTAGACGCCTCCGGCAAAGTCGGCACATACGTCGACAGAGGCCGCCGCAGACGCGCTATCCTGGCGATAGGCAGACAGGATTACGGCGACATAGATGACATAGTACCGATGCTTGAGGGAGCAGAAGTATCCATGGCATCCGGTGACCACACCATACTCGACATCGAAGACTGCAAAGAGCAGATCCGTGTCGGAGACATCGTGAGATTCAAGATGAAGTATTCCGCTCTGATGAGACTCACGACAAGCGAAAATGTAACTATTGAAGAGATCAACAGACAGTAGGGTCTGGGAATATAAAGAAAGGGAAGGAAGACAAAATGGCAGCTTTAAAGTCAAATGAAATGACCAGAGAGGGTTATGAAAGCCTTAATGCGGAGCTGGAACATCTTATTACCGTAGTCCGTAAAGAGAACGCTGAAAGGCTCAAGGAAGCCATCTCCCTCGGAGATATCAGTGAGAACGCTGAGTACGATGCTGCGAAGGATGCGCAGGCTGAGACTGAAGAAAGAATCAGCAACATCGAAGAGATCCTCCGTACAGCCGTCATCGTAGAGGAGACAGATGAGAGCGACGACTCGGTACAGACAGGCCGTACAGTCACGATCGAAGATCTCGCTACAAATGAGCTGAGCACATATAAGATTGTAGGTACCACTGAGGCTGATCCGCTGAACGGAAAGCTCTCGAACGTATCTCTGGTAGGCCAGCACCTTCTGGGACTGAAGGCAGGCGACAAGGTAGAGTTCCTGGTACCGGACGGTGTAGCAAAATACAGAGTCGTGGAGGTCAAGAGGTAATGGCTGACATTAAAAATGAAATCAAGGCAGCTGTTGAAGCCGTAGAGCAGGAGCTTACCGAAAAGGAGATCGGCGAACAGAGGCAGATCAAGAGAAAGAAACTCGAAGAGCTCCGCGCCATGGGCAGAGACCCTTACCGCGAGGAGACTTTCGATGTGACCGCATGGTCGAAGGACATCAAAGACAACTTCGAGGCCATGGAAGATCAGGAAGTCAGAGTGGCAGGCCGTATCATGGCATTCCGCCGCATGGGCAAGGTCGCATTTGTCGATATGCAGGACAAACAGGGCCGCATCCAGATCTTCGTTGCAAGAGACAACATCGGTCAGGACGAATACAACATCTTCAAGACATATGATACGGGTGATATCCTCGGCATCAAGGGCGAAGTCTTCAAGACAAAGACCGGCGAGGTCAGTATAAGAGCCAAGGAAGTAACGCTGCTGTGCAAGTCGCTGCAGGTGCTCCCTAACAAGTGGCATGGCCTCAAGGACACAGACCTCAGATACCGCCAGAGATATGTAGACCTCATCATGAACGAGGACGTAAGAGAAACATTCATGAAGAGGGCAAAGATCATCAGCACCATGCGTAAGGTTCTCGAAGAGGACTATGATCTCATCGAGGTCGAGACTCCTGTACTCGGCAATATCGCAGGCGGTGCTGCTGCAAGGCCATTCCTGACACACCACAACACACTCGACATCGACATGACACTGCGTATCTCACTCGAGCTTCACCTCAAGAGACTCATCGTCGGCGGACTCGACGGAGTCTATGAGATCGGCAAGGTGTTCAGAAACGAGGGAATGGACAAGAACCACAGCCCTGAGTTTACCTCGATGGAGGCATACAAGGCATATGTAAACCTCGAGACCATGATGGATCTCATGGAGCAGGTAACATATAAGTGTGCTATGGCCGTCAATGGCACGCCTATCATCAAGTACGGCGACAAGGAATTCGACGTGACTCCTCCATGGAGAAAGATCGACATGACTGAGGCCGTAATCAAGACGACAGGCATCCCGTTCGACAAGATCGACAGCGATGAAGAGGCTATTGAGGCTGCAAAGAAATACGGCATGGTGTTTGAGGACGAGTCGGAGTGGTCGAGAGGAAAGATCATCGCTGAGATGTTCGAAGACTACTGCGAAGATATCCCGGGATTCCTGGACGGGCCGTGCTTCGTCTGCGGACATCCGCTCGAAGTTTCGCCGCTGGCAAAGAAGGATCCTAAGGACCCTCGCATCACAAGAAGATTCGAATCGTACATCAATGGCTGGGAGATGTCTAACGCATTCAGCGAGCTGAACGACCCGATTGACCAGTACGAGAGATTCGCAGAGCAGCAGAGACAGCTTGATCTGGGAATCGACGACGAGGCTCATCCGATGGATACTGACTTCGTCAATGCTCTGGAAGTCGGAATGCCGCCGACAGGCGGAATCGGCATCGGAGTCGACAGACTCGTGATGCTGCTCACCGACAGCGCAACTATCAGAGACGTCCAGCTCTTCCCGACAATGAAGCCGGAAGGCAAGGGCGGAGCCAAGAAGGAGCGCGTTGAGATTGATTTCAGCAAGGTGAAGGTAGAGCCGCTCTTCGAAGAGGCAGTGGACTTCGACACATTCAGCAAGAGCGATTTCAGAGCAGTGAAGATCAAGAGCTGCGAAGAAGTGAAGAAGTCTGACAAGCTGCTGAAGTTCGTCCTGAATGACGGATCCGGCGAGGACAGAGTTATCCTCAGCGGCATCAAGAAGTACTACGATCCGTCTGAACTCGTTGGAAAGACAGCAATCGCTATAGTTAACCTTCCGCCGAGAAAGATGATGGGCGAGTACAGCAACGGAATGCTTATCAGCGCAGTCAACGAGTACGATGGAGAGGAAATGCTCAACCTCCTGCTCGTGGACGACAGGATCCCTGCAGGAGCTAAACTGTACTAAAAAACAGGGATATATCAGGACTAATAATGAGATAAAAAAAGACGCGGTTTACAGATAACTGTAAGCCGCGGCTTTTTTATTTATAAAGACTCGGAATGACTATCTTTGCCTGCTCGTCGAGTATGAACTGTACGTAATCGCGGACCTCGTCTTCCGTATCTAACAAGGCTATATACATCTGATTGCCCATGGCTTCAGAGAATATATCCGGCATCCTCTGACACATCACTATCTTTCCGTCATAGCGTGACAGTATCTCGTCATGAGTGTGCACGTGCGTGAACTTGTCCTTGCGGCTGGCAAAGACGCACCAGCGGTCAGGTCCGTTCTTTCTGCCCGAGCTTGTACCGGTGCTGATCATGTCCGCCCAAATCTGATATGCATCCGTTGAATGCGAGAAATTGATCATATCCGGGGTGAAGCCTCCGGCAGGCCTCATGTTTACTTCCAGTCCTACAAAGTCTCCTACATCGCCAAGGCCTTTTTTCGCTTCGGTGAGTCTGAAGAATTCAAAATGTATGAATCTGCTCCCCACCTTGAACGCCTTCAGTGCCTTGCGGCCGTATCCTTTGAGCTGTTCCGGGACTTCAGGCAGCACGTAATAAACGGTTTCCGTTCCGTTGTTTACTGCTTCGGCAACATTGATGCACATGAACGATGACTCGAAGAGAGGGTCCCCGTTTTCATCACAGACTGCATCATAAGAATAGATGTCTCCTGTGACAAACTCCTCCATGACGTAATCAAAGCCGGATGTCTCTTTAAAGAATGCCTCAAGGTCGGCATCGTTCTCGATCTTGAAGGTGGAGTCAGCTCCGACTCCGACGTTAGGCTTTGCGAAAACAGGATATCCGCCGATCTCATCAAGAAAGGCGCGGGCAGCTTCGATAGTTGATACATGATGCTGGCGCGCGGAAGGAATTCCGGCTGACTTGTATACCGGCTTCATAGCAGCCTTGCTCCTCCACAGAGCAAGTTCATGAGGCATGACGCCCGTGGTGACGTTGAAGTCCTGCCGCAGTTTTGCGTCAAGATTGAGCCAGTACTCATTGTTGGATTCGATCCAGTCGATACGCCCGTACCTGAAAGCCAGAAACGCAACAGCGCGGTAGACCTGTCCGTAGTCTTCGAGGGAGTCAACTTTGTAGTATTCGGTCAGAGCATTTTTAACAGTTTCACTGAGCGAGTCATAAGGAGCGTCGCCAATGCCAAGAACGGTCACACCGTTACGGTGCAGCCTGTCACAGAAGTGCCGGTAATTTTCCGGAAAATTCGGCGCAATAAATATTAAGTTCATAAATAATCTCTTTCGTCTCTATACCCTAAATAACGTCGATTTTGATAATACAATAAAATATTGTGAAAAGCCACAAAATATGTTTTGAAAATTGTATTTTTTAACATAATGAATCCGGGCGGGACATTATCCTATGCCCGGACATACACTTTCGGATCCGGCGAATCGATCTCGCATCATAGATTGGCAGGAATATATAGTATAATCAAAAATGGAATGATGGAAGAAGCTAAGAGACAATGAAAACAGGACGGTTTCTGCTGGAGTAAAAAAGGAGGAAGCATGGCAAATAATTACATAGGGCTTTTCGACGTGATAGGGCCGGTGATGGTGGGACCATCGAGCTCACATACTTCGGGCGCAGCTACGATTGCCTGGATGGCAAGGCAGATTTTTACCGGCACGCCTGTAAAGGCCGAGTTTACACTATACGGTTCGTTTGCAGAGACTTACAAAGGCCATGGTACGGACAGAGCTCTGATAGGAGGCATGCTTGGCTACAAGTCCAATGACGTTCGTATCAGAAATGCATATATGTATGCGAGAAAAAGCTGGCTAAAGGTAGATTTCGTTGCCGATAAGGAGACGTCTGTGAGCCATCCGAATACAGTCGATATCCTGATCACGGGAGATGACGGTCATACGCTCCTGATAAGAGGCGAATCCATAGGAGGAGGCCGGGTGCGTATAAGGCGGATCAACGATATAGAAGTAGACTTCAACGGTGAGTACAGCACAATGATCATTGGCCATCAGGATGTGACCGGCACGGTCGCTTACATTACCAAATGCCTTGCAGAGGAGAATGTAAATGTTGCAACGCTCAAGCTGTTCAGGGAAGAAAAGGGCAAGAAGGCCGTCACTGTGGTGGAGACAGACAGCTCTATTCCGGAGGAACTGAAAGAAAAGATCCTCCGCTACGAGACCGTCACCAGCGTTGATCTGATTGAAATATAAGGAGGTATGTCATGAACTGGGATTTCAAAAACGCAGAAGAGCTTCTCAAACTGTGCCATAAGAAAGACATGCCTATATCCGAGGTCATGATCAGGCGCGAGATTCAGCTGGGTGAAACAAGAAGAAATGCGATAATGGATCGCATAGATGAGAATCTCCGCGTGATGAATACTGCGGTTGACCGCCCGATATCCGAACCGTCAAAATCGATGGGCGGCCTGCTCGGAGGAGAAGCAGCTAAACTCAGTAATCTGGATGAGTCAAAAGCAATATGCGGACCTGCCATCCACAGGGCTATAGTCAATGCGCTTGCGGTCGCCGAAACAAACGCGAGCATGGGCGTCATAGTCGCGGCTCCGACAGCCGGTTCGGCGGGAGTCTTGCCTGCAGTGCTGATGTCAATGTATGAGACCTATGATGTAAGCATCGATGCCATGAGATGCGGACTGATAAATGCCAGCGCGATAGGCTACATCATCACCAGAAACGGTTCTGTAGCGGGAGCGGAAGCAGGATGTCAGGCTGAGGTAGGATCCGCATCGGCAATGGCTGCCAGCGCACTTGTGGAGATGCTCGGAGGCTCACCGGAGCAGTGCTGTCATGCAGCCAGCATCGCCCTGTCCAATCTGCTCGGTCTCGCGTGCGACCCTGTACGCGGACTCGTTGAGGTGCCGTGCCAGACCAGGAACGCTATAGGAGCTGTGGGAGCATATACTGCTGCTGAGCTGGCTCTGGCAGGTGCCGGACCAAAGATACCGCTTGATGAAATGATACAGATAACATATGACGTAGGAAGGTCGCTCCCTGAGAGCCTGCGCGAAACAGCAAAAGGCGGATGCGCAGTTGCTCCTTCGCTATGCGCAGAATGCAGTAAAGAAGCAGCATGGCAGAAAGCACGAGCACTGATGTAACATGCACGATATCTGGAACCCGTGGCACGGATGTGTCAAATGCAGTGAAGGCTGCGAAAACTGCTATATGTACTATCTTGACGACATGAGAGATAAGGCAGGTTCTGAGATTTACCTTACCTCCAATGTCAGATACCCCCTGTCCAAAAACAGAAACGGGAGCTATAAGATACAGAGTGGTGAAAAGATCAGCGTCTGTATGACATCCGATTTCTTCCTCAAGGAAGCAGATCAGTGGCGCGGTGAAGCATGGAACATCATGCGCATGAGAAGCGATGTGATCTTCATTCTGGTGACCAAAAGACCTCAGCGGATAGCTGAATGCCTTCCTGCCGACTGGGGAGACGGATGGGACAACATCTTTCTGAATGTGACGACTGAAAACCAGAAGAGAGCCGACGAGCGGCTGCCGGTATTGCTTGAGCTGCCGTTCAAACATAAGGGCATCTACGTAGCGCCGATACTCGGACCGGTAAAGCTCGGCAGATATCTGGACAGCGGCCAGATCGAACAGGTCGTGTGCGGGGGAGAAAACTATGGCGGAAAGCGGCCATGCAACTTTGACTGGGTGAAGTCCCTCAGAGAGGAATGCGAGCCCAGAGACATCACGTTCTGCTTCATGGAGACAGGTACGACGTTCATCAAGGACGGAAAGCAATACACGCTCAAAGGGAAGCGCCTCCAGACAAGTCAGGCTCTTAAATCCGGCATGAATTATCAGGGTAAGCCAATGCAATTCGACCTTGTCGATACATGGGGGCTGCCGATACCGGATGACAGACTGTACGTGAAGCATTATTGCGATAACTGCCGCGAATGCGCGATGAAACTGATCTGCAACGGCTGCAGCGACTGCGGCAAGTGCAGAGAGAAATAAGATGCCGGGATGGTGAAGTGAATGGCTAAAATAACAGAAGGCTATATGCCTTTCATGGGACATGAAACATATTACAGGATAGTCGGTGAGCGAAGGGGCAACGGCAAGGCGCCGCTTCTTTGTCTGCACGGCGGTCCGGGATCCACACACAATTACTTCGAGGTGCTGGACAACGTAGCTGACGATGATCAGAGAATGATTGTCATGTATGACCAGATCGGATGCGGCAACTCATATCTTGACGGGCATCCTGAGCTGTGGACAAAGGAGACATGGATGAGCGAACTCTTTGCGCTCAGAGAGCACCTCGGACTGGACGAGTGTCATATAATCGGACAATCCTGGGGCGGCATGATGATAGTCTGCTATGGAATAGACTACAAGGATCAGACTAAAGGTGTGAAGAGCTTTATAATCTCAAGCGGGCATCCTTCGAGCAGCATGTGGGAGAGAGAAGGTCTTCGCAGGATCAGAATGATGCCTCAGGATATGCAGGACGCCATAAACACTGCACTAGATACAGGAAACTTCAGCGGCGAGGCCTATGACAGGGCGGTTGATGAGTACATGGCGAGATACTGCGATTTCTGGCTGGGTGAGGATGTCTCTGAATGCTGCAAGAGACCAAAGAAGAGAGGCGATGAGGCATATGTGGAAGGATGGGGCCCGAACGAATTCTCACCGACAGGCTCGCTCAGGGACTTCGAATATATCGACAGGCTTGGAGAGATACAGGTGCCCTCGCTAATCATGAGCGGGATCTCGGATCTGTGTTCACCGCTCATCGCGAAGACGATGCACGATGGAATAAAAGGTTCAGAGTGGATCCTTTGGGAGAGAGCAAGGCATACCTGCTATGTCGACCGGCATGATGATTATTGCACCGAGCTCATCCGATGGATGAACGAGCATGACGGGTAACACCGCAAGAGCAAAAGTGAAAAGCTGATAAATGCGCAAAGGGTATGGTTTGTGTCAGTAACAAACCATGCCCTTTGTGGTATAATGCTCGTTATGAATGGCGGCAAAAAAGACAATGACTATCAATATTTTTTGTTTCTTCCGCTGTACCTCCTCGCATTTCTGATCGTCGAGAGGGTCAACATAGGCGCTGAATATCATACCATCCATATGTTCATGGACGATCTGATCCCTTTCAGCGAAATTTTTATTATTCCGTATCTTTCATGGCATGTGATCTCGCTGATCATGATCGTCTATCTTTTCAGAAACGACAGGCCTGTTTTCAGGAAGATGATGCAGTTCTTCATCGTCGGAGCGATTCTGTCGTTCGCTGCATTTCTCATATATCCTAGCTGTCACTCACTGAGACCGGACGGCTTTGAGCACAACAATATCTTCACCTGGATAGTATCTATGATCTACCTCGTTGACACGCCTGCTAACGTTTGCCCATCCATGCATGTTATCGGTTCAATGGGCTTGATGTTTGCGGCAATGTACGCCAACGAGCGGATGTCGATCGGTGTAAAAACGGCAATGGCAGTGACAGTGTTTTTCATTTGCGTATCCACTCTGTTCGTGAAGCAGCATTCCATAGTGGACGCGGTGGTCGCGCTTCCGGTCAGCTTCGCCGCATGGGGACTGTCCTTCAATGAGGCAAGCCCTGAGGTCGGAGACAAACTCAGAGAGGTGATGAGCAGAAAGAACATCGTCAATCTTCCTAATGCGATAACCCTGTTCAGGCTGCTTCTGTTACCGGTGATAGTCCGCCTTTATCTCGGAGAAATGTACGCCGGCAGCTTTGCGGTGGTCGCTGCAGCAGTGATATGCGACATGATCGACGGCGCGGTCGCAAGAAAGACCGGCTGCGTTACGGACTTCGGAAAGTTCTTCGACTCGGCGGTAAGCAAGGTGCTGATCGCAGTGCTTATCATTTGCCTGGTGCCAAAGTACAGGTGGATGTGGCTCCTTCTGATGGTAATGATGTTCAGAGAGCTGTGCCAGATAATATACGGTTACATCCTGTTTTCGAGATATGGCAGGGTGTACAGCTCGAAGTGGTTCGGAAAGATATGCAAGGCGTCGATGACGGCAGTCTCCGCAGTGCTGATTCTATGGCAGAACGTTCCGCGGCCGCTGGCTAACATGATGATAATTGCGTGTTCCGTCACAGTGCTGCTCGCTCTGCTGATGTACACGCGCATGTACCTGCAGGTCGTCTGGGGCGATGATTACCCGGCCAATGTTTCCGCAGTCTCAAGATCACTTATCATCTCACTTTGGGTGATGGTAATGATAGTGGCGCTCTGCCTTCATGACAGGATATCCCTGAGCGCCATACTGTCGTATACTCCGTCGGAGCCGTATCTGGCTGCAATAGTGATGCTGCTGATGTTTGGTCTGAAGACGCTCTCGGTATTCTTCTATTCGGGGTTGCTGTTCCTGGCAAACGGAACACTTTTCAGTCTCCCGGCAGCAATTGCGATGAATATTGCCGGCGCCCTAGTCATGATATTCGAGGGCTATTTCATCGGCAACAAGCTGGCTGGTGAGCAGCTGCAGGACATGGAAGGGAAGTATTCGAAACTCCGCGGGCTGGTCAGACTGAAGAACGAGAGACCGTTCATTTTTGTGCTGCTGCTCAGGCTCCTCAAGATGATGAATTACGATATAGCAAGCATGTACCTCGGTGCGGCAAGGGTGAAGCTGCCGCAGTATGTTGCAGGCAGCCTTCTCGGAATCATGCCCGACATCATCCTCTACGCGATGATAGGGCGGGGTCTCGGAGATCTCAACATAAGCAGGACTGCCGCAGCCGCTATCGCCTATGTAGGTCTGTCAGTGGCATCGATGGTGGTGATCAAGCTTCTGGCAGATAAGTACGATGAAGAGGATACTATGGAATAATAAGCGAACAATTAAGGCGCGATCAGCTATCAACTGATCGTGCGAGCCAGACTATAACTCCGGGATTCTCCGGAGTTTTCATGTGCAAAAAATATAAAAAAACTGCAAATTGCATCCCCTGCGGGGGCTTGTGAGGGCCGGAAACTGCCCATATAATTTGAGTGTACAAGAGACAGGGAGGTACTTTTTATGCATATGGCAGATGCTCTGCTGGCTCCTGCGGTAGCCGCGACAATGTACGCAGCATCCGCAACTGCTGCCGGCGTTTCGATCCACAAACTCAAAAAAGATGATGAACCGCAGAAGCTTCCGGTCATGGCGGTAACGTCCGCACTGGTATTTGCGGGACAGATGATAAACTACACGATCCCGGGCACCGGATCTTCGGGCCATATGTGCGGAGGAATGATGCTTTCGGCTTTGCTTGGGCCGTATGCCGGTTTCCTGTCAATGATAGTGATACTGGCGATCCAATGCTTGTTCTTCGCCGACGGGGGGCTAATGGCCCTTGGGGCCAATTGCTGGAACATGGCCTTCTACGGGTGCTTCGTCGGCTACTTCCTGATCTGGCGTCCTATAATGAACGGCAAATGGTTCGGTGAGGGCAAGAGCGCTGAGCGTGCCCGTATCATCGCGGCTTCGATAATAGGGTGTATAGTTACCTTGCAATTGGGTGCGTTCTCCGTGGTGCTTGAGACCAGCCTATCCGGAATAACTGAGCTGCCGTTCGGCGCATTCTGCGCTCTGATGCAGCCTATCCATCTGGCTATCGGCCTCGTAGAAGGACTCATCACAGCAGCTGTGCTCGTATTCGTGCATGATTCGCGTCCGGAACTTCTTTCGGGAGTCGAGCTCAGCGAAGGCGAAAGCGCCAAGCGTTCACTCAAGTCGGTCGTCGCTATCCTGGCAATAGTCGCGCTCGTAGTGGGCGGCGGACTGAGCCTCCTGGCAAGCTCCAACCCGGATGGTCTGGAGTGGGCACTCTTCGGTAATGCAGATGGTGGATACTCCACAAACATGGGACTGGATGAGGAGAACTTCGGCGTCGAGAGTTCGGCGGCCGAAAAAGCGGGTTCCATACAAGAGAAAACTTCGTTCTTACCTGATTACGCATTCCCCGGCAGCGAGTCGGCCGCCGGAACAACAGTATCCGGCATAGTCGGATCTGCAATAGTCGCGGGAGTGGCGATCCTGATCTGTGTGATCGGTGGGTTCTTCCGCAAAAGGAAAGTCAGAACAGAATAAACCATACTCTTTATCCCTCTCTCTCTTAAAGATATGGTATATTTTAAGGGGCATCGCATGATGCCCCTTATTAATGATTATCAACTACAGGAACAGTCCCGTAAGGTAAGAGTGACGGGGTGGTCCCCTTTTAGAAGAAATGAACAAAATGCAGAAAGCTTTGGCCGAGCTTTCGGAGATGGACGAACTGGCTGCGCGTCAATCACCTGTCCATGCTCTGCATCCGGCTGCAAAGCTGCTCACTACAATCGTATACATCCTTGTCACACTGTCCTTCGACAAGTACGACCTCAGCGGTATCGTTCCGATGGTGCTGTGGCCTGTTTTGATGTTTACGATCAGCGGCGTCAACGTGCGTACCTGCTTCTATAAGCTGCGCATAGTGCTGCCGCTGGTGATGGCGGTGGGGCTTTTCAATCCGTTCTTCGATAAGGAGATAATGGTATACATCGGCAGCATCGGAGTGTCCGGCGGCGTGATCTCCATGATAACTCTGATGCTGAAAGGTGTGTTCTGTCTGATGGCATCATTTCTTCTTATGGCAACCACAAAGATCGACAGTTTATGCGCCGCTCTGCGCAATCTGCATGTGCCGGCAATGCTCGTGTCGCTCCTGCAGCTGACCTACCGCTATGTGGGGGTCATGACAGAGGAACTTGCAGTTATGACAGACGCGTACCATCTGCGCGCGCCCGGGCAAAAAGGCATCCATATATCAGCTTGGGGATCGTTCCTGGGACAGCTGCTTCTGCGAAGCATGGACCGCGCGCAGGAGCTGTTCTCCAGCATGATGCTCCGCGGCTACCATGAGCATTTCCACTACGCTGACATTGACCGCTTCAAGGCGCGCGACGCACTGTTTATGGCAGTCTGCATATTGTTCTTCTTCATGCTTAGGTACGGAAATATTGCCCAGCTCGTCGGCGGACTGGTCGTGAGGTGATAAAGATGATTGAATTCCAGAATGTAAGTTTCGCATATGAAAAGGGCAACGAAGTCCTGCACGATATGTCGTTCAGGATCGAAAGAGGAGAATCGGTCGGGCTGATCGGCGCCAACGGAGCCGGCAAGTCCACAATAATGAAGCTCCTTCTGGGCCTTCTGTATGGCGAGGGCAAGGTGCTGATAGACGGCATCGAGGTCAAAAAGGAGACGCTCGGCGAGATTCGCGCCAAGCTTGGTTTTGTGCTGCAGAATTCCGACAACCAGATGTTCATGCCGACCGTTTACGAGGATATGATCTTCGGTCCGCTCAATTACGGCCTTCCGCGCGATGAAGTCGACAAGCGCGTTGACGAAGTGCTTGCCAGACTGAATCTCGAATATCTCAAGCACCGTTATAATCATAAGATCTCCGGCGGCGAAAAGCGCATGGCAGCCATTGCCACGATTCTCGCAATGGAGCCGGCGGCTATCCTAATGGACGAGCCTACTTCAGCGCTCGATCCGTACAACCGCCGTATCGTCATCAACACTATACGCGAGCTGGATCAGACCAAGCTCATCGCGTCCCACGACCTCGACATGATACTCGATACCTGTGACAGGGTCATACTCATCTCGGGCGGACGCATCGCAGCAGACGGCCCGGCAAAGGAGATCCTGAGCAACAAGGAACTGCTCGAGGCAAACCGCATGGAGCTCCCACTCGGAATGCAGTAATTATCACATAACTAATACAGTGATTATCAAATAACTAGATTTAACTAAATTCTGACAGGCGAATGATTCCTGGCTGCCTTGCAAATCTTGAACACATACAGCATCTTTGTGTTTTTTTCAAGATTTGAATTCCGCAAAATCGATTTTAGCCTAAAATCTTGCACATACAGCCATGTTAATAGCAAGTTTTCAAGATTTTTTCAGATTTGTCTTGAAAAGCATAAGCTTTAATGAAACATTTTCAAGACTGTCTGAAAAAAGCAGCCCCAAACCGGGCTGGAAGTCAGCATATCTTGAAAACTTTTCGAAATAGCATCAAAAATTCAACCCCGCCCCCAAATACAGCTTTTGGAGGCGGGGTTTTACATTTTTACAGATTGAGTTGTGGCCACAATATCACGGTTAAGGTGCAATGTGCTGCTAACACCCGAAATCTCGAAACAGACAACTAACTATTTGTGCGCTATTTGCGGCCGAACATTTCCTTATATGTAGCGTGCTTGTCGACTTTCTCGCTGAGCTCTATCATGCGGTCGGTGTCGCCGATAAGGATGACGCCCTCAAGACGGTTGTTGTGGAAGTAGTACTTCTCGTAATTGCCTCTCTGGTCATCTCTGAACTCTACCGTACGGAACTTTTTGTCAGGATCCTTGCCGTTGGTGCCGAGTGCGAAGATGCTCGTGTTCATCGCGTTGATGACAAGTGAGCTGCCGAGCGCTTTGTACTCAAGTGCTTCACCTGCAGCATTGGCTCCGGCGATGCGGCCTGTTTCGATAGCCTGTGCCCAGAATGCCTGAGGCTGTCCGTTGATAACGCAGCAGTCTCCGGCAGCATATACATCCTTAGCATTCGTCTCCATGCGGTCGTTGGCCTTGACCCACTTGTCGACTTCGATACCGCTGTCTTCAGCGACCTTTGTGTAAGGTCTCATGCCTGTCGACATTATGACGAGCTGAGCCGGGAATGCCGTTCCGTCATCGAGTACTACCGCATCTTCGGTGATCTCTACGATCTTCGCTCCGGTAACGATCTTGACACCGGCGGCGTTGCAGATCTTCTCAAGCATTGCTGAAGCAGGGTCGTCAAGCTGGCGAGGAAGCAGTCCGGGTGCGGTCTCAAGAACGGTCACATCGTAGCCGCCGAGCTTGAGCTCCCAGGCTCCTTCAAGCCCCATTACGCCGCCGCCTATGCAGACGACCTCTTTAGCCTCACGCTCCTCGAGAACCTTCTTGATGCGGACGGTATCCGAAATGTTTCTGACTGTCGCAACATGTCCGAGATCAGCGCCCTTGATAGGAGGCACGAAGCAGAACGCGCCAAGCGTGTAGATCAGCTTGTCGTAGATAAGAGCTCCGCTGCTGCCGTCAGGGAGTGTGAGCTCAACACTCTTGCCGGCAGTATCGATCTTCGTGACAGTCGTGTCAGGCATGAAGAAGATATTTCTTTCATGGTACCAGTCAGGTCCTTCGATCGCAGCCTGGTTTTCCGAGAAATCGGAGAGGAGAGCCTTGGTGAGCATCGGCCTGTTGTAAGGCAGTTCTGACTCCTGGGTCACGATCGTTATGACCGCAGTTTTGTTACGGTCTCTGATCGCCTCGGCTGCGCTCTTCGCTGCCGGGCCGCCGCCCAGAATGACGAATCTCTCGTCTGTATCTTTCCTGAAGCTGGTCGCCTTGGATTCTACCGGTACGAACTTGTCGCTGCCGACTCCGCAGACAGGACATGTATCCGTGCCTTCCTCAAACTCAGCTCCGCATACCACGCACTTCACCATCTTCTTGGCTCCTGCAGGCGTGCTGGATTTCTTGACTTCCTTGTTCTGCAGTACGCAGCCGAAGTTGTATCCGAAGTCGAAAGCGTCGAGCTGCTCAGTCTCGCTTGGCTTGAATCTGATGCGATAGCCGTCGAGCACCTTCATCTTGAGCTGTTTTAGTCTTTCGATTATGTTAGGGACTCCTTCACCGCTCCAGCCGTAGCAGCCGAACGCACTGGCGAGCTTGCCCTTCATGAGAGGAGGGAAGATGCTCGTTGTGAGATCCCAGATCGGCTTAAGAGCGTCTGCAACGATGGTAGGTGTTCCGAAGAGGATTCCATCAGCCGCGTTGAGATCAGCAATGACTCCGGCGACGTTCTCTTCGAATACCATGTCGTATTTATGCACTTCGATAGGACCGCTTGCCTTGAGGCCTTCTTCGATCTTGTCGGCGAGGAGACCTGTATATCCATAAGCGCTTACGTAAGGAATGACTACCAGCTTGGTGTCTTTCGGCTCAGGTCTCTTGCACCATTCATGATATTTCTCCATGACCCAGTCAATGCCTGCATCCAGCACAGGACCGTGGCCTGGGCAGATCATCTGAATGTCGAGATCCTTGATCCGCTCGAGCGCCATGTTCATGAACGGGTTCTTATACGGCCCGATGATGATATTGAAGTAATCCTGCATCGTGCGCATGTAGTTGGCTTCGTCCTGACCGGTCAGCTTGCTGCGCCTTACATCGCCCGACGGAGGGCAGTAGTGCGCGCCGAACACGTCGCAGGTATAGAGCGTCTTGTCCTCCTCGCAGTAGGTGAACATGGTGTCAGGCCAGTGCAGGTTAGGAACAGGCATAAAGTGCAGGGTCTTGTCGCCGAGCGAGAGTGTGTCGCCTTCCTTTACTGTCATGACGCGGAAGTCTGTGTTCATGATCTCTTTCAGGAAGCTCGCAGCTGTACCTGTGCAGACCACCGTGATCTTAGGATTGATCGCGAGAAGCTTCTCAAGCGTTCCCGAGTGATCAGGCTCGGTGTGATCCATGATGATGTAGTCGACCTTGGTGATGTCGACCGCGTCATCGAGTTCTCCCTTGAAGGCCTCCCAGAATTTGTACTTAGACGTCTCTATAAGAGCGGTCTTCTCGCTGCCCTTAAGAGTGTATGAGTTATATGTGGTGCCGAACTCCATCTGCACGATTACGTCCGAAATGTGTGTATCCGGATCGAGCGCGCCGTTCCACCACAGCGTATCCGTGAGCTTTAATGAACTCATAAATGTCTCCTTTCTTAAGCAATGGCGCATGTCCTTAGCGGCGCGCCGGAGGCAGGTTATTTATATACCCAGATAGTACATTAACAGCGTGATGAACACGAGAAAAAAAGTGTGTACATCATGTACAAAAACAATACAAACCTAATCAGACAAGTTCTGTGCTATTATTAATATGGAAAAGAATGGACCGCTATAGTTGCGGCCGGCAATATGGAAGTAATATGAAGCAATATATTGGAGAAAATAATGTCTAAAAACCTTGTAATCTATTTTTCCCGCAAGGGACAGAATTATGTAAATGGAGATATAGTCGAGCTCGAGAAGGGAAACACCGAGCTCGTAGCTGAATATATCCGCGATGCGGTAGGAGCAGATCTTTTCGAGATCGAAACGATCAAAGAATATCCCGTCGACTACATTGAGTGCACCGAAGTGGCGAAGCAGGAGCAGAGAGACAATGCCCGCCCTAAGCTAAAGGAATACCTGCGTGACATAAGCGAGTACGACAACATCGTGATCGCGGGACCATGCTGGTGGGGTACATATCCTTGTGCTGTATTCGGCCAGCTTGAGAAGCTGCACTTCAGGGGCAAGCACGTGTTCCCGGTAATGACGCACGAGGGCAGCGGTGAAGCGAACAGCAGGAGAGATCTTAAAAAGTTCTGCACACACGCCAAGGTCGAGAAGGCATTCTCCATACAAGGATCAGATGTTCCGCGCTCCGAAGAAAAAGTAGCTGCCTGGGCGAAGAAGCATCTTGATAAATAAGACAGGCGCTTTGGCAGAAAGATCCGGACCGGTTTAATGCTTCCACTGAAAAACGAAGAGAAGAAAGTAGAATATCTCGAACTCATATACGACCTGGTATTCGTATACATGGCAGGCCGCAACAATGCGCTCCTCGGTCATATCGAGGGAGGCTTCGTTTCGCTTGACTCATTCCTGGCGTATATACTCTGCACGCTGGCGATCATCCAGATCTGGAACTTCACCACGTTCTACATCAACATGTTCGGCCGCAACGGAGTGCGTGATCACGTATTTCTGCTGATCACCATGTACCTGATGTATTTCATGGGCGAGAGCACGCGAAGCAGCTGGCACGCGTATCAGGCGCAGTACCACATCGCGTGGGGCCTCATACTGATCAACATCGGGATGCAGTACGCAATAGAGCTCCGCAACCATAAGATGGATGTGTGGAACCGCACAGTCATAAAGCGGATGGCTATGACTTTATTTGTTGAAGCAGCTATCGTGCTTGCCGCTTCGTTTGTGAAGCCGGCGCTTGCTCCTCCACTCGCATTCACTGCGGTGATCCTCGGTATCGTGATGACATTCCTGGGCAAGAGGGTCGGTGTTAGCGGCATGATCGACTTCAGCCACCTGACTGAACGTGCCATGCTCTATGTGGTGTTCACATTCGGCGAGATGATAGTTGTCATATCATCGTATTTTGTGGGAGGCGGAAGCTTCAGCTGGAACGTCATATATTTTTCGCTGATGGCCTTCCTCATCGTCGTCGGACTCTTCCTGTCTTACGAGGTCATCTATGACAAACTGCTCGACAGGGACAAGGAGGACAACGGTCTTCTATATATGATGATCCATATTTTCATCATATTCGGGCTCAACAACATCACTGCATCGCTCGAGTTCATGCGCGAAGAGGAGGTGGCGGTCAGACCGAAGATGCTGTTCCTCGTTGTTTCGATGGTGGGATACTTCGCGTTCCTGTTCGCTCTGGGCAGATACGCAAAAGTAAGATGCCACATCAACGGAGCCTTCATGCAGAAACTGTGGATCCTGACCCTGTGCTTCGTGATGCTGATGATGGTGTTCATGAACGTGCCGCGCGCGCATATCCTGATCACGGTCATATATGTGTGGAGCGTGTTCGCGGTATTCTACAGAGTCGGGAAGAGAGTTGCCGCCGAAGAAGCGGCGGAGTGCGCTTCTTAGCGACGTATGCTGAGACGGAGCGACTAATACGATAATTCCAAAATAGGCGAAAAATATAATTAGAAAAGGGCTTTAGCAATGGAACTGAAACCGGGAATCAAAAAAAGTAATGAAATGATTGTTACAAAAGAGCTGTGCGCAAATGCGTGGGGAAGCGGAGGTCTGGAGGTTTACGCAACTCCTGCGATGATAGCTCTGATGGAAAACACAGCATGGGCGAGCGTTGAGCCCTGCATGGAAGAGGGGAGGAGCACAGTCGGCACAAAACTTGACGTATCGCATATGTCAGCCAGCCCGGTTGGAGCCCGCATCACTTGTGAGAGCGAGCTCGTCGAAGTAGACGGGCGCAGGCTCGTCTTCAAGGTGAGCGCAAGTGACGACGCCGGCCTGATAGGAGAGGGAATGCACGAGCGCTTCATCATAAACACAGAAAAATTTATGGCCCGCACAGAGGCTAAACTGAAATAAAAGGAGATCAGTATGGGAAAAGTATACATCACAGGACACAGGAATCCGGATATCGACAGCCTCTGCGCGGCATCCGCGTACGCAAATCTCAAGAATCTCACGGACAGCGAAAACGAGTATATCGCCATCCACTGCAGCCCTGTATCCGATCAGGTAAGAGAGCAGATGGAAGTGATGGGGATCGAAGTCCCGCCGTATAAAAAGGACGTGTTCCCGAAGGTCAGGGATGTGATGCTCAAGCCGCAGGGTCACATACAGGCCGGTGCACCGATCTTTGCACTTGTGAACGCATACAATGCAGAGAACCCATCAGTCGTTCCTATATATGACGGCACTGAATTCAAGGGCCTTCTTAGTGTAGATGACATCACGAGCTGGTTCCTGTCTGACAACAAGGAGGAGATACCTACCTACAGGTTCACGGTAGACAACGTGCTGCGTGTCATCCCGGGTAAGCTGCTCCACAGGGGAAAGAACGATGAGATCGAAGGATCCCTGCTGATAGGCGCCGGCACATATGAGGCATTCAGTGAGATGCTCAAAGAGATCGGAAACTGTATAGTGGTGCTCGGATCGCGTAAGAGACACATCGAATATGCGATCAAAAGGCAGGTTCCTGCCATAATTATTGCTGCGACAGACGAAGCGCCGGATGTGGACTTCAGCGGATATGAAGGGTCGGTATTCCTGACGGATCTCGGCACCGCTGAGACTCTCAGAAGGATAAGGCTTGCGGAGTCAATCGAATCGATGATGCAGATCGCGACCGAGACCATTGACATAGACGACCTGTTCGTTGAGGGCAGAAAGATATTCATGAACTCACATATCAGAGGTCTCGCTGTTATGGAGAATGGTGAGTTCAGGGGCTTCGTCACAAGGCGCTGCTTCCTCGAAAGACCGGTCAACAAAGTTATAATGGTGGACCACAATGAGCCGGCGCAGAGCATCGAGGGCATCGAGACTGCAGACGTCGTGGAGATCATCGACCACCACAGACTCGACTCGCTTTCAACAACCATGCCTATATTCATCGCCGCCGAGCCGCTCGGCAGCGTCAATACGATAATCTATCAGCAGTATATCAGGCACGGCATCATGCCGGATCAGTACGCTGCCAGAACGATGCTCACAGGTATCATCGCTGACACGCTGATCCTCCGCAGTCCGACTACGACCATGCAGGATATGCAGGCGGTGGAGATGCTCGCAAGGATCGCCAAAGTGCCGAGCGTACAGGAATTCGGCGAGAAGCTGTTCAGTATCTCCGACAACCTGGCAACTCAGGATCCTGATGAGATGATACTGTCCGACTTCAAGAAGTACGAGAACAACGGCACAAAGATGGGCATCGGCCAGTGCGAAGTCACTACACTGTCGGATGTCGGCGAGTATGCGCAGACATACATCGACGCGCTGCAGAAGATAGCGGACGGACAGGGGCTCGACTGGACCCTGCTCATGGTCACGGATGTGCTGAGAGAGAACAGCGTGCTGCTGGCGTCTAATAACAAGGCGAACAAAGATCTGCCTTACGCAAAGGTCGAGGACCAGATCTTTGACATGCCGGGAGTCATGAGCCGCAAAAAGCAGCTGCTTCCGACGCTTCTGTCAGTGACTTCTGCCTAAAACTAAAGGCGTCGCGCGACGCTATTGTATATTTTAAAGAAAGGAATTACAGATGGCGGAAAAAACCCATTGGTATAAAGAAGCTGTAGTTTACCAGATCTATCCGCTAAGCTTCATGGATTCGAACAATGATGGTATAGGCGACATACCCGGCATCATCTCGAAGCTGGACTACATAAAGGACCTTGGCGCAACTGCCATCTGGTTCTCGCCGCTCTACGATTCACCGTGGAAGGATTACGGCTACGATATCGCCGACTACAAGTCGATCCACCCTGCATTCGGCACCATGGAGGACTTCGAAAGGCTCGTGGCGGAATGCCACAGGCGCGGCCTCAGGGTGATAATGGATGCGGTGTTCAATCATACGAGCAATCAGCACGCGTGGTTCAAGGCCGCGCTGGCCGACAAGAACTCGCCGTACCGTGACTACTATATAATCCGCGAGGGCAGGAAGGATAAAGACGGCGAGCTCATTCCGCCGACCAACTGGACATCCTCGTTCACCGGTCCGGCCTGGGAGCCGATACTTGGCACCAACGAATACTACCTGCACCTGTTTGCTCCTGAGCAGCCGGATCTCAACTGGGAGAATCCTAAGGTCAGGGAGGAGATGGCAAGTGTGCTGCGGTTCTGGCTCGAAAAGGGAGTCGACGGCTTCAGGTTCGATGTGTTCAACATGATCTCGAAAGTGTATCCGTTCCAGGACGACAAGAACCGGCTGCACTTCCAGAAGGGCGTTCAGTATTATGTTGACGGACCGCGCATGCATGAATTCCTGAAGGAGCTGAACGACAAGGCACTCTCGCTTTATGACACATTCACAGTCGGCGAGTCCTACGTGCCTGATGAAGAGCACGCGCTCAGGTACATAAACGAAGAAAACGGCGAGCTCGACACCATTTTCGATTTCGAGCATCTCACATCAGACAACGCGTTCGGCCTCAAGATGATACCGAAGCCGTTCAACCTCAGACAGTTCAAGCGCGGCCTGATAGATCCGCAGCTGAGAAATTACGGGAGCGGCTGGAACACCCTCGTTCTTGAGAATCACGACCAGGCGAGGAGCGTCAGCAGATTCGGCATCAACACAAAGAGGTACAGATACGAGGCAGCCACGTTCCTTGCGATGATCACATTCCTGGGATGGGGCACACCGTTCATCTATCAGGGTGAAGAGATCGGCATGACCAACACAAAGTTCAGGAAAGCCGAGCAGATGATGGATCCGGTGACGCACTTCATTTTCGAAATGGCGGAGGATCTGCATATACCGGACCGCCTGGCGTTCAGAATGATGAGGGGTGCTGCCAGAGACAATGCCAGGACTCCGATGCAATGGGACTCCTCATACAACGCGGGATTCAACGCAGGCGCAAAACCATGGCAGTGCATGAACCCTGAATACAAGAAGATAAATGTGGAGACTGACCTTGCCGCGAGCAGCACTGCAGTGACGAACCCGGCAAACCCGGCATTCGATCCGGGCAAATCCATCTACCGCTTCTACCAGAAGCTGCTCGCGCTCAGAAAGTCCGAGAAGACGCTGATCTACGGAAGCACGATCGAGTACTATCCTGATGACAGGCAGATCATTTCGTACAGCCGGTGCTATGAGGGCAAGCGTTTCCTCATCGTCGGCAACTTCTCGGGTGTGCGCGCAGACTTCATAATGCCGGGCGACTTTGAGCTCGACGAACTCACGATCCGCCTGACCAATCGCGACCGCACGGACGCCGAGGTCGAGGAGATAATGCACATGAAGCCTTACGAGGCTATCCTGTTTGAGGAAAATAAGAAATAAAAGGAGATTCATTATGGCTATTATGGAATACTTCACACCGACTCATGTGTATTTCGGTGTTGGCGCCGAGGACCAGGTCGGCGAAGTTCTGAAAAGTTACGGAGCGATCAAGGTGCTCGTGCACTTCGGAAGCGGTTCGGTCAGAAGAACCGGCCTGCTGGATGATGTTGAGGAAAAACTCAAAGATGCAGGCATTGAATATGTTGAACTCGGCGGAGTCGTTCCGAATCCGAGAGTCTCGCTGGTACGCAAGGGCATCAAACTCTATGAGAGCGAAGGCTGCGATTTCATACTGGCAGTCGGCGGCGGATCTGTTCTCGACAGCGCCAAGGCAATCGGCTACGGAGTTTACGGCGGCGGAGATGTCTGGGACTTCTACTGCGGCAAGCGCAAAGTGGAAGGCACTGCACCGGTCGGCTGCGTGCTGACACTTTCGGCAACCGGCTCTGAGATGAGCGATTCGTCAGTCATCACCAACGATGAGACCGAGCCTACATACAAGAGAGGCGTCAACACTGACTTCGGAAGAGTAAAGTTTGCGATGCTCGATCCGATGCTGACCGCGACGGTATCGAAATACCAGACATCATGCGGCGCTACAGACATCATGATGCACACGCTTGAGAGATACTTCCATCAGGGATACGCCCTCGATTTCACAGACCAGCTCTCGTTCACGCTCCTCAAGGAAGTAATGAAGTGGGCTCCGGTCGCGCTGGAGAATCCTGAAGATTATGACGCAAGAGCAAATCTGATGTGGTGCGGCTCACTCTCGCACAATGGACTCATGGCAGCAGGCAACTCTAACAAGGGCGATTGGGCATGCCACCAGATAGAACACGAGCTCTCCGCAGAATACGACGTAGCGCACGGCGCAGGCCTCGCGGCTATTTGGGGATCATGGGCAAGATACGTGCTCGAGGTCGATCCTTCCAGATTCGTCAAGCTCGGTGAGGGAGTATTCGGCGAGAGCGATCCGGTCAGGACGATCGAAAAATTTGAAGAGTTCTTCCGCTCAATCGACATGCCGATAGACATCAAAGGTCTTGGCCTCAACTTCGACGAAGCGGCATGCCGCACAGCAGCACTGGGAGTCACATTCCAGAACGCCCGCAAGATCGGCAACTTCAAAGTTCTCGACACCGAAGACATCTTCAACATCTACATGATGGCATCAGGGCTGAAGTAGATGCCCGGGCATAAACTCATGCAGGAGGTATGATACATGTTTCAAAGCAATAAAACATTGGCGGCATTTTACTTCATAGCATTTATAGTATGCTTCCTGGTATTCCTCGGAAGACACAGTTGGGGATATCTGGTTGCAGCGGTATGCTGGCTTATGATAGGAATTTATTGTCTGGTCAGAAAGGACGATGAACTCTGAGACCGGAGCCACAAGCGCCATCCTTAAAGAGTCACATCTGAAACAACGTTCCCACCGGAATTACGAAAGATAGAGAAAGGACAGCCATCATGGCTGTCCTTTTTCGAATTACGCTGTTTCCACATTCCGAAGCCCCCAAATATCCGCAATCACCTTAGTGACCTGTGTGGAATCAATATTACCTTTCTTATCACCAAATATGAAGAACAAGTTGACGCCTGGCTGATACCCGCTGTCCATGTACCGTTTTACTCGTTTAGCAAACTTCTCGCCATAATCCGTCAGATCCATACGGCCCACATATTCGACTATGATATTTGTCTTCATGTCAATAGGTGACAAGATGGTAAAATCCGGATAAATCGTTGGTCCATAATCCTTCGGAGGAAATGGCAGCTCATATACCTGAACCAATCCAGCTGACTTGAACATTTCGTATAAAACTACCTCGCTGATTGATTTTACCATCACCCCATCAGATGTCCTTTGCGTTTTTCGCTCCGGATAATTCTCCGGAAATCTTTTCTGATACTCCAGCTGAGCAGATTTCCATTTTATCCCCTCGCGCTGATAAAGCTCTGACACAGGCGGCACTTCGCATCGATATGTTTCCGGCAAACTCTCGCTGACATGACTCGGATCAAAAGGAAGAAAACCATCTGCTAGAGCTTTCATAAATCCGAGGTCCCGGTCGATACGCCTGATAGCCTCTTCAAGAAATCGTGCTTCACGAACCATCTTAACCTCACGCTTATCAGAATTCCCTATATACTTATATGCTTTTGAACCACGACGCTTAATAAAAAAATAGTATCTACCATGCCCATGATTCTTACGGAGAAGAAAAGCTCCCTTACAATCTTCAAGATGCTCCAGACGTGATGCATACTCTTTCCTGACATTCTCAAGAACAAGTATTTCGTTATTGAGCCTGTGTTTTAGTTCTGCGTTCATATACTTGTCTCCTGCCTGTTTTATCAAGGTACTTGATTTTACAAGCAACAAAACAAATCAGCAAACGAAAAACGGCCGTATTCATACAATAGAATCACTATTTTCCGGCGATAGCATTTTTTTATGTTACCACACCTAAAGAATTGGATCGAATAGGCTGGCTAGTAGCAGTAGGGACTGTTGAGGCTGTGGATAACCGGACATAAGAGTTGTGTGAAATGGTGCTGTGCGTAAGTGTGTGGGCAGAATGTTGGCAACATGCTTGTCAATATGCTGTCCACATACTTATGCATGGCGCCATGCCGGTTATCCATAACTCAACAGTCTGTTTGATGGCCGCATAATCTGATGCTGCCTGTGTGACACTCTTTCAAACAGAATTAGCTAAATGTCATTGGTAGTTCCTTTCCAATATAGCAGAGGAAAGACCAGAAAAATGGTTATCAACTATTATTTTAACGTTTATGAGTACCAAGTATCTTTTGTACCCGTTCTTGCAAAGCAGTCGAAAGAAGGTGATTTTGCAAGGTTATTCATTCTTATGAGTAATCTCTTATGGAAATCGCAGGAGATGTTGCTGTTAAAGCTCTGATTCAGTTAGATCCCATGCAACCAGGAGTCTTGAAGCGAACAAGTGTGGTTATTGCGAAACTGAAAATAAATATTAAGCACCATATTCTTGGGCATTCCCTGTTGTTTGCTGCAAAGATGAGACCAATCGTATGAATGAATACTATACAAATCCTGTTCATACCAAAGGCAGACTATTATGGGTGAGGAATAGGTAGGTTAAATATTTGGATCGGCCCGGGAACTTGTGACTATGTTTATTAATAAGAAAGAGAGTTCATCTTACAGGCTGTTAATTTTCAAAAAGGTGTTGACAGGGAACGCGTCTTGTATTATTGTACTAAGTAGTTAATACAGTAATACAAAATAGACATCGAATCAGCATATAAATCGATATCGTTTTTCATAAAGTCAGCGCGATCGGCCGTTGCGCTGAAGCTGGAGAAGGCCCGGAGCACTCGGAATATCGAAAGCGATCCGGGCAGAAAGAAAAGGGACGAAACAATGGAATGGAATTTTAAAGATGGAATCCCTATCTACACTCAGATAATAGATGAGATGACCATGCGTATCGCCAGCAGCGCGTATGCACCCGGCGACAAATTGCCGTCGGTGAGAGATCTGGCGCTGGATGCCGGAGTCAATCCGAACACCATGCAGAGAGCTCTTGCCGAGCTGGAACGCAGGGGACTTGTCTATTCAGAGCGTACAAGCGGGAGATTTGTTACAAAGGAGGAGGCTGTGCTTAAAGATCTGCACGAGGAACTTGCGAAGAAATACTTCGAAGAACTCACAGAGAAGCTTCGCAAGATAGGAATGGACGACAAGGCAATCAAGGCATCTGTAAACAAATGGATGGAAGGCATAAAGTAGAAAGGAGGCAGAGAGATGGCAAGAATAGAGATCAACAATCTTACAAAGACCTTCGGCGATCTTACGGCTCTTGACGATGTCACTGTCTCGCTGGAGCAGGGACAGATCGTGGGACTGCTCGGACCGAACGGAAGCGGTAAGACGACGCTTATAAAAATACTCAACGGACTGCTTCAGCCGACATCGGGCAGCGTGACAATAAACGGCAGCGCGCCGGGCGTCGAAACAAAGAAAGTGGTGGCGTACCTGCCTGACAGAAACGCGCTGCCTGACTACATGACAGCATCGCAGCTCATGGACATCTACGAAGACTTCTTCGAAGACTTCGACCGCATGAAAGCGGAAGCCATGGTGGACGACCTCGGCATCAACCGCAAGCAGACCATGAAGAAGATGTCGAAGGGCACAAAAGAGAAACTGCAGCTCTGCCTGGTAATGGCAAGACAGGCCGAGGTCTATCTTCTCGATGAGCCTATCGGCGGAGTCGACCCGGCAACGAGAGACTACATTCTCCGCACTATCATCTCGAATTACAACGAGAACGCGGTCGTGCTTATCTCGACGCACCTGATCGCAGATGTTGAGTCAGTGCTCGATGACGTAGTCTTCATCAAGGAAGGCAGAGTGGTCCTGCACAAGGCGGCGGACGAGATCCGCGAAGAGAAGGGCGAAAGCGTAGACAAGCTCTTCAGGGAGGTGTTCAAATGTTAGGTAAACTTCTTAAATACGAGATCCCGGCAATGGGACGCAAGCTGCTGCCGCTTTACGCAGCCTGGGCTGCAACGGCATTGCTGCTGGGACTGACGACACAGTCCGCAGATTCGAAAAACGAATTCATGGTAGTGATATCCGCGCTGCTCTACACGGCAATAGCGACGACCATCCTGGTGATGACCATAATCCTGATAGTCCAGAGATTCAGCAACAGCCTGCTGGGTGACGAGGCATACTTCAACCACGTGCTGCCTGTGAGCGTTGCAGAACACATCGGCAACAAAGCGATCTCCGCAACACTGTGGATCTTCGTGACTATACTGGTCGCGATGCTCACGGGAATTCTGATCGGAATCGGAGCTCTCATCGTTTCGGGAGAATTCATAAGCCTCAGGGAACTGATCCGGGGATTCTACGAGATCGACCTGCCGAAGCACTTCGGCCTGTATGTAATCGAAGTGTTGCTCCTGGGGATCACAGGCATTGTAAAGACCATCATGCAGATCTACGCAGCGATTACGATCGGACATCAGGTGCCGAACCGCACGACACTCGCATCGATTGGAGCATACATACTGATCATGATCTTCGAATCATCAGTCGGAAGAATAATGCTCCCGCTGTTCATCAATCTGGAGTACAGCGCAGACGGATTCGTGAACTTCAACAGAGTGTTCATACCGGGCTTCATTATGGCGGTGATCTTCTCGGTGATCTACTTCTTCATCTGCAAGTACCTTATGGAAAAGAGACTTAATCTGGCGTAAGTGTCAATAGGGATTAACGACACGATAAACAGTACGCGCGAAGGTGTCATTGGCAACGATGGCACCTTTTGTTTTGGCTATAAAATGCACTTGCGATAGCAGCTAATGCCGCTTATAATTTGGTCAGGAAGAGCGTTGCTCGTCAGCAACTAACTCAACCAAAAATAATTTTGGGGCCGTCTAGTTAAGCGAGCAGACGGCTTTTTTGATTGCCGTGAGTCACTGCTTTCCTGACATCTTCAATTTTATCAATCAGGCAAAGGGCGTCAATTTCAAAATATAGCAAAAAACCGCAAAGACCATAATGTCAACAGTGGTATAATAACTATGTATAAATACTAATTGGCGCATAAATGGGTATACGGAAAGGCGGTCGGATATGGACGATAAGATCAAAGAATTAAAGAAGATAATCGACGAGAGCAACAACATCGTATTCTTCGGCGGCGCGGGCGTGTCCACCGAGAGCGGCATCCCTGACTTCAGGAGCGCCAACGGCATCTACAACATGAACCTCGGCAGAACAGTCTCGCCTGAGGAGATGATATCCCACTCCTTCTACATGAGACATACAGAGGACTTTTACGAGTTCTATAAGGACAAGCTCATATACGAGAACGCGCAGCCTAACAACTGCCATAAAGCGCTGGCAGAGCTCGAGCGTCAGGGCAAGGTAAAGGCGGTAGTCACACAGAACATCGACGGCCTGCATCAGAAGGCCGGCAGCAAGGTGGTGTGGGAGCTCCACGGATCGACGCTGCGCAATTACTGTGAGAGATGCCATGCGTTCTACGGCGTAGAGAAGGTGCTGGAGTCGAAGGGCGTACCTTATTGCGACAAGTGCGGCGGCAGGATCAAACCTGATGTGGTTCTCTATGAAGAGGGACTCGACGGCGACGTGATCGACGGAGCTGTAGGAGCCATATCGAATGCCGACACACTCATAGTCGGCGGAACTACGCTGATCGTTTACCCGGCAGCAGGACTGATCCATTACTTCCATGGTAAGAAGCTGGTGCTGATCAACATGAGCGCAACAAGTGCAGACAGCTCAGCAGATCTTGTCATACACGAACGTATCGGTGAAGTCTTCGCACAGGTGATGGGCTGGTAAAAATATGAGCAGAGTAGAGAGGCATGCAGCCGAGGAGGCTGCAATCGCAGCTAATAACAGACAGGAAACAACAGATGCAGAGGTGACCGGGGGAGGTGAGCCTAAGAGGAAAAAGCACAAACGCAGGCTTACACCTTTTGGACGCTTTCTTGACATTCTGGGGACGGTGATAATGCTTGCGGCACTCTTGGCTTGCCTGGCGCTTACGGCTCCACGATTTGCCGGTATACAGTCATACGTTGTAGTGTCCGGAAGTATGGAACCTAGCATTCCGGTAGGCAGTCTCGTTTATGCAAAACCGATTGAGCCGGCAACGCTCCAGACCGGCGATGTGATCGTATTCTACAGCACCAATGCGGCTTCATCGTCAGACGGAACAGCGTACCCGATTACCCACCGAGTTGTCGAGAATCACACTCAGGACAGCGAGATAATCACAAAGGGCGATGCCAATGAAGCTGCCGATATGTACCCGGCGGCATATGTAAACATAGTAGGAAAGGTGTTTGCACATATACCGAAGCTGGGCTTTCTGGCATCACCGCTCGCAACGCTTCAGGGAAAGATCGCGATGGTGATGGTAATACTCGCAGGATTCCTGCTTACCGAGGCCGGAAACCGGATAAAGCGCTGACCCGGACAGAATATATTGTGGTAAAAACTTAGTTGCCGTCTAGATATATAAGTCAAAATAAATAATAATAATAAAAACGTCATCGCAACTCGGCGATGACGTTTTTTATGACGCCGCTTCTGCTTTAATAAACTTGGAAAACCAGTGCTAAAGTTGCGCTTTTTTTCGCAAAGAAATATAATTTTACTGATTATGGATAAACAATGGTATAGTATGCCATTTTATGATTTTTGGGACTATATCAGTGATAGGGGAATATTTGAAATAATCGATCAAATCCTGGTAACGGAGGGTCAAAATGAAGAACAACAATTCTCTGAAAAGATTCCTCGCACTTCTTCTTTGCGCGGCAATGATGATCACATACATGCCGTCGCCGGTATACACACTGGCTGAAGGAGAAGTTCCTGCGGCAAGCGAGGAGGTGACAGAGCCGGCTCCGGCTGCCGAGACGCCTGTGGTTAATGAACCTAAGGTCGAGGAACCGTCAAAGAAAGCTGAGACTCCACAAGAGGAACCAGCGCCTGCGACGGCAGAGCCGAAGCAAGAAAAAGCGACTGGATCCGAAGACGATCAACCGAAGGCACAGACTGTCGAAGGTCAAAGCAGCGAAGACGGTACACCGATCGTGCAGGAACAACCTGCAGAGGGAGAGGCTGTTCCTGACAATAATGACAGCGATGAGGCTTATCCTAAACATACCTTCGACGAGCAGACATTTGGCGAAGTAACTGTTAAGGCATCAGCACCTGAAGGCGCCTTACCAAAAGGCACTGAGATGGTACTCAGAGATGCCAATGCCGATCTCAAACAATTCTTTGATGAAGGCGCAGATATCAAAGCGGTCGATATTTCCTTTGAAAAGGATGGCAAAAAAATCACTCCTGAGAAGGAAGTCTCTATTACTATGTCTGCAACCAATCTGGATGAGGCAAAGACATACAAGATAGTTCATTATAGAGATGGAGCAGTCGAGAGTGTAGGAAAACTTGATGAAGCATTCGAAACCAAGGACTTCTCTGTCTTTGCAGTTATTGGCGTTATTGAAACCGCTGAAGAAAATGTCCCTACTAGAGGAGCAACTGAAGACACTTGGACTGTTGAATTCCGTAATAGAGACGGTGAGGCTGTTGTCTCTACAAGAGAGGTCACCAAGGGAGAGACAATAGGAGAACTTCCTCCGCTGGATGGAGATCTTGCCCGCGAGGACTATACAGCACAGTGGGCTGTAGGAACTTATGTACCAGACGGACAAAGCGGAAAATGGAAGGCAGAAGCAGAGGACGTAATCGATTCAACTTACACCCCTGAAGGCGATGTTGTAATTATTCCTTACTATGAGTTGATTAAACATACTGTTACTTTCTATAGTGACGACACTAAGACCAATGTTGTTGCCACTAAAGAAGTTGATGCAAATACCAGCTATTGCCTCAATGATATACCTGATGTACCACCTGTAGAAGGTTCAGTAGGTATGTGGGTGTATCAGGATGGTGATCAAACTAAAGGCTTTACAAACTCTGTAGCAAACAAAGTTGATAGAGATGTATGGGCTGTATACGATAAAAACGTTTTCACAGTAACATACAAAGTTGAAGGCGAAACTTATGAGACAGACACTTACTATGCTGGTGATTCACTTAAACTTCCTGCTGAGCCAGTAGTTGAAGGCAAGCAGTTTAACGGATGGTTCGCAGGTGAGACAGAGTATACGGGTGGAGAAGCAGTCAATTCAGACCTTGAACTTACAGCAGGATTTGAAAATTTATTCAAGGTTGATTTTGTTGTTTTAAATGATGACGGTACTGTTTCGGAAACACTTTCACAGTATTTCCGTGCAGGAGGAGAAGCTATCGGCACGATGCCGCAGAATCCTTTCGTTGCAGGAAAGGTATTTGATAAGTGGGTCATTCAAGGAACTGAAACAGAGGTTAATGCAGATACTGTTGTTACAAATAACATGACAGTTGTGGCACAGTTCCGTACCTTATCTGTATATGACATTACAGCAGAGTATTACTATCTGAATGACAGAGGGCAAGAAGTAATCTTCAATACAGACCTTATCCAGGTTGAGACGCATGAACTTCCTTATACAATTACAGCACCAGCAAGTACAAAGACTAAAGAGCAGGAGGTTTCTGGTGGCCCGATTTATTATCCAGAAAATCCGACTGCTACAATAACTATTGATGATTTTGACGCTGATAACAAAGCAACAGTCAGATTCAAGTATGTTGAGCATACTGCAGTATATGACTTTGTTTACCTACTCAAGAATCTTGAGGGAGAAGGATATACTGAAATAGAGAGAAGGTCGGATATTCCTGGTGTTTTAGGTAGCTATGTAACTCCTGACGTCAAGACATATGATTATGCTGTTCTGGATCGCGCAGAAGGTGCTAACATCACGCAAGCAAGAGGCCAGGAACTGAATGTTTATTATAATCGGAAAAATTTCCAGCTGACATATGAGACCAACGGCGGAAGCTATGTAAGTGGTGGAACATATGCTTATGGAACTGAGGTGCCACTTTCATCCACACCCCCTACTAAAGCTGGTTATTCCTTCGGTGGATGGTATTTGGATGAAGGACTTCATGATGAGGCTGATTCGTCCATAATTATAGAAAACAACACAACGCTGTATGCGAAGTGGAATCCGGCTAATGTCAACTATACCATCGTATACATGTTCGAAAAGTATAATGATGCAGGTACGCAGTCATCTTATGTTTACGATAATTCAAGAGATGGTTCTGCAACAGTTGGATCTACGGTACAAGCATCAAGCGCACCGACCATCACAAGAAAAGGCTGGGAAAAGGATAATGATAGGAACGCAACTTCTAGTGTAGTGATTGCTGCTGATGGATCATCAGTCCTTTATGTGTACTATAAGCTGACTGAGTATACATTCCATTTCAGGCCGGGTGTGTATTACTACAACAACTACACAACCTATAATGTTACGGCTCCTTTAAATGGAGAGTCCAAAACAGGTAACAACAACTGGTCATATACATTTACAGCGAAACTAGGTCAAGACATTTCTTCAATGTGGATTAGTGCCGGGAACGGTACCTATAGAAGGAATGGAACTAACCGTAATGTCAGTTTCAGTGGATGGATTGCAGTTGGCGAGGATACCGTGTACGTAACAAAACGTTTGACCCTCGCTGATGATATGCTACCAAGCAGCGGTACAACCATTACATATGAAGGATACTGGCTGTCGAGTACTGTTACATATACTGTAAATTATATGCTGCAGAATGCTGATAATGATCAATATACCCGGTCAGAAGCTTATAGTCAGACATATAATTACTCTTCAGGTGCAAGTCTTAGTCCGAAAGATATTCCTGGGTATACATATGTCAGAAGAACAGATAGTGGCAACACATCAAATCTTTACTATGATCGTGATACCTTCAAAATTGACTATTACTATGGAAGCACTGAGCTTAACACTATTGAAAATATCAAGTTTGATGCGAATATCAACAAGGCACCTTACGTCTGGACACCAACTGCGGCACAATGTGGAGTCGATAGCGATTACACTTTTGCTGGATGGTATAAAGATGCGGGTTTGACTTCAAAGTATACATTTAGCACAATGCCAGCGGCAAATTTGGTCCTCTACGCTAAATGGATAGCGCCAAAATATACAGTCAATTTTTTAGATGAAGACGGCACGACAGAACTTGCTGGTAGCCAAACTGTAGAGAAGTATAGCAAGGTTGAGAGACCCACTGACCCAACTAAAGAGGGCTACACATTTGACGGTTGGTATACAACAGCGAGTGGAAATGATTTGTTCGACTGGAATATGCAGATCACAGAAGATGCTACGGCATATGCTCATTGGACAAGAGACAAGCTTGATTACGTTGTTCACTATGTAGATGAACAGGGCAATTCTGTAGCACCAGACAAGACTGTAAGCAATCCTAACTTTGTTGTTGGACAGGAGATAGAAGAACAAGCATTAGCAGTTGCGGGATATCGACCAGATACAAATTCAAAGAAAATTACTCTGGCGGGTTCAGGCAATGAAATCACATTTGTCTATAGCAAAAAAGCTGAAAAGACAAGTTATACCGTACGATATGTTATTGCTGACGGAGAGACAGGTGCAGGAACAGCAGTTGCGGCAGAAAAGACTGTGAATGATGTACCTGGTGACACCGCGTCTGTAATAGAGATGGCAGCATCGGTTGATTACGATGCTCTTTATGCTGCAGTGCCGGAACTCAACGGAATAGAGTTCTTCCCGGACGAAGTTGAAAAGACGCTTGTTCTTACAGCTAATGGAGAACAGAATGTTCTCACTTTCTATTATTCCAGCTACAAGAACGCAAAGGTCACTGTTAACTTTGTTGACATGGATGGTAATCCTATAGCAAGTCCGGATAATCAGGTGCTCAAGGTTGGCAAAACATTTACTTTGAGTCGCACGCCTATTCCTGGATGGGAACTCAACAAAGCAGTTGTAGGAACGGATTATGATGGTACTAATGCGGGCAGCAACTATAAGATTACAGAAGAGGTTGCTCAAGACGGCAAACTGATATTTACACTCTTCTATCAGAAGAAAGTAACAATTACAGCAAAGAGCTTTAGCAAGCAATATGACGGAACAGAGCTGAAGCTTCCAACAGATATAGGAGGGCAGGTTAAAGTTGAAGGACTGCCAGAAGGCGAGTCCCTTACAGGAATAAGCTTTACATACGCAAATACTGATAACAATACTAATGACGGACGTATCAATGCTGGTGAAGCTACCGTGACTCCAAAGGATGCGGTAACAAACGGAAATCACACCAGTGCAAATTACTACGCTTTCCGTTACATTAGCGGTTCACTTACTGTGAACAAAATTAACGTAACAGTTCGAGTTGAGCCTGACCGCTGGGTTGGAATTGTTTACGACGGAACAGAATATAAAGCAGGCTTCACAAATGGGTCCAAGGACGTCGAGGATTACATCATGATCAGCCATGATGGATACAAAGAAGCTTATCTGGACACTATTTGGGAACAGATAAAAGGCCTTGATAACGTGCAGCCAGGTGGGGATGGTCTTGGCTACTATGTAGAAGCAAAGAAGAACGCCGGAGACTACTCCTATAACCTTGATCTCATAGCAGCTGATCTTCCTACAGGTGGATATAATTACAGTGTCAGTCTGTATGTACGTCCTGGACGTCTGCAGATTTTAAAGAGGACAGTTAATCTTGTGTCCGAAGGGGGCAGCAAGCCATACGATGGAACACCGTTGACCATGCCGGTAGTAACAGGCTGGCAGCAGAGTGGTAATGTGGGCTTTGTTGTTGGTGAAGTAAGTGACGTTAAGGCAACAGGAAGCGTAACAACGGTAGAGGAAAGTCCGAAAACCAATACAATCACCTACACAGAAGAAGCAAACTTCAACCCTGATAATTACAATATTATTACGAGGGAAGGTGAACTGTCGATTACCGCAAGCACGACAGAGCTTAAGATCGTTTCTAAAGATGGCTCTTGGACATATGACGGCAATGCTCATACAAAGCATGAATACACTGTAACATATGGTGATGAAAGATATGATGTAACAATAGCAGAAGGAGCGACAACCGGAACGGCAACGCTGTCAACGGGCGATGAAGTAACGATAACCCCTGATTCGGAGTCAACAATTACACATGTATCTGAAAGTGATGTCACAAATGAATTCACCTATGAGGTTGAAAATGACTCACAATACTCTAACATAACAACAGAAAAAGGAAAGCTGACGGTTACTCCTGCGACGCTGACCATCACTACGGGTACAGCAGAGAAAGGGTACGACGGCAAGCCGCTTACATCTACAGGAAGTATCAGCGGCTTCGTGACACCGACCGGCGGAGAGCAGGAGACAGCAACATTCACAGTTACAGGGTCACAGACAGAAGTCGGCAAGAGCGATAATACTTATACTCTGACATGGGATGGCACGGCAACGGCAAGTGACTATACTCTTAGCGAAACTATTGGTACGCTTACTGTAACTAAGAGCACCACAAAACTGATTGTACAGTCATATGAGGGTACATGGCCTTATAATGGTGATGTTCATACCAAGTATGAGTATATCGTGACGTTTGGTAATGAAAGCCATAACGTAGCAATAGAAGAAGGCGCATCGACAGGAGAAGTCATACTTAATTCAGGTGACAAGGTAACGATCACACCTGCGGCTACAGCTAAGATCACACATGTAGCAGAAAGCAATGTCGATAACGCATTCACGTGGACTGTTGAGAACGACGCATTCTATACCAAGGGTGAAGATATAGTCGGCAAGCTGAGCGTCACACCTGCGACTCTGACGATCGTAACACAGAGCGCAGAGAAGGAGTACGACGGCCAGCCTTTGACGGCCCCTGGAAGCATCAGCGGCTTTGTGACACCGACCGGAGGAGCGCAGGAGACTGCTACATTCAAGGTAACAGGATCACAGACCGAAGTCGGCAAGAGCAACAACACATACATTGAAGTTACTAAGAGCACCAAGGAACTCAAGGTCGAGTCGCTTGATGGCGAATGGACATATGACGGTAATGCACACACTAAGGTGCAGTACAAAGTCAAATATGGAACAGAGGTCATCGAAGGAACAGAAGGTCAGACAGAGTTCACCCTGTCAACAGGTGACAAGGTAACAGTCACACCTGCGGCTACAGCTAAGATCAAACATGTTGCAGAGACGACAGTCAACAATGCGTTCACCTGGACAGTAGCAAACGAAAGCTACTACACGAAGGGTACAGACACAGTTGGAAAATTGACAGTCAAGCCTGCGACTCTGACAATCGTAACACAGAGCGCAGAGAAGGAGTACGACGGCCAGCCTTTGACGGCACCTGGAAGCATCGACGGCTTCGTGAACGACGAGACGGCAACTTTCACTGCTTCAGGATCACAGACAGAAGTTGGCAAGAGTAACAACACATATACTCTTTTATGGGATTCTACAGCGCGTAAGAGCGACTACATACTCGATGAGGATATCGGTGAACTTGAAGTCACGAAGAGCACCAAGGAACTCAAGGTCGAGTCTGCGAGCAACGAATGGACGTATAACGGCCTTGCTCATGTAATGCGCGATTATACGGTCTCCTTCGGTGAAGAAAGCGGTAGAGCTACATTCAATGATGATGGAACGTACAGTTACAAGCTTTCGACAGGCGATATAGTAACGATTACACCTGCAGAAACTGCCACGATCACACATGTAGCAAAGAGCGATGTCGACAATGCATTCACATGGACAGTAGCAAACGAAAGCTACTACACCAAGGGAACAGACATAGTCGGTAAGCTGAGTGTCACACCTGCGACTCTGACAATCGTAACACAGAGTGCAAATAAGGAGTATGATGGTGAACCTCTTACTGCAGATGGAAGCATCAGCGGCTTCGTGAACGGCGAGACTGCAACCTTCGAGGTAACAGGATCACAGACCGAAGTCGGCAAGAGCAACAACACATACACTCTTACATGGGATGGCACAGCAGACAAGGATGACTACAAACTAGCTGAGACCATCGGTGAACTTGAAGTCACGAAGAGCACCAAGGAACTCAAGGTTGAATCACTTGATGGCGAATGGACATATGACGGTAATGCACATACTAAGGTGCAGTACAAAGTGACATATGGAACCGATACTATCAATGGAACAGAAGGTCAGACAGAGTTTACTCTGTCAACAGGTGACAAGGTAACAGTCACACCTGCGGGTGCAGCAAAGATCACCCATGTCGCAGAGAGCGATGTCGACAACGCATTCAGCTGGACAGTAGAACACGAAAGCTTCTACACCAAGGGAGCAGACACAGTCGGCAAGCTGACAGTCAAGCCTGCGACTCTGACGATCGTAACACAGAGCGCAGAGAAGGAGTACGATGGCCAGCCTTTGACGGCAGATGGAAGCATCAGCGGCTTCGTTACACCGACCGGTGGAGAAGAAGAAACTGCTACATTCAAGGTAATAGGTTCACAGACAACGGCTGGTGAAAGTGACAACACGTACACCCTAACATGGGATGGCACTGCAGTCGAGAGTGACTACACACTCAATAAAACAATTGGTAAGCTGAAAGTAACAACTAGCACAAAGGAGCTTAAGGTTATTTCTGCTGATGGCGAATGGACATATGACGGCAATGCTCATACAAAACATGAGTATACTGTTAAATATGGAGAAGAAACAGCAGTAGCCGATGAAAGCGGTCGTGTGTTCACCCTGTCAACTGGTGATAAAGTAACAGTCACACCTGCAGAAACTGCAACGATCACACATGTTGAAGAAAGTGATGTAACCAATGCATTCAGCTACACTGTAAGTCATAGTGAGCAGTACTCAAAACAGGATAAAGAGGAGGGTAAGCTTACTATCAAACCTGCAACTCTGACGATCGCAACACAGAGCGCAGAGAAGGAGTACGATGGCCAGCCTTTGACGGCAAACGGAAGCATCAATGGTTTCGTGACACCTACCGGAGGAGAGCAGGAGACTGCTACATTCGAGGTAACAGGATCACAGACCGAAGTCGGCAAGAGCAACAACACATATACTCTGACATGGGATGGCACAGCAGTCGAGAGCGACTACACACTTGCTGAGACCATCGGTGAACTTGAAGTCAAGAAGAGCACAAAGGAACTCAAGGTCGAGTCGCTTGATGGCGAATGGACATATGACGGTAATGCACACACTAA
>CADCHO010000012.1 GCA_902801255.1 uncultured Eubacteriales bacterium | reverse complement strand
CCTTGCGCACGAGCTCGTTGTTAGCTTCCTGCAGAAGGTCCTCAAAGTAGATCAGATGCTTTAAGTCACGCATTGTGTGTCACCTTACCTCTCCCTCTCTTTAATAAAAACTCTCATAGAAAACCGCCTCTCCGTACTGCTTTAACGCACGAAAGCACGCATTCCGCATGTACGGAACAGACTTTTTCTACAATATTATTGTTGATTCTATTTTACGTTCTTTGTTACAAATGTGTCAACGAGAAGGAAACGCGGAAGCTGCAATTAGTGTCCGCGTTTTTGTATTTTTTTTATACAAGAAAAGAGGGGGTGAAAATAACCCCCATATAGGGTTGTAAAGCCTTTAAAAACACCACATATTTGATTACAATATACGGGTAAGAATACTCATCTTATGCTTGCAGCAATAGATAAAGCAGCAGGTAAAAAAGCAGGTTATCCTGACAGCCAAAAGGCGACAGCTTCTGCCGTTAGAAACGCATAAGTCCGGAAATCGTGACGAGATTGATGACGGCAAATGTCATCGCATATTTATCGCGTGACGTCTATAATGACGTTTATGTCGGCTGCTCATGACAAAAGCATGAATCGCCCTGCTAAAAGACTGACACGTAAGGGAGGCACAAAATGTGTACAGATAACGAAAACAAAATCATCACAGCGGATCATGAACACGAGGTCCACGAACACGATCACGAGCATACTCATTCTCACGAGCATTGCGGCCACAGCCACACTCATACTCATGCTGACGGCACCACACACACTCATGCTCATACTCATTCGCATGCTGCGGCGTCTTCGCCTGAAGAAGCCCTGGCACTTCTGAAGTATATGCTCGACCACAACAGGCATCATGCCGAGGAACTTCATGATCTCGGACATTGCTTCGACGACGTAGTCGGCGACCTGATCCACGATGCAGTCGACAAGCTCGGTGAGAGCAATGATCTTATAGAGCAGGCTCTTTCACTTATCAAGAACGCCTAAAACTATTTATGGGTTTTCGACTTCCGTCTTAAATGCGATAAACGGGTCTCTGAGACGGAAGTTCGCTTGCATATAGGGAAAGAAAAAACTGCGGCGGTTATACCGCTGCAGTTTTTTAAATTTTTGCTTTTTTACTGGATTCCGTTGATGAGCGAATTGAGGTCATCAGGGGACAGACCGTAGTCTGTGTCTCCGCCAAGTCCGTATGCTGTGATAGAGTAGCACGTGTCGTCTACCTGCCAGATCGTCTTGGTAGCATCGCCTTCGCGGTTGCCGAAGCATGTCACTTCGAGTCCCTTGATGTTCTGGGTCCAGGTGTTTGCGTACTCGTTGTAGTCTCCGGAGATATCTCCATCGGTGGCAGCGGATGCATTGCCCTTGCGGATCGTCATCTCGACTGCAGGGAATTCAACGACTGCCTCTGCAAGACCTTCCATATATCTGGCCTCTGTGAGGTTGACCTCGCCAAGGCTGATTTCTGCGCCTTCAGGGATCGAGAATCCGTCAAGGCCTGCTCCTTCAGCTGCTTCAGCCAGTGTGCCTGCATCACTCCATGGGTTTGCCATGCCGACGCTGCCGTCATCCGGCACCATTCCGACATACTCGAAGACCATGTCATCTGCCATGTGCTCCTGATCGTCCTGCCATGTAAGTGTCAGAGGGTCACCGTCTGTGAATGTCATGAATCCATGTCCGCCTGTGTATACTTCTTCCTGGGATTCAACATCACCGCTTTCGTTATAAACGTAATCGGTCCTTACGCAGTCGTGATATTCGAACTGAAGCGTCTCAGGATCGAATGTTCCGCTCATTACCCATGTACTGTTTTCCGCTGCGCTGCTGCTCCAGGTGACTGTCGCATTTGCGCCGTTGCTTTCGTCTGTTGCTCCGATAAAGATACTGGCTCTGCCGCTGGCATAGGTTCCGATGAAATTCATGATCGGATTCTGCCCCTCATCTTCAACTGGCTCTTCGGTTTTGCTTCCGCATGCCGAGAGGCCGAGAGTAACTACCATCATTATTGTCATCAGCAAGGCAAACAATTTTGTCGCTTTTTTCATTTCCGTTTTCCTTTCTATTGCACGATATCAGAAGTGTACGTTCTATAGAATTGTTTTCAGCCGATAATATGGATGTCACCGATAATCGGAAGCGATGCTGTGCTTCCCTGGTATGCGCTTACCGCTCCCATGATATCCAGCACAAAGCCTGCGATGTTTACCACTCCGGCTACCAGAGCGCCGAGAATCGGTATGACCGCAAATACGCCTCCTATTAAACCCGCAAGGTCGATAACCAGCGCCTGATTAAGATGGTGCCTGATGAACGGGTCGTTCTTGTCGCCCAGCATATATGCAGCAAGGAAGCCGATCCATGTAAAGTACGCCACAGCCGCTATAAGATTTCTGTTCATTTTTTATCTCCTTCCCATAGGGGAGAGCGCCGGCATTTTTATAAATCAATGCAGCTTCTCCCGTAGAGGATTATTATAGACTATTTGCATGCTGAATTGTGATTCATTGATGAATTTTAAACAATCAAAAGCTCCGGCGGGGTTGCCGGAGCTTCATTGATTTTTAAGTGACCGTGTCCGGTTCTTCCGGATTCGGCCGGACTCATCCTGTTTAGATGATAGGGATCTTGATCTTCAGGTCTGAAGTCGGGTACGCGGAGCAGGCGTGGAACCAGCCGAGCTCCTTGTCCATTGCTCTTCTGCCGTCATTGAGCGGCGATACGAAAATGTCTCCTGAAAGAAGCTGGGTACGGCAGTATCCGCACTCGCCGCCTCTGCAGTGGGTATCGATAGGGATCGCTGCCCTTTCGAGAGCGACCGCCACCGGTTCGTCTGCTGCTGCATCGATCACATCCTCATGAATGCCGCGCATTACGGTGATCTTGTAAGTCTTGCCGACCTGATCCATCGGGAATCCCGGAATCATCTTTACAGCCGGCTGGGCTGTCGCATCATGTCTGAATCTCTTCAGTGGAACGCCCATCTCCTTCATGATCTTATCGATCAGGAAGAACATCACCGGAGGTCCGCAGAAAAAGTACGAGCAGCCCTCAGGCGAATACTTTCTGATGATCTCTTCCGTTACGAAGCCTTTCTCTCCATCCCAGTCTTCGTCATCGCTCATGACATGTACCACGTGGATCTTATCAGGAGCCGCTTTGCGGGCAGCTTCGAGCTCCTCACCGCAGACGATGTCTGTATGTTTGACAGAACCGTAGATGATCGTAAGATCGATATCGAGCTTGCCGTGTGCGATCTCCTTGGCCATCGAAGCGAAAGGTGTGATGCCCGATCCGCCTGCGATGCCTACGATATGATCGGAGTCGCGGAGCGGCTCGTAGAGAAACTGTCCGAACGGAAGGGCGGCTGTGATCTCCGTGCCGACCTTTACGTTCTCGAGGAACCAGTCCGGAACGAGGTAGTGTACGTTGTGTCTGATCGTTACTTCGAAGAAAGGCTCTGCAAGCCTTGCCTCATAAGGTGCCGATGAGATCGAGTATGCTCTTGTGAGCACGCTGTCGCCAACGGTCAGGTAGAAGTTTACATACTGACCGCTCTGGAATACAGGAACGTGACCGTTCAAAGGCGAGAACCTGTAAGTAGTAGCCGTAGGTGACGCTTCACGGATCTCGGTGACTTTGAACTGCTGCTTGCCCGGGTGGAGCAGGTCAGCGAGTTCGCGGATAGGATCCTTCGGATCAGGAAGAGGAGATCCTTTTGCAATCAGCTCTTTGCGCATTTTGGTGACGCGGGAGGCGCCGCCGACATCTTTTAAAAATCCTTTTACTTTCATGTGGCTGCCTCCTTTCTAAGCTTTCTTTGCTTTCTTTTTCGGGCCGCCTTCGGAGGCAGCCTTCTTCTTTGCAACATCGTCAATGACAGCCTTGGCGGCGGCGCGGCCGTTTGTAACGGCCGGGCCCATGCCGTTTCCGCTGATGGCATGGGCTCCCGCGAATTCAAGTCCGTCTATGAAATGATCATCTTCCTTCATCTGGAGACGTGCCACCGCGTGGTCGTCTATGCTGTGCGAGTAACCGTAAATGCTTCCTTTCCACGCGCCTACATAGTGGGCAATAGTGACAGGTGTCGAGACTTCGATCTCGACGATGTGGTCGCGCAGGTTGATCCCGCTGACTCTCTCGTACTCAGTGATCATGTCGAGCGCCATTTTGCGCTTGAAATCGTAATAGTCTTCCTCTTTCAGATCGAGGAACCCCTGCACGAGCGGCAGGTTGGTGATAGAGAACTGACACATTCCCTCAGGCGTAGCACCCGGATTCGCCAGATCAAGGCAGATCGATGTCAGATACTTGTATGGTCCCAGCGTCTTGCTCTGTTCCCAGATCTTATCCGTATCCATCGTCTCGCCTGCCGAGAAGATATTGTAATCCTTGATGCCGAGGTTCTCAGGAGTGTCGTCGAGCACCATCATTACGGATGCTGTTGTGACTGACAGCCTGCGGCCGTTTACCATCTTGATGGCTCCTGCCGGGACTTCCGACAGAGGCTCTATCATCTGTGTGTACACCTTGTTAGGGTAGGCAGCCGAAATCACGTAATCACAGTTGATCTCGTCACCGCGCTTTGTGCGCACGCCCGTGACCTTGCCGTCCTTCACGAGGATCTTTTCGACTTCCTGGCAGAACTCGATCTGAGCGCCGTTCTCCTCGGCCTTTGCCATAAGCTTCATGCTCATCTCATGCGAGTATTTCTTAGGCACATAGCTTCCGCCGCGGAAGTAGTCTGCCATCAGGAAGGCGTAGATAGTGAAAGGCAGAGTGCTCATCGGGTTTCCGACGTAGATCCAGTACGGTGTCAGAATGTCCACGATATCCTGCGGGAATCCGAACGTATCTATGACTTCAGTCGCGGTGTATCCCGCTGTTTTCACGAAATCCGGATGCTTTATGAGCATTGCAGGTTTGCTCATCGGAGTCACCGAAAGGGTGTTCATCGAATCATATACTCTGTTGCAGAGCTGCATGAACTCAAGCACCTTTGGTCCCCAGCCAGGATACTGCGCGTCGATCTCGTTAGCCATCCTCTCGAAACCCGAGTGCAGCGTGATGTCGATACCCTTGTTAGGCTCAACGAATCTGTATGCTTCAGGAACTTTGAGCCAGTCGATGTCGACTCCGCACTCGTCAAAGAACACGCCGACCTTGAGACGGTCTTCCTTTGAGCCGATGCTCATCATCTCGTGGAGAGTCGCTTCGATCTCAATACCGTTACGGACATAGCTCGTGGCCAGGCCGCCAGGAAGATTGTGCTTCTCCAGGATAAGGATGTCGTTGATGCCTTTCTGCTGAAGCTGAAGGGCAGCGGAAAGCCCCGCAAGGGCTCCTCCGATGATCACGACATCATAGTGATCTTTATAAAATTTCATAACATTCTCCTTGTGGTAAGAGCGGATACAAGAACCGAAGCGAGCGTGTGGAGAAGCCGTCCGGAATATCGCGAGAAGGCCGCAGCTGATTGGCTGGAACGAGTCTCGCAAGCGAAGCGTCAGAGCCGTTCCCCAAGAAGCAAGGCCGACGAAGCAGATATTCCCGGCGACGGAACCAGCGAGCTGAAGTTCTTGTATCCGCCCTTATTTAATGATGATTTAGAAGAATCTCTCTACGAGCTCACGGCTGTACTCTGCAGTCTCGTCCATGTCGCCGAACGCCATGACTTCGCCTGCATAGTATGTGTCGTACTTGCCCTGCATTGCTTCGACCTTGTCATACCAGCCTGCAGCATAGTCTTCGCTGAAGACATGTGGGAAGTAGTAAACTGACCACTCGTTGATAACTTCCTTTGCAGGGTTGCCCATTGTCTTGAGGTCTTCCTGCACTGTAGCTCTTACCTCTTCATAAGGGATCTCAGGACCATTTTTGTGCTTACGCAGAGCATAAGTTGTGATGACCTGATCGATCTCGTCTCTCCATCTTCTGTAGTAGACCATCAGGTGTCCGAGTCTCTCTTTTACCATGTTCTCGAATACATAGTAGCTGATCTCAGGGTGATCCTCAGGCTTTGTGAGAACTGCCTGTACATCGTATCTTTCGTAATCGATCTTGCTGAAGAGTTCCTTCTCGTCGTCTCTTGCGTCGAAGTAGTCTACCATGCCTACCTGTCCGTCAGCTCTCTTGTTAGGGATGTACAGAGGTGCTGTAACGATGATCTTGTCATACTCTTCGACCTTGCCGTTTACTGTTACGTATACCTTGCCGTCTTTACGCTCAACCTTGTCGATCTTGCTGTTGAGTCTTGCAGGGTGCTTCAGCTTGGCATCGAGGCACTCCCAGATCCACTGTGTTCCCTCTTTCCATGTCCAGAGGTTGACCTTTACAAAGTTCATTGTCGTCTGGAAGTCGAGGTACTTGAGGACGTATCCTGCAGGGATCTCATCAAAGTAGCCGTAACCGAATGATGTGTAAGGTCCGATCCACACATCCTGAACGAGCTCTACTTTATTCTTCTTGCAGAATTCATTGAATGGAAGTGCAAGATCCTTGAGGTTAGGGTTTGTTCCGCTTACAGGCTCACGCTCCGGTGTGCATGCAAAGCCTTCATAACGTCCCTCAGCAACACCACGGTGTCCGTTGATGTCATAGCCATAGTACTTTGTCTCGAGGAGCTCACCGAACTCCTTGAGCTGCTTCTTCATCTTGAGAAGTCTAGGAATCTTGAGGATGTTCTTCTTAGGTTCGAACGGCTCGATAACCTTTCCGTTCTTGTTCTTGTAGTTGCGGTTCAGCTTAGGACCGTCATGAGTGATACCGCAGAATTCCTCTACATCGTGAACAGCATAGTATGAAGGAACGCCCATGATAGCGCCCATCTCATAACGTCTGCCGTTGTATGTCGGCGACCAGCACTTTCCGCCTACGCGGTCAAGTCTTTCGAGGATCGTGTAGTTCTCGTAGCCCTTCTGCTCGAGATACATTCCTGCAGAGAGTCCTGCAGGGCCTCCGCCTACGATGCAGATCTTGGTGTTCTTGTCCATTTTGAATTTGCCTCCTTAAATGTTAACTGAACTTGTTCTCCGTTTCGTTCAAGTATTAATGGTGTTTTTATATGGAGAACACTCCGTGGATTATTATATAATCACAAGGGACTATTATCAACGAAAAGGAAACCCGCAATGTATAAAAAGTTTTCATCATTTGAAGAATTAGTAAACGACATGTCCATACGTGACGGAGTGGCCATTCGTTATGCCGGAGAAGATGACATAGTCCGCGACATTTCCTACAGTGAATTCGCTGAAATGATCAGGGAAGAGGCTCTTCATGTGAAATCGGATCGCAGCGCCGTAGAAGTGATCCGGGATGAACAGGATCCGGCAACTCTGGTCAACATCTTTTCTCATGTCATGGCCGGCTGCGACATCATCGTTGCAGATCCGATGGTCCCTGAAGAGATCACTGCAAGAGCGTCAGAGGCAGCCGAAGCCGCAAAGGCAGCACGGGAGGCTATGAGTGACTCCGGCGAAAAGGGCGAGGGTGAACTTCTCTTCTTCACATCCGGCACCACCAGCAGGTCGAAGATCGTAAGGCTCACATCACAGTCGTTCTGCACCAGCGCATGGAGCGGCCAGAGCATGCTTGCATGCGGTGAAGGCGACGTGATACTGTCGATACTGCCGCTTTCCCACGTGTTCGGCTTCGTATGCTCCATGCTGTGGGGCCTCGCGTACGGCGCCACGATAGCGCTCGGCAGGGGAGTAAGACATCTCCTCGATGACGCGCTGTTCTTTTCTCCGACGATCCTGCCGGCAGTTCCGACGCTTATCAATGCGATGCTTAAATTCGACACTCTGAATCCGGGTCTTAAAGTCGCGCTTATCGGTGCTGCTCCCTGCACCCCTGAAGTAACGGCAGCGCTGAGAGCAAAGGGAATAAAGGTCTATCTCGGATACGGTCTTACGGAGACCTCAAGCGGAATCGCGATCACTCAGGATCTTGACGAGCCTGAAGCTCTCTATCCGTGCCCGGGTGCAGACTTCCGCATCGAAGAAGACGGCGAGGTCACGATCGCGACTCCTTGCATGATGCAGGGTTACATCGGCGCCGAGCCTATGTTCGAAGGAGACAGGTTTTTCACAGGCGATCTCGGCTGGTTCGATGATAAGGGCCGGCTCCATCTTAAGGGACGCAAGAAGGACGTGCTCCTGATGGCGGACGGTACAAAGATCTTCTGTCCTGAGTATGAAGAGGATCTTGTGCATCTGACAGGACTTGCAGACCTCGGAGTAACGATGAAGGACGGCCATGCAGTGCTTGTCGCGGGTTCTCTTTCGGAGGATCCGGCCACAGAAGCAGACATGAGAGCAAAGCTTCTGAAGACTGTCGGCGAGTATAACAGATCCCTGCAGCGCTCGCAGCAGATATATGATGTTATAATAAGGGCAGACTCGCTTCCGAGGACGGCGACAGGCAAGATCAAAAGATACGAGCTGCAGGAGCAGATCAGCAAATAAAAAATTCAAGGAGATCAATCAATGGAACTCACAAGAGACGAAATCAAAGAAAAGGTCATCAAACTCATTCACAACTTCATCCCTGAGCTTCAGAATGCTGAGCTTGATGAGTCATCGATCATCAACACGGATACAAACATCGACTCGCTGAGCCTCATCATGCTCATCACAAAGGTCGAGTCCACATTCAACATCCGCATCCCGCGCAAGGAGTGGACATCGATCAACACGCTGGGCGAGCTGCTCGACAAAATCGAGGCTCTCAGATAGGACGTCATCACTGCCATGTACAGAGAATACCGTCCCGAAGAACTAACATATGTAAAGACGATTGTGATCCGAAGCGAGCAGGTAGACATGACGAGGCGTCTTCGCATGTCCGAGCTTTTCCGTCTGCTCGAAGATATTTCAATAGCTCACACGGAGGCGCTTGGCTGCACGCGCCGGGAGACTCTCGACAAAGGGCTTCTCTGGATAATTACCAGGCAGCTGGTCGAGATAGATGAGATGCCGGTCTACGATGATGAGATCACCATCCGCGGCTGGCAGGGTGAAATGATGCACGTGTTCTTCCCGCGATTTTACGAGATCATAAAGGAGGGGAAGGTGATAATCCGCGCGCAGGCCCTGTGGTCCCTGATAGATGAGGATACACGTCAGATCATCATGCCCGAGGATTACGGGATCGAGCTTCCGGGACGTCCGGGAAGCGATGACATGTTCCTGCCTGCCATCGTAATACCGGAATCGGCCGGTGAGCCTGTATCCTGCACTGAAATAGTTACCAGGTTCAGCCAGATGGATATAAACGGGCACATGAACAACACCAGCTATTTCAACATGATCGATGATGCGATATGGAACGATGTGTCATCCCGTATCTCCGGAGATGCCGCAACTGATACGGTTGAGGCGGCTGCGGTCATGCCTGTGCCGAAAGTTGTGTACATAAACTACTTAAACGAGATAAAGGCGGGCATGCATCTGACACTGAAAGAATATAAAGACGCCGACACCACTTACTATGAGGGCACCGGCGACAAGCCGTTCTTCCGCGCCAGATACGAATATTGATATCGAGTTGACAATTTGCATAAAATGCCGTAATTCAGCTATTTACGGCATTTTTTAATAGAGCCTTTATCGTGATTGTTTTATAATCATAGCAAGCCTATTTCAACAAAAGCAGAATAAAAAGGGTATCAACTATGTATAGCATATACAGAAAGTTTTCATCCTTCGAAGAGCTTGTAAACGACTTCCTGACACGTGACAGCATCGCTATACGCTGCGGCAACATGGAGGGCGAGACCAGTGAAGTCTCCTACCGGGATTTTGGCGAGATGATAATCACGGAATCCTTCCATGTAAAGGCAGAATGCAGCAGTGTCGAGGTCGTCAGATATGAGCAGACCGTAGACTCTCTCGTAGACATCTTCGCTCACGTGTTAGCCGGCTGCGATGTCATTATCGCCGATCCACGTGTTCCGGAGGGTTTTAATGAGTATGCCGCCGAGGCAGCGGAAGCCGCCAGGTATTTCCGAGAGAATCAGAGAGACGAGTTTGGGCGCATCAAAGGCAAGGGCGGAGAAGGAGAACTCCTTTTCTTTACATCCGGAACCACAAGCAGTTCCAAAATAGCAAGGCTGACATCCAAGTCGCTGTGCACCAGCGCATGGAGCGGCCAGAGCATGCTCGCATGCGGCAAGGGCGATGTGATCCTGTCAAATCTCTCCCTTTCACACGCATACGGATTCGTATGCGCCATGCTGTGGGGACTCGCATATGGCGCAACAGTAGCTCTAGGCAGAGATGTGCTCCGTTTTACCGGAGATGCTCTGTTTTTCAAGCCTACCATTTTACCTGCTGTTCCTTCGCAGATCGCCGATATGCTCAATAAGGACGCTCTGAATCCTGAGCTCCGTGTCGTTCTGATCGGCGGAGCTCCGTGCCCTCAGCATGTAGTTGACGCGCTAAGGGAAAAAGGTATACAGGTCTATCTCGGCTATGGGCTTACGGAAACATCGAGCGGTATTGCGATAACTCAGGATCTCGACGAACCTTCTGCCATGTATCCGTGCCCGGAAGCAGACATTCGTATAGAGGAAGACGGTGAGATCTCCGTTGCAACGCCTTGCATGATGCAGGGCTATCTGGGCAGAGAGCCTATGTTTGAGAAAGGACGCTTCTTTACGGGCGACCTCGGATGGTTTGACGAAAAGGGCAGACTTCACCTGAAAGGCCGCAAGAACGACGTGCTGGTGCTTTCCGACGGAGATAAGATATTCTGTCCTGAATATGAAGAGGCTCTTGAGCAGATGAGCGGCCTGCCTGATCTGGGGGTCATCCTGAAGGATGGAGAAGCCGTGCTGGTAGCCGGCACATGCCCTAAAGATCCTGCTATTTCAGCCGACATTAAGAAAAAGCTTGTAAGAGAAGTCGACAGATTCAACAAGAGTATCCCGCATTCACGTCAGATAAGCGATATCATAATGACGTCAGATGCACTTCCGCGCACGGTAACCGGAAAGATAAAAAGATACGAACTTCAGGAACTGTATAAATAAGATCACACATAGAAAGGCGCTCAGTGGAGCGCCTTTTTCATTTTGCTTTTTCACTGTTTATCTGCCGGCAGCATGCGATTGCGGGTGTGGATATATCCGATGATGATGAATAATGCGTTGACTCCCCAGCTGACCGGGAAAACTATCATCAGCGACAGCCATGTGTGGTAGATCTGAAATCCCGTGAATACCCAGATGATACGAACTCCGCAGACACAGATAAGTGTCGTAAGAGCAGGGACCAGCGACTTTCCGAGACCTCTCATGGCTCCGGACAGATTGTCCATCAGCACGTTGAGCGTCTCGGCATAAAGGAGAAGCCTGATCCTCAGCAGGCCCGCCTCTATTACCTGCGGCTCGTTTGTAAAAAGTCCCAGCAAAGGTCTGGCGAAAATGAGCAGCAGGACAGAGAGCACCATAGTGAAGGTCCAGCTCACGAGAAGGGTCTTCCGGATTACCTCTCTGCATCTGTCGTACTTGCCGGCGCCGTAGTTTTGGCCGACAAAGGTCACCAATGTTTGCGTAAAGGCGTTTACCACAAAGAATGCGAATATTTCTATGTTGAACGCCGCGGAAGATGCGGCCATGTAGTCGGCGCCGAGGCTGTTTATAGCGGACTGGATGCAGATGTTGGAGATAGAGAAGACCGCGCTCTGCAGTCCGGCCGGCATACCGATCCTGAGGATGGTTTTTAAATCGTCCTTGTTCATCCGGATCTTTGCCACATTGACATGTATGACACTGTCTTTCTTCCTGAGATAGTAGAGCAGCATCATGGAGCTTATCACGTTCGCAAGCACAGTAGCTATGGCAACGCCGTCCACGTCCATTCCCAGAACCAGAACGAAAAAGAGGTTCGCAGCCACATTGAACACACCGCCGACCGTCAGACAGATGAGCGGAGTCCGCGTGTTGCCATCGCTCCTGAAAATGGCGGCTTCAAAGTTATAGAGCATGATGAACGGAACGCCGCTGAAATAGATCCGTAGATAGGTGACCGAGTAATCTTTTACCTCAGCCGGAACTCCCAGTAAATCTATGATCGGGACCGCTATCAGATTGCCGAGCACTGCAACGAATACACCCGCCGCCAGAGCAAACGCCATGGAGGTCCTAACAGCACTCTTTGCCTTTTCCGGCTCTCTTGCTCCGATATTGTGGGAGATCAGCACGTTTGATCCTACCGAAATTCCCACAAAGAAATTGACCAGCAGCGAAACGATCGGCGTGTTGCTTCCAACCGCCGCCATCGCCTCCATGCTTGCAAACTTACCGACAACAGCAACGTCAGTCGCATTGAAAAGTTGCTGCAGCATGCTGGTCAGCATGAGCGGAATGGCAAAAAGAAGGACCTTATCGACAATAGAGCCGCTCGTCAGGTCCGGTTCCGAAGGTATTCGCTTTTTCAAAAGACTGCTTTCCATTACACTTTAATTCTAAACCCGCAAAATACTGTGTCAAGAGACCAACCCCATCAATGCCTAGCCTTATCTGAAGCAAAACTTGTCAATTCGCCCATAATCCATTGTTCTGTCAAGTTTGTCTTCAGGGAAGCTTCCCCAACGGCTTTTTACAGAGAATAAACTTGTATAAAATGCATTATTTTCAGATTTTGACAAGGTTTTGCAAAGAAAAACTTGTCATTTTCTCTTATAAGCCCCTATTATTCAAGTTTTAATCTGTTTTTCCCTTGTTATGTGGTATGAAACTTGTCAAAATTTGCATTTTCTGTCATTTGTACAAGTTTTTCGCCAAGTTTTCGCACTTAATCAGCCAAATGTTGAGCATTTTCACTGTCGAAGCCATAGTTTCAGACTTCTGAACAAAAGAGGCATCACCGAAGTGATGCCCCCTGTATGTCGTTACCTTTTATTTTCAGAATTGCGAAGTATTTTTTGTTCACAGCGAGGATGCAAGCGGTCGAGGAGCGGAGCGTACCTAAAAGTACGTGAGCACCGAAGAGTCGCGCAGCAGACGAAGCTGTGGGCAGAAAAGACGAGCAAGCCTACCACATGTTCTCATCCGGGATATGTTCGATCGTCGGATCAAGCGGCTCCTCGCGCAGCACTGTACGCATGTACTGGCTGAATTCGTCACGGATAGCCTGTCTTGTGTATACTCTCGGATCGCAGAGGTCGTGGCATACCCATACAACATGGATACCTCTCTCGCGGCCCTGCTCCTCGAACATTCCGTGGAGGCCGTCGAGTGCCTTGCAGCTCATGTGCTCCCACATCATTACCATGTCGGCGTTCATGATCTCGCAGAACTCCCAGAGCTCATCGACGAGCACCTTGTATCCGCCGTGAGTACGGTTACGCATGATCATGTTCTCGTTGAGCCATGCCATGTCGTACCATGCTTTCTCTCTGTTCTCAGGAGTATCCACATCTGCGATCATGTCGGTGTTGACCATCGAAAGCATGTCTGTCAGCGGCACAACGCCCCAGCAATGCATCATCCAGTAGAGCATATGAATGTTGTACTGCGGCTGTACTCCCCAGACGATACATCTGTGCCTGTACTCAGGGCAGATCATCGTCTTTTTCTTGTAACCCTGCTCAACGAGCTTGCTGATCTTCTTGTCTTTTGGCGGGAAGAGAGCGGATCTTCCGCAGTTACCCATGTAGTTGGTGTCGTTGTAGAGGGAGAATACCGAACCTACGAACTGAGGATAGTCAGTTGAGTTGTTGTCGAGCCAGAACGCGCGGTGTCTGGTTGCATCGTTTACTCTGGCAGCGCTCTCGAAATAGCGCTTCCAGTTCCACTTCTCATGAGCGTGCTCTTCGATGAACTTTACAGCTTCCTTCATGTCATTGGCAGCGTATTCCTGAACGTCGTCCTCCTTGTGGCGGAGCGGGGCAGTCAGCTGGAATGTAGGGATACCGTATTCGCGTTCGAGTCTGTGTGCGATAACACCGTTGCCCATGAGCGAACCGTCGCAGGTGGTGTTGACCTGAACAGCGCAGCATCCGAGTACAGCGAAGTCGTCATCAATGGAGATGCCGGCCTCTGCTTCAGGCATCGGGCAGACATCGCCCGGAAGTCCGAACTCCTGAGCAACGTCGAGATAATGTGTAGTCGAGTTCTGAGTCAGCAGGTTTGCGACGAACATTGTAGGGACCTCTCTGAGGATAGCTGTTGTATCCTGGAATCCCATCATGAATGCTGTCATCGCATTCTCGTCTGTCAGCACGCATGTATCAGAGAACTTCTTGTTATTGCCCGTACGGCGGTCGCCCTTGAAGATGTTGTCCATCGTCTTGGCTACGTCGTAAATTACGAAGTTCATGGCTGTATGGGTGATGCGCAGCGGCTCATCTCTGAGTCCGAGTGTGAACTTGTCCATCATGTAAGGAACAGCCAGATAGTTGGCCATCCATCTGTAACGGAACATCGCCTTGATGTTACGAGGCTTCGCGATGAATCTTGCGAGGATCGACATGATGTACAGCCATCTCGAATAATCGTAGAGTGTGTCCTTTACACCTCTCCATTCACGGCGGACGAAGACCTTGGTCTTGCCGTTGGTAGGATAGAGCTTGCCCAGCGTCTGGTCACCTTTTTTCTTCTTAGGGTTAGTGATCTTCCTGACCGTTTTGAATGCCATTATTTCTCACCTCCCTGAATCTTCTTTATCTCAATGCTTTCTATGAAAGCCTGTACACGTGTACGCATCTGGCCGGCGCCGGCGTTGATGTTGTACGGTCTGTCTACGGAGAGTACCGGGAATCCGTAATCCTCTCTCAGCATGTGCGATCCCAGCATACGCTCATATGCCCATGGGTCACAGAACTTGACCTGCTCGTAAATGATGCCGTCGGCCTTGTACTCCTTCGCGAGATCCGCAACGTATTTCTTGCGGCCGTATACTTTCTCCATGTTCATGGTACGCGGGCACTGTCCGATCATCGTGTAGTGGCGGCAGATCTGCGTGAGGATGTCGTCATCCGAATCCTTATCGATTGGGATCGGTACTCTTCCCGGAAGCGAGCCGAAACAGAATCTGTCAGCGCATACGTAAGTGCCGCATTCCTCGATCAGCTTTATCATGCCGATGTCGTCGATCTCGGAGCCGACCACCAGGACGCGTGCGCGCCACTTCTTGCCGTCAGGCTCTCTTGTCTTGATCTCCTCGAGCGTCTCTCTCAGCTTATCGATGAGCAGATACTTCGGAGCCAGATATGTTGCGAGAGTGAGCACATGGAACTCGTATCCTGTGATGCGCGGGTCATCTTCCTTGCGGAACTCACCGATCTCCTGAATGAGTCTGCAGACTTCGTTATGCTCCTCGACAGCCTTGAGCATGGCTTCTTCGGAAATGTCGATTCCGTAGTTTTCATGCAGCGGCTTGAGTATGTGGTTCTGGCTCTGCAGCTTCAGGAGCGCGACTCCGTTTTCTTTCGCCTTCATAGGGATCTCCATGAACTGGTAGAAGAATTTGTCCTTCCCCTCATCCATGGTGTGCAGCAGCTCCATGTTCTCAGCAGCACGGTTCATCATGGTGCAGCCGTCCGCCGCGATCAGGCAGTCTGCGAAATTGAAGCCTCCCTCGATCGCTCTCTCCAGCAGGGCTCTGCTCGTCTCGCAAAGGAAGCTCGTCATATAATACGTAGCTATGTCGAGCGAGCCGGAATTAGGCGCAAAAAGACGAACTGAGAACGCATTGCCGAGATTCATCAAAGGTTCCGGTATATTCTCGCATGTAAACGCTGCGCAGATCTTGCCGTCCTTCTTGGCCTGTTCAATCAGTTCGTTGTTCGCATTCTGCAGGAGGTTTTCAAAATACAAAAGATGCTTGAGGTCTTTCATATACAACTCCTCTTGTTTTTAAATATAAAAAAATATCCCTCTCAGGACCGGTCCGGTCGAGTGCCCCGGAAACACGCTGTTTCTGATCGTTTCATAGGGCACCATTTTGCCGGATTCAGTTTCCCTCTCGATAAAATATTAACCCCTGCACGGGGTTAATGGCAAGATTTTATAAAGTGCAAATTGTATTTTTGAATTTAAAAAACAGCCCTGCTGAGAACGTCCTCATTCAGGCTGTTATTATATTACTTTAATAAGGATGCAAACTTCGACATGGTTCCCGGTATGTCGATCTGCTGCGGGCAGACTGCTGCGCAGGCTCCGCATCCGATGCAGGCAGATGGAAGTTTGTTTTCGTCAAGCGCTGCGAGCGCCATCGGGGCTATGAATCCGCCTTCGCTGTAAGCGTGCTCATTGTAAAGCGCAAGCAGCCTCGGGATATCGAGCTCCTGCGGGCATTTGGTAGTGCAGTATCTGCATGCGGTGCAAGGCACAGTGCCGGCATTCTTGCCGGTTGTGTCGTAGTGCGCTGCTGTCAGGAGAATCGCGATATCATCGTCGCTGAGTACTCTTTTTTCACTGAAGAAATCTATATTCTGTTTCAGCTGCTCAAAGTTCGACATTCCGGAGAGTATCATTGTGACGCCCGGTACGGACTCTACAAATCCGAACGCCCAGTTGGCAGGCGTGTAGTCCGGATTGCTCTTTGCAAGCATCTTCTCGCCGCCGAGGCAGGACTTAGCGAGCTTGCCTCCGCGAAGCGGTTCCATAACCCAGATAGGAATACCTATGTTATTGAGCTCCTCCACTTTGTCTTTTGCGTTCTGGAACTCAAGGTCAAGATAGTTCAGCTGGATCTGGCAGAACTCGATATGTCTGAAGTTCTTCATAATGAAGCGATGCATAGTCTCCTGGCTGCCGTGACACGAGAAACCGAGGTGGCGGATCTTGCCTTCTTCCTTCTTTTTCAGAAGGAACTCGGTGAGGCCTGTGCTGTCGTCGAGATACTTGTCGATGTTAAGTTCGCACACATTGTGATAGAGATAGAAGTCAAAATAGTCAGTCTTGCACTTCTCGAGCTGCTTTTCGAAGATCTCCTCGTGCTTGCCGAAGTTGGAGAGATCATAGCCCGGGAACTTGCTCGCAAGATAAAAGCTGCTCCTGTCATATTTCGACAGAGCTTCCCCGACGACTGTCTCGCTGTTACCGGCGTGATATCCCCATGCGGTATCGAAGTAGTTGATTCCGTTAGCCATCGCGTAATCGACCATTTCCTGCACAGCCTGCGGATCAGGTCTGGAGTCATCACCGTCAATGCACGGAAGGCGCATGCAGCCAAGCCCGAGACCGGAAAGTTTCAGATCTTTAAAATCGTTGTAATACATATTCACTCCCTCTCTTATTTAAACGCTTTTGTAAATTAATCTCTGACAATAACGTAGTTGTCCATAAGATCGACTTTCTCAAGCGTACCGTCGAATGTATAGCGAATTCCCATAAGGTCGGTGAAAATGAGCTTTCCTCCATCCACCTTGATGTCCGCAACGTTCTTTGCGAGCATATTCGCATCGTTTACTTCATTCTTGTATACAGTTGAAAGGCACATATCTGTTTCCTCCTTTTATTTACCGTCCATAAAGTTGGTGAACGCGTCGTGCTCCACTTTCGGGAGTCCGTATTTTTCTTTTGCATCGGCAATGGCTTTTATCATGAAAGCCATATTGCGGGCAAGGTTTCTCATCACCTGCAGTCCCTCGGCATCTTTCTTTACATCTTCTGCCGTGAACCCATGCACATTATTCCAGTAAGTGGATGTTGCGATCGGCATTCCGCTGATGCTGAAGTACTTGTTGAGCACATCGAACGATGCTGTGGTGCCGCCGCGTCTTGCGCTTACGATTCCCGCTCCGACCTTCATGTGCATGTCATACTGAGCGCTGTAGAACAGTCTGTCGAGGAAGGAGATGAGCGTTCCGTTCGGTGAGCTGTAATAAACAGGGCTGCCTACTACAAGTCCGTCCGCTTTTTCGAGCTTTGCGTTGACTTCGTTCACTATGTCTTTAAAGACGCAGCCGTCATGCGAAGAGCAATATCCGCATGCAGCGCAGCCTCTGATGCTCTTGTTCCCGATGTGGATAAGTTCTGTCTCGACACCCTCTTCATGGAATGCCTTTATCATCTCATCAAGAGCTGTCGCAGTACACTGATCAGCCCTCGGGCTGCCGTTTATCAATATAACTTTAGCCATTCAGTTCCTCCCAGTCTATCTTCTCGTCTTTAAAAAACGTTTCTCTGTCTTTTTCGCCAATCGGCCTCATGACCCTGCATGGGTTGCCGACCGCAACGACATTTTCCGGTATGTCTTTCGTTACAACGCTTCCGGCGCCGATGACGCTGTTCTTACCGATGGTCACGCCCGGCAGCACGATCACACCGGCTCCTATCCAGACACACTCCTCTATATGCACATCTTTGTTGAACTGAAGAGCCGGTTCTTTCCTCAGCTCCGGGAGTACCGGATGCCCTGCAGTCACGATAGTGACATTCGGCCCGAACTTGACCCAGTCTCCGATGTAAATGTGCCCGTCATCGACAAGCGTCAGATTGAAGTTTGCATATATGTTGGAGCCCATGTGCACATGTCTGCCTCCCCAGTTAGCGTACAGCGGTCTCTGAATGAATACATTCTCCCCGCATTCGGCAAACATTTCTCTCATGAGGCGCTGCTGTTCTTCGAACTGCGACGGCCTGAGGTCATTGAACTCCTTGATTTTCTCTCCAAGCGGACTCTGTACTGACAGGATCTCTTCAGCTCCCGGATCGTACAGCAGCCCGGCTTCCATTCTCTCAAATTCGGTCATTTCTCTTTTCTGCATCAGGCAACGAGCCACTTATATTTCTTAACGCTGTAAAGCGGTATGAGCGGTATCATGATAGGCGTTTTGTTTTTATATGCCCAGTACTCCGGATCATCCTTATACTCTCTGTCCTGCCTTATCTCGAGTCTGCGTGCTCCTCCGAACATAACGTAAATGATGCCGAGGTATCCGGTCAGGACCGCGATCCACTGCCATACGCCTGCGTTCGATCCGATCCCCGTGAGAAACACCCCCGTCCAGAAAGTCATCTCGCCCATGTAGTTCGGGCATCTTACGATCTTATACAGACCGGTATCGACGAATCGTCCCGGTTTTTCCTTCTTGGCCAGGCTCTTCTGCACGTCGGCACTGGTCTCAGTAACAAGCCCGATCGCCATGATGATGATCCCTGCTATGACCCATCCGTCAGTACCTTTACCGTTTTCGAGTCTGAACAGAACAGGTGAGGTTTCACATGCGTAGAGCAGGGCGGCTGAGATCCAGATACCGCATTTAGCGATCAGCGGCATGCCTTTGCCGTCCTTGATCTCATTTTTCATCTTCTTGTTGTACGAGGTTTTCTTTGTTTCCCTGTATGTCAGGTATCCGCCGAGCCTGAGTCCGTACAGGATGAACAGCACACAAGCTATGATGAGCCCTGCGTCTGCACGCCTTCCGTAAAGGCAGAGCAGCACAAGTCCGATCGCTGCCACGGAAAATCCATAGCCTATCGATATGAACCATACGTACTTTTTGAACCCGATCGCGCTTACAACGAGCGCGAATGCAAACAATATCAAAAACCCATTCATTTATAGATTCCCTCCCAGTCTGAAGGTCAGATTTAGAAGTACTCTCTGTCCCTGTTTCCCTGCTTATTTGCGCGTTGCTAGTATCGCGCGGTCGAGGTGTGCGAGATCACGAATCACCCTGATACCTTCGTATGTGTTTGCCTTATTCAGCAGCTTCTTTACGTCTGAAGCCTGTTCAGCGCCTATCTCAAGAGCGAGCACGCCGCCTGTTTTCAGATGCATACTGGCTTTATCCGCTATTATCCTGTAGTAATCGAGTCCGTCCTTGCCGCCGTCGAGAGCCATGCGCGGCTCGTGTTCCTTTACTTCGATATCCAGAGTGTCGATGACATCGCTAGGGATATACGGCGGATTGCAGACTATCACATCGTAACGTTTGTCTTCAGGGATCGCGTCAAACATATCACCGAGCAGGAATATGCAGCGGCGGTTGACTCCGTTGAGGCCCGCATTGCTCATCGCTGTCTGCAGCGCCTTTTCGGACACGTCTGTCATGGTCACGACAGCGTCAGGTACCTTTGCCGCTATGCTAATACCGATAGCGCCGCTCCCCGTACACAGATCAAGCACTTCCGGCCTTATGAGATTCATTCTGTTGATGGTCTCAATCACATTTTCGACCAGAACTTCTGTATCGAGGCGCGGTATGAGCACTGATTCATTGACTCTGAACGGCAGTCCCATAAACTCCTGCATGCCGACTATATACTGCAGCGGTACGCCCTCGATCCTCGCGTAGATCCTTTTCTGGAACTCTTCAAAGTCGTCCTCTCGCATGAGCTCCTTTGATCTGGTGATGAGCTCAGTTGTGCCGAGACCCGTCGCATACGACATTATCATCCTGGCCTCGTTTTTGCCGTTCGGGAGCATGCTCAGAGCGGCTTTGCCCCAGCTGAGTGCATTCTCGTAGGTCTTGATATCTTTTGTATACCTGCGCGCGAGAGTCCTGGCCTTTGCCTCCATCGCTTCCCGGTCGGCAATTGCCCTTACGAGAGTCCTCCCGTCTGTCTCTTCAGGAGCAACTAAGGTATAGCCGTCCGTGTCGAGCCCGTCCAGAAAGTCGATCGCGCTGAAAATCTCGTCATCGCTCGCGCCGTTAGCCGGATCTTCGAAAACGGATCTTTCCTCTATACGCGTAAGATCATCTATCGCCTCAGCTGCAGCCTTCTTGTTCGCTTCGGTATGAGCTTCAACGTCTGCCGCCCAGGCTTCCATCTCGCGCTCAACCTCTTTCATCTCGGCTTTGGATCTCACCGGATTGCCGTCCTTGTCGACGAATCCCTCGATCTCAGGAACACCCGGGTCCACAAGAACAGCCTTGAGCGAGAGCAGAGCAACCTCTAGCTGATCTCTGTCCGGCTCGGCAGTTGTCAGTCTCTGGAGCTGGAGTCCCGGCCAGCTGAGGATTCGTACTATCTTGCCGTTCGATCTGCCGGCCCACCTCAGGAGTTCAAAGCTTATGGCTGCGATCACAGGGATAAGAAGTATTCTCGATGTGATCCTCCACACCAGATTCGGCCAGCCTAAAAAGCTGAACAGAAGCAAGCTTATTAGCAGCACGAATACAAGAAAGCTGGTCCCGCATCTCGGGTGCAGCGTATAGAACTCTTCCGCGTTCTCAGGGCAGAGCACCCTGTCGTTTTCGAAGCAGTGTATGGATTTATGCTCGGCTCCGTGATACTGGAACAGCGTTTTAATATCGCTCATGCGACGGATCGCCACAACATAGCCGACGAACATCGCTATCCTGAGAACACCTTCTATGAGATTGAGCACAAAAGCGTTCTGTATCCATTTGCCCAGGAAGTTCACGACCCAGGTCGGAAGAATGACGAAAAAGACTATCGAGACCACTACTGCAAAGAGCAGCGCTGTGGTCATCAGGAAATTCCATGCTGCCTTTTCGCCGAATTTTTTATTGATCCATGCCTCGATCTTTCCCGGCTCCTCTGCATACTGCTCAGGAGCGTAAGTCTCGAGTATATCGGCGGACTCCATCAGAGTTCCCATGCCGCCGACGAGGGCGTTCACAAAGGAAACGATGCCCCTTACGAAAGGGATCTTCGCCGCACGGGATGGTTTCTTCTTGAGTTTCGTTTTAAGGTAGAGCTCGCCCGAAGGCAGGCGCATCGCAAGAGCAAGCCTGTCAGGGCCCTGCATCATGACGCCTTCCATCACAGCCTGTCCGCCGATCGCAGTAGGGCAGGCGCCGTCTATAAATATTTTGTCGTAATCTATCTTTGCCATTTTTGTAATATGAGCGGTGCAGAGAGCGGCAGTCGAGCGTGTCTCGAGGATCTTGCCAGCTGCACCGATTGAGTGAACGCGGGCCGGCTGACGTTGTGCGGGTGTCTGAGCGAAGCGAGTTCCGCAAACGTCCCGGAACGCGGAGTGAGTGAGGATGCAATGGCAGATCCGAGAGAGGCGAGACGGCCGCTCTCTGCACCGCACATTGCAAAAATTGCTAATGAAGTTTTTTAAGCATGAAGTTGACGAAATCCTTATTGCACTTAGTGCTCGAAAGATTGTCAATTATCTCTTCGGTCACATCCATTACACTGCCTGAGCTCATTGCCCTGCGCAGCATGTACATGACCTGATATTCTTCCGGTGTGAGCAGGAGATCCTCGCGTCTTGTGCCCGACTTGTAAAGGTCGATGGCAGGGAAGATGCGTCGCTCACTGAGCTGTCTGTCGAGGTGGAGCTCCATATTGCCGGTGCCCTTGAATTCCTCGTAGATAACGTCGTCCATGCGCGATCCGGTCTCGACCAGCGCGGTGGCCAGTATCGTGACGCTGCCGCCTTCTTCGAGGTTCCGCGCTGTGCCGAAGAACTTCTTCGGCGGGTGCAGCGCACCCGGGTCGAGACCGCCCGAGAGCGTCCTTCCGGACGCCGGCACCTCCATATTGTAGGCTCTTGCGAGCCTTGTTATCGAATCCAGCAGTATCATGACATCCTTTCCGGACTCCGCAAGGCGCTTCGCGCGCTCGATCACCATCTGTGCCACCTTTACATGGTGTTTCGTTTCTTCGTCGAAAGTAGAGTAGATGACCTCGGAATGCTTCAGGCTCCTCTTCATGTCGGTGACCTCTTCAGGTCTCTCATCCACGAGCAGCACTATGAGCTCTATGTCCGGATACTTGTCCTCGACTGAGGCCGCGATCTTCTTGAGCAGTACCGTCTTGCCGGCTTTAGGCTGAGCAACTATGAGTCCTCTCTGTCCTCTGCCTATAGGCGCCACCAGATCCATTACTCTTGTCGAAAGGTCGATGCTCGAGTTTTCGAGCACTATCTTCTCGTTCGCGAAAATAGGGGTGAGACTGTCGAAATGCGGTCTTCTCTTTGCGGTCATCGGATCGAATCCATTGACCGTCTTCACATACAGAAGCGCACCGAACTTCTCAGTACCTCTCGGCTTTCTCGCGATACCGAAAATCTTGTCGCCTGTCCTCAGGCCAAAGCGTCTGATCTGCGTAGGCGACACATAAATGTCCTTGTTTGAAGTCAGGAAATTGTCAAATCTGAGGAAGCCAAAGCCGTCATCCGACAGCTCAAGAATACCTTCAACATCGTATTTGCCGTCGTTTTCCTGAGCAGGAGCTTCCACACCAGCCGTTTCAGCTTCTGCAGATGTATCTTCTGCCTCGGAAACAGCCTCTGCAGCATCCATCATTTCTTTTATATCAGTTGTTTCTTTCATAATTTTCTCTCTTATTAACGGGAGTTTTAAAAATTTTAAGACCTTTTCAAAGGTGCAGCCTGCAGTTTAGTTGTAAACGATACTGAGCTGAGACTGCGAAGTCGCCGCTTGGAATGTCGCGACGAGGCTGCAGGCGGTTGGTTAAGAACAGGCCGCCGCAAGCGAAGCGTCAGGCGCTGTTCTCCAACCGGCAAAGTCGAGCGAGCTGACATTCCCGGCGACGAAGCCCCGTCGAAGCGAGGTATCGTTTACAGCTCCTCGTTTGCTCCGACTGTCGTCAGTACAGTCTCCTTAGACTTATCTACCTGGCTGACCTCAAGCTTATCCACATCATCAGAATCGATAGTCTCGTTCAATGCAAGCAGGGTAGGCGACAGATATACCGTCGACAGCTGCTTGCCGTCCATACTGATTATCGATCTCTCCGTAAAGTTGTTTCCTCTTATATAGTACCTGTCACCTATCTTGACGAGGTCTTTGATCTCGATGTTCTTGTGGCCCATCTTCATATTGACCGGCTCGTAAGGCTCTTTGCCGCCGTAGGCGTACTGCCTGCCGTAGAGCATGTCGTAGGCCAGCGCCTCCTGATCTGACAGATATGTGCTGTCGTCTTCCGGGTCGTTCGTCTGCTGGTAGTCGAAGATGATACCTTCATGATCAAGCCCCGCGTCAGCGAGCAGCATGGCTCCGCCCTCATACGAATGTATGTCGCGGTCCTTCTTAGGAAGTCCCATGTTGTCCCATATCACGTAACGCGTTGTGTACAGGTCTTTCTGTTTGTAGTTCTCTTCCTTTACATCGAGAGCAGGGATGTGGTCACCGTAGATTATCATTACGGTCGGCTCGCCGCTCTCCTCGATCGCATCGATGAGGTCGCCGATGAAAGTATCCATCTCATGGCACTCGTTGAGGTAGTACTCGTACTTCCACTTCGTTTCTTCGTCGTCAGTAGTGACTTCCGTATACGGTTTCTTGAAGACCCTCTGAGTCGGATACGCTCCATGTCCCTCTACCGAGATGACATGCAGGAAGTCTCTCTCCTCGCTCGAGTTCATGATCTCCATGATCTCATTGGTGAGCACCCTGTCCTTGCACCAGTTAGTAGGCGTGAATGATACGTTGTTCATGTACTCAACAGAAGTGAAGGTGTTGAATCCGAGGTTCGCGTACACTTCGTTTCTGTTGTAGAAGAGCGCCCTGTGATTGTGAAGCGCGGCGGTATTGTATCCGTGTGAGCGCGTCACATATGCCATGCTCTCGAGCACGTTCTTACGCAGTTTGCCCTTGTACGGGTATTCGCCCGGTCCGAAGAACTTGGCGCTGATGCCCGTGAGCACCTCAAATTCGGTATTGGCTGTTCCAGCGCCGCAGGCCGGGACTATGAAACTGCCCGATGTGTATTCCTTGTAGAGCTTGTTGAACACAGGCGTAGGATCCTTTGAAACTTCAATGTTTGCGTAGTCCTGCGCCACCGTGAACGACTCCATCTGGAGCACGATTATATTCGGATGCTCAGTGCTGTCATCCTTCTCCTCGAGAATGGTGTCTTCACCATTTTTCGTCTTGTCCTCAAGGATTCCGGTTATCAGATCCGAAGAGTAGCCCTTCGGCCTTGAGATCCCCGCGCTGACTGATGTGGAGATGAAGCAGTACGGCATACCGAAGTCTCTGTATGCGTAGTTGAGGTTTCCGAAGAACGAGCTTATCGCGCCGGTCCGCTGGAGCCCTATTGTTGAGCCTGCTGCTGCAGCTGCCGCGATCAGGATCACCGCTAAACTCTTCTTATAGTTGATGTTCTTCCACTTCTCACTCCTGATGAAAATCAGCGTGATCGCCGCGATTCCGAGAGCCAGTGCAACAAGGAAAAGAATTATCTGGAGCTTCGAAAAGTAAGTGGTTGCGATCGTGAGTCCGTCTGCAAAATTGGTGCAGTCATAAAGAGTGAACGGGGTCATCCTGTTCATGAGGATCACGCCGTTGGCAGTGCCCAGCCCTAGCCAGACGACCGCTATCATGAGCCATACAAATCTGCGCCTCTTGAAAAGCAGCGCAAAAGTTATGGTAGCAAAGATTATAAGAGTGTTGTAAAGGAATATCACCGGATGGGTGAATGCCCAGCGGATGCCCTCGAGCGGGCCTGTAGTGAGCCTCGCGAACTCCTCTATGTAGAGGTAGATCGCGAGCGCGCTGAGCGCCATGAGGCCGATGTATCTGACCTCGTGAACGTCAGCGTCAAAGTATTTTGCCGCTCTTTTCGGAAATATCTTAAGGAATACTTTGCTGATGCCCTGGCCGATCTTCCTGAAGAAAGCAGCCAGCACGGCAATTACCTTGCGAATCTTATCCTGCAAAATTATGCCTCCTGCAAACTGTCGGAAAGTTTTGCGAACTCTTCGAGCGTAAGGCTCTCAGCTCTGCGGCCGGGATCGATACCCGCGCTTTCGAGCGCATCCGACAGTGTTTTTTTATCATATCCGCCCAGAGAAGTGAGTGCGTTCAGCAGGGTCTTGCGCCTCATGGCAAAGCCTGCCTTTACGCAGCGCATGAGCATCTCCTCGCTTTTCACCTCTACTCCCGGCTTATCTCTGAGATCAAGTCTGAGCACAACGGAGTCAACACCCGGAACAGGGTAGAAGCACTCCCTCGGCACATCGATGATCTCGGTGACCTCAGAGTAGTAGTGAACCGGATATGTTATTGCACCCGAAGCCCTGGTGCCCGGCTCAGCGGCGATCCTGTCGCCTACCTCTTTCTGCATCATCACTGTGATGCTCTTTGCACCGGTACCTGCTTCGAGCAATTTCATGATAATTGGTGTCGTAATGTAGTAGGGGAGATTGCCGATTATGCGAAGCTCGGAAAGTCCGTGCTCCTCCATGCTCTTTGCGGTCATCCCCTTGATGTCCTGCTGAAGGATGTCTCCATGGATAAGTTCCACGTTGTCCATCCCGAAAGTCTTGACCCTGAGTCCTTCGATCATGTCCGGATCGAGATCGACTGCAATGACTCTGCCCGCGCGCTCAGCGAGAGGGAGGGTCAGCGCCCCGGTACCCGGTCCGATCTCAAGAACGAGGGTCTCTTCCGTCACATCGCTCTCATCAACAATGGTTTGTATAACCTCTTCATCGATGAGGAAATTCTGGCCGAGGCTTTTATGCGGTCTGACACCTGCAAGACTCTTTGGTTTTTTCGCCTGGACCCTGTGCGACTTTCTTTTAGCCATCGGTTCCTCCGTCTTTCTTATCATTGCCGGAGTCCTCAGCTTTTTCCTTTTCTGTGTTTTCTGTCTTTTCTGTTTTTTCGGTCTCTTCTGTCTCTTTGGCCTGTTCAGCCTCTTCCTCCGGCTCTTCCTCCTCGAATGTGAAGAGTATCTCTCCCGGGTTCAGAAGATTGAGCTGCTTCTTTGCCTGCTCGCGTATATACTCCTGATTATTGGCGTTCCTGAGCTCTTCCTGCAGCTCTTCTCTCTGCTGTTCGAGAGCGACCTGCTGCTTTTTAAGAGCACGGTTTTCCGCCTTGAGTCTTACGATATCCTTCCCGCACATGGTAGCAAGCACAGAAAATGTAGCGATGACAAGTATCAGGGTCAGCAGTTTTCTTCTGCGCCTTCTGGAAATGCTTTTTCTGCGCCTTTCTTCGACGCGCTTCTGCATCTCCTCATCATCCCAGTGGACTTCCCGTGTATCATATTGTGTTCTGCGTTTATTTGCCAATTCCTGACCTCCGCTCGTCCGTGCGGACTAAGGTTTTATATAGTTTCTCGGGTTCCGTGACGAACCGTTTACTCTTACTTCAAAGTGACAATGGCTTCCGAAACTGTGTCCGGTATTACCTACGTTAGCTATGTGCTGTCCCTGGTATACCAGGTCTCCTATGCTTACCAGCACCCTGCTGCAGTGGGAGTATCTTGTGATGATACCGTTACCATGGTCGATCTCAACACACAGACCGTGGCCTGACCAGTAGTTCGCCTTTATGATCTTTCCTCCATCGGAAGCATATATAGGTGTTCCTGTTGGTGCAGCGAGGTCCATACCTTCGTGCATACGACCCCATCTGCCTCCCCATTCGGACGTTATCGTATAGCGATTCAGAGGTACTATGAAGGTTCCGGTCGCAGCAGTCTTAGGTCTTTCCGCCGTACCGATAAGGATGATCTTGTCTTTCTTTTTCTTTATGATCTCCGGTTCAGCTGTTGCCTTTCTTTCCGTTTCCTCTCCGCCAACCTTCGTTATGATTCCTTCGAAGATCTGCACTCCGTCCTGGCCTTCCTGTTCCAGATAGGAATCGCCCTTGTAGTACTCGTCGGTCTCCTTCTTGATGGTCTTGTATTCTATGATCTCCTTGATCCTGCCTTTTTCAACCATCTTGACGCTGACAGGCGAGACGAGACTTCTGATGCAGACTCTGTCGCCTTTCTCGATCTCGGTGACCGGTTCTTTGTTGGTTTCATCGTATATGTCGAATTCTTCAACGCCGAATTCCTTAGCAAGGCTCTGGATGGTCTCGCCTTCTTCGATGATGTGATATGTATGCATTTCTCCGCCGTTTGTCATCTGCGTCTGCGCTGCTACATTGCTCTGTACGCTTCCGAGCAGCACGTTGACCGGCTTTATGGAAAGTTCTTTGTCGAACTCTGCGGACACGAGCTCCATTCCATTGTCAGGTGTGGAAAGGTCAGCTTTCGTCTGCAGGAGCAGAGCATCAGCATCATTCTGATCCTTTACTATAGCGACCACCTTGTCTCCGTCATACACAGCATACGCTTCAGTCTCGATATCCGTCATATAGATGAGTTTGTTTACGACCGTATCCGAGTCGTCTGTGCTCTTTCCTCTGCCGTCTACCGGATTGAACGTAACATTCTGGTTGGCAACGAATTTTACATCCGCCACTGTACTGCTGTTATATGTAAGCTCCCTGCCCGCGATATCGAGAACGTCTGTGACCTCTTCCTGATTCTTTACATAACCGAGGACCTTACCGTTGTATGCGTATTCATAGACCGTGAACATGTCGAATACGATGAGGATCCCCGATGCTACAAGTCCTATGATCAGTATGGCGATCCCAATGACTCTTCTGGAATTCTTGTAGGTGGAGGCGATCCTGTGTGCGCCTCTGATGATATCCTTGCCGATCTTGCTGAAAGTCCCGTCGATCCCGTCCTGAACTTTATCGTGGGCATTCATTACCGACGCGAAAGGAGCGTTTCCTTCCCTCAGGAACTTCTCTTTGCTCTTCTGCTTGGCTTCCTGTCTCTTCCGGATCTTTTCAAGATCTGCAGCTTTTTTAGCTTCCTTCTTTTTATCCTTTTTTTCGTCTTTTTTGTCGTCTTCTTCCTGACCGGACTGCTCAGTTTTTTCCGCTGCTTCAGGCTCGTCCTTCTCATCTGCCTCTTCCGGCGCAGCGTCTTCTGAAGCTTCTTCTGCTTCTTCAGCAGTCTCTATGGATTCTTCAGCAGTCTCGCCATCCGGAGTCAGATTGTTGTCCTTAAGGAATCGCGCGTACGCCAAAGCTGCCGCTCTTATCTGAACATCATCGAGCTTGGGCTGATCATTTTCTGCGGTTTCCGTTTCGGCTTCCGACCCGGGTTCTATATTTACTGTTTTTTCTTCTGGTTCGTTATATTTAAATGTCATCTACGCCTTTTCTTTTTCCGTGTGCCATCTGAATGCTTCTGCAGCGCGTTCTTTGCAGCAGCTGCACACCATACCTTCATCCGTGTAACCGGTGTCCCTGCAAATACTGCATCTGTACTTTCTTGTCAGATAGTCACTTGGGAAACCGTTCACGGTAAGCAGTTGTTTTCTGTTTTCTTCTATCGCTATTCTCTCGGCCCTCAGTCTCTGCCTTGTGTCAAGGTTATCAGCTCCCGGTCTGAGCGAGAGCATCCTTGAATTAACGCTACTCTCCGCCTCGAAGGTCTCTCTCATTCCCGGGATCTTTCTGAGGACTTCTGTTATGCGCGATTCGCGCTCTTTCTCGTCTTCGTTTCTTATGAACTCATAATAGTCCGCCAGCACCTTGCGGCTCACCGGACTTCCTTCATCGGAGGATGCTGTATCCGCGGAAACGTTCTGATTGCTGTCTTTCGGCAGCCTGGTGTTGATACCGCCCTTTTCGAGACGGCGGTTCTCTATCACCTTGTTTACATACTTAAGGTTCGGCTCTCTGATCCCCGCGGCCGCGGAGCACGCATCAAGCACTTCCGCGAGCGAGCAGTTCATCTGATCGAACCACCTGTCCATGATCTCACGATCGATCGGTGCCGGCAGCCTGTTGAAGCCGAGCGCCCTGAACACCTGTCTGTAGCAGTCGTTTCTGCGGCTGTGCCTGTCGAGCAGCCTCTTGGCTTCTTCGACCGTGCGGCAGCCATCCTCGGTCCATCTGAGTGCCACCTTGAATATATAATCGATGCTGTATTTCTCCAGATCAGCGCAGTAGTCGATAGCGAAGTCAAAGATCTCAGGTTCAATGCCGTATACCTTTATTGCATCCTCGATCTTGGATATCTCCTGCCTGGAGATAGTCCTGCCTGTTGTGACCTGATACTTCTCGTATAGCTCGCGAAGTCTTCTGTCAACGAGCTTATTATTTATGACCTCATCGAAATCCATGTCGTCTATAGAGACATAAAGAGGCAGATCTTCTTCCGCCGTCACTTCGGAGGATACTGTTGCCGCCTGCTGCGGCTCGCTAAGCTTGCCATAAAGTTCTTCTATCTTGGACAGGAAGACTATGTGGCTGACTTCTTCGTTATTGCTGTCTTTTTCACGTATGATACGCACCATCCCTCTGGATTCCCAGTAGATCCATGCTTCCGCGATCTCTTCCACACTGAGCCCCAGCAGCTTTGCGAGCTCGCTCCTGTCAGGCTTGATCTCGTACTGAGCGTACATCAGCCCGAAGAGGAACACCTTAACATAGTCTCCCGGAGCATCCGGCAGATATTCACTTATAAAAAGGTTCTCTACCTTCGTTCTGTGAAGGAAAATGTCTCTTCCTCTGTCGATTGACAGTTTGGTCTTTGCCATGGTTCCTACTCTCTCGCCATGTTGCCGAATTTTACATATCTAGGGATCCATGTCAGGTTGGCAATTCCGACCGGACCGTTTCTGTGCTTGGCTATATTGACAGCACAGGTAAGACCCGTGCTGTCGTCGATGTTCGCTCTTTCTTCATCGGAGCTGTAATAATCGTCTCTCTTGAGGAAGATTACTACATCGGCGTCCTGCTCGATAGCTCCCGAGTCTCTCAGGTCGGACAGCTTAGGCATGTGATCTCCTCCGCGCTGTTCCGGTCCTCTGGAGAGCTGTGACAGCAGTATCACCGCACAATCGAGCTCCTTGGCCATGATCTTTATAGATCTTGTGATCGCAGCGATCTCTTTCTCACGCTGCTCTATTCTATATCCGCCCATGCTCATCAGCTGAAGGTAGTCGATCACGACAAGATCGAGGTCTCCCTTCTCCTGCTTGAACCGGCGGCACTTGTTTTTCATTTCGACCGGTGTGATCACCGACGATTCGTCGATCACCATGTCGTATCCGTAGAAACTGTCCTGAGCTGCTGAGAGGTCTTCCCAGTCCTCCATGGAGATCTCTCCCTTATGGATATTCTCAAGAGGAACGCTTGAAGTCATGGAAAGCAGTCTCTCGCCGAGCTGCTGGTTGGCCATCTCAAGGCTGAATATCATGACCTTTTTGCCGACCGAAGCCGCGTGTTCAGCTACATTGAGCGCCCATGCGGTCTTTCCTACACCCGGCCTTGCAGCCAGGATTATGAGGTCTGTCTTCTGGAATCCGCCGAGGATCTTGTCGACGTCTCTGAATCCGGTAGGTATACCTCTGTCGTTGCCGTGCTTCTCCAGTTCCTGAAGCTGCTTGATGTTCTCGAAGAGCACATCATTGACATCGACGTAGCTGCTTCGCTGTGCCTTGTGAGCGATCTCAAGTATCCTCTGCTCGGCATTGTCCAGAATATCTTCCGGCGGCAGCTCAGATGAATACGCCGCATCCCTTATGGCCTCTGACTCGGTTATCAGCTGTCTCATCTTGGACTTGTCCGATACGGTTTCAGCATAATAACGGGCATTCGAAGGAACGATGGCCTCGTCCATCAGTCTGCTCAGATATGTGATACCGCCCACCATGTCAGCGGTCTTTCTCTGCTTCAGTGCCGAATACACCGTTGTAATATCGATACCGGTGCCTTTCTGTTCCATGTCGAGCATGGTCCTGTAGATCTCCTGATGCTCCTTGAGATAGAAATCATCAGGCCTCAGCATCGCGTTGACGTCAGCTCTGGCATCCTGGTTTTTAAGCATGGATCCCAGAACTGCTTTCTCGGCATCTATATCTACCGGTGGAAGCAGAACGTCTTTTCTTTCCTCGTCCATCTTTTCTTTACTTTCCGCCTTCGATCTTTACGACCACCTTGGTGTTTACATCCTGGAACAGCTTGATTCCAATGGTTTCAACACCTGTCTCCTTGATAGGCTTGTCGAGAACGATCTTTCTCTTGTCAACTTCTATGCCTGTCTGCTCCGAGATAGCAGCTGCGATGTCCTTCGAGGTGATGGCGCCGAAAAGCCTGCCGTTATCGCCTACTTTTGTCTTTACTACTACGATCTTGTCCGCAAGCTGGTTCGCAAGATCCTGAGCCGCTGCCTTTTCAGCCTCGTATTTCTCCTTAGCCTTTGCTTTCTCTCTCTCGATCTGCTTCTTGTTGGCAGGAGTTGCCTCTACCGCGAGTCCTCCCGGTATCAGTTTATTGCGGGCATAACCATCGCTGACCTTTACGACCTGACCTGCCTTACCTGTTCCCTTGACATCCTGTTTCAAAATGACTTCCATTTATGTTACCTCCGTGTTTCCGGATCATCTGATCAGTTCTATTTCCTGAGTCTTGCTCATGGCGCGTCTGCGTTCCTCTTCTTCCTTGTCGAAGTAATCCTTGACGCCCTTCCTTATGCGTGCCAGCACCTCTGCGAGCGGATCGTCAGTCTGCACAGCTGCCGAAGTGAAGTGTCCGCCTCCTCCAAGCTTTTCCATGAGCGACTGCACGTTTATTTCACCCAGAGACCTTGCACTCACTACTGTCTGGCCTCTGCCGTTTCTTCCGAGAACGAAAGACGCTTTTGTGCCCTTGACAGTGATCAGCTCGTCCGCGACCTGCGCGTTGATTATCTGGATATTGTTTGTAGTTCCCTCTGTTATTGCGTATACGACTCCATCAGGCGAAAATTCTGCGCCCGAGATCGCGGTCGCCTTTGCAATGAAGTCCTCCTGCCTTACCTGGAAGAATTTTTTCACTTCAGTGGTGTCTGCTCCGCCGCGTTTGAGCCACGAAGCTGCCTCGAAAGTTCTTACACCGGTTCTTCCCGAGAAATTATTGGAGTCCACCATGATACCCGCGAGCATCGCTTCAGCTTCGAGCTTGCTGATGAAACGCTTCTGCGAGAAGTGCTGCATCAGCTCAGCAATGAGCTCGCTCGCCGATGACGCGTAGCTTTCCACATAGGCAACCGCCGAATTGTGATACGAGTCTTCGGCAAGTCTGTGGTGGTCGATGACGACCCTCGTTTTGCACGCGTCTGCCAGCTCCGGGCATTCCACCAGCATAGGTCTGTTGGTGTCAACGATGATGAGCAGAGACATATCCGTCACCATCCTGAGCGCTCTCTCTGATTTGATAATGTTGTAAATATCAGTATCCGCAACCTTATTGAAGATGGTATCAAGCGCTTCGTTATGCTTGTCCATAACAATGTACGAGTCCTTGCCGAGGAAGCTGCATATAGAGCTTGCTCCCAGTGCAGAACCGAACGCGTCCATGTCAGGCCATCTGTGGCCCATGATGAACACCTTGTCGGCATCATCTATCAGCGCCTTCATAGCGTGAGCAATGACTCTAGGCTTGCTGCGGTTGTTTTTCTCGAGCGACTGGAGCGTTCCGCCGTAATAGCGGGTGCCGTCGTCTGTCTTTACGACAGCCTGGTCTCCTCCGCGTCCGAGGGCGAGCTCCAGAGCTGCCTCCGCAAGCTCGGTAGACTCTATCAGCGACAGATTGGAGATGCCTATTCCCAAGCTGATCGACGCCGGGAAATCTATCTTCGACTCCAGATTCCTGACCTCATCGATAATGCTGAAGTTCTCTTCTATCATGCGGTCCAGCTGTCCTCTGGTTGTGTACATGACGTATCTGTCTTCCCATGTGCTGATCACCGGTGACTCGAAGGAGTCGCCCCACTTACGGAGCAGTCCGTCAATCTGCGCCGGGATCAGTCTTCTGAGGTCTTCCGGTGAACTTGCGATCAGCTCATCGTAGTTGTCGATATTGATGTACACGATAGCCGCTCTTTCGCTCTCGAGTTTGTTCTTGAACGATTCTCTTGCGGTTGCTTCATCGAAGAATACGACTATATCTTCGTCTTCTTTCGCGTCCTCGTTGACCCAGAGCTTGAAAAGCTTGCCGTTGCGGTCAAGGACCATCTCTTCCTTGTTGGCATTCATGAGCTGGTCGCGCTTATAGCCTGTCAATGTGAAGAATTTGGTTCCGACGATGTCATCGTATACGAATACGTTCTTCATGAGTGGATTGGCTCCGGATACTAAACCATCCGGGTCAACAGAACAGGCCGGTATTGGAAGCGTCCTGATGTATTGAATGTCCATGACTTCTCCTCTCTACTTGAAGGCATCCCTCAGAGCATCGATAAGTCTGTTAAGCTCATCGAGGCTGTAATACTCGAGCTCGATCTTCCCCTTGCGTTCATCACCGGTGATATTCACCTTGGTGCCCACCAGTGTCATGAGCTCCCTTTCGACCGCCGTGATCTCGGCAGTTTTCGCCTTGTCGGTCTCAGAAGCTTTTTTACGTTTCTTGCGCTCCGGTCTGAGCTCGTCCTTGACCTTCTCGGCAAGCCTTTCGGTAGCTCTTACAGACAGATCGTTGCGTATGATCTTATCTGCGATCTCCTTCTGCTTTGCCTTGTCAGGGATATTTATGATAGTCCTTCCGTGAGCGGCAGACATTTGTCCGCTGGACACGTACTGTTGTATTTCTTCCGGCAGTTTGAGCAGCCTGATGCTGTTCGTGATATATGTTCGGCTTCTACCGAGCGATGCAGATACCTGCTCCTGTGTAAAGCCGTATTTTTCGGTCATCGACTTGAGTCCGAGAGCCTCTTCTATAGGGTCGAGATCTTCTCTCTGCATGTTTTCGATGATGGCAACAATGGCATTCTGCCTGTCGTCGAAGTTCCTTACGATGCACGGGACCGTTCTGAGTCCCGACATCCTTGCAGCGCGCCATCTTCTTTCGCCGGCTACCAGCTCGTAACCGCTGCTGCTCTCTCTTACGATGAGCGGCTGTATGACCCCGTTTGCCTTGATGGAACTTGACAGTTCCTTGAGCTTTTCTTCGTCAAAATTCTTACGAGGCTGCGCGCTGTTAGGTCTGATATCGTTAATGTCGATATAAAGCACCCTGTCTTCGCTCCCGGCATTCGCCCCTGATGTTTTATCTGCCACATCGACAGCGGGTCTCCGTCTTTCTTCTATCGGGGCTGCGTCTGCAAACAGCGCGTCCAGCCCTCTCCCGAGTCCTGCTTTCTTGGCCATTGTTACTTCGCTCTCTTTCTTGCTCTCTCTCTGGCCAGAAATTCCTTGGTGAATTCCTGGTATGCCTTAGCGCCCTGCGCCTTCGGGTCATAATCTATGATCGGCTTTCCAAAGCTCGGGGCTTCTGCAAGCCTTACATTGCGAGGAATTATCGTGTGGTACATGGCCGGTCCGAAGAAGTTTCTGACATCTGTTACAACAGCCTGCGAGAGATTCGTTCTTCCGTCGAACATGCTGAGAATGACTCCGTCTATGTAGAGATCAGGATTCAGTCTTTCTTTTACTTTTTCGATGGTGCTTATGAGCTGGCTGACTCCTTCAAGCGCGTAGAATTCACACTGGATAGGAATGAGAACACTGTTGACGGCAGTAAGCGAATTGATAGTCAGAATGCCCAGAGAAGGAGGGCAGTCGACCAGAATATAATCGTAGTCTTCCCTTACAGCGTCAATGACCCTCTTGAGCCTGCGTTCACGGCCTTCAAGCAGAGCCAGTTCCACTTCTGCGCCTGCAAGATCAACGCTTGCAGGGATAATGAATAAGTTCTCCGTATTCGTTGGCAGGACGGCTTTCCGCACTTCAAAGTCCGTGTCTATAAGCGCATCATACAGAGTAGACTTCAGTGTCCTTTTGCGGATACCGATACCGCTGGTCGTATTACCCTGCGGATCGATGTCTACCATAAGGACCTTCTTCCCCCTGCGCGCCAGACATGCAGCCAGGTTGATGTTTGTTGTCGTTTTACCGACACCGCCCTTTTGATTGAAAATAGCAATTGCCTTGCCCATTAACTTACCTCCTGCGGGACATAGTTCCCGATTCAACACTTCCGTGTATTATACTGCAATTATGAAGGAGTTTTCTACTTCTTATAGTGTTTTAAGTGTGATGTTTCGGTGATTTTAGTGGCCTTTAATAAATGCAAAATGCAAATTGTGTCATATGAGCCGACTAACCACTATATATAGAAGTTCAAAAATGTTTCATGTGAAACATTTTGCTGTGCAGATCCGGAGAAAGGGCCATTTAAATGCCATGGCAAAAGAAAAATCACAAAACTTCTTTGCATGCCTTGCTGTGTTTGCGGATCTTGCTGTGTGTTTAAATATGTTTCACGTGGAACATTTTTAGAATTTGGATATTGTCAGAAGCACATGTCCGGAGATCTCTTCCGGAACGTCTTTATAGGATTCTATATAAGAGAGGCGAGCACTGTTCTTCTTAATGACCTTTGCGGCCTGCAACAGTTCTTCCTCGTAGTTTTCACCTTTGTAGGCAATAAAGTATCCTCCTTTTCTTACGAAAGGAAGGCACCAGCCGGAAAGCTTTTCAAGATTGGCAACTGCCCTGGATACGCAGATATCAAAAGCCTCGCTGTATTCCGGCTTCCTTGATATCTCTTCTGCGCGGGCATGTACCGTTTTGAGATTGGATATATTCAAAGTCTTAGCGAACTCATCAATGACTTTGAGACGCTTAAGTGTGGAGTCAAGAAGGGTGAATTCCTTCTCCGGATCTACTATGGCAAGAAGAGCTCCCGGAAAGCCTGCGCCTGTGCCCACATCAATTATGGTCTTCGCTTCTTTATATTCAGGAAGATCTGTGATCGCGAGTGAATCAAGCACATGCTTTATCAGAGCTTCATTGCGGTCTCTTACAGCTGTAAGATTGATATGCTCATTTCTTACCAGTACAAGATCTAGGTAGGCGAGGAGGGTGGACACCTTTTGTTTACCATATTTTTCCTGCAGTTCAGCTACTATTTCCGGGTCGAATTTTGTTGTCATAATACCTGTATTTTTAAGCCTGTCGCTTTGATCGCATTTCTTTTTCAAGATATACCAGTAATACGTTTATGTCAGCAGGGGAGACGCCTGAAATGCGGCTTGCCTGTCCGACGGTGATAGGGCGGATATCCGAGAGTTTCTGTCTGGCCTCAAGCCTGAGACCTCCTATCGAATTGTAGTCGAGGTTCTCACTCAGCTTCTTATCCTCGAGATTTCTGAGTTTCTCCACCTCATTGATCTGCTTCTGGATATATCCGTCGTACTTAAGAATGACTTCGACCTCCGTCTTTTCGTTTTCCGTAAGGGAAGGTCTGGTCTCATCATCAATATCTTCAAGGTCTTTGTAGTAAATAGCAGGTCTCTTCAGAATATCCGCAAAGCACTGATTTGCAGTCTCTTCGAGCTCTTTTTTCTTTCTCTCGAGCTGTTCGAGCTTTTCCGGATCTCCGCTGCAGACTTCCTCAGCGCGGCGTATCTCATGCTCATAAAGGAAGCTCCTGAATGTATCTATATCTACTCTTCTGCTCCTGAGCCTTGCAACCTCTGCATCGACCTTTTCTCTCTTTTCAAGATATCTTTTATATCTCTCTTCGGTGACCGTCCCGTATTTATAGCCTATCTCCGTAAGTCTTCTGTCAGCATTGTCCTGTCTGAGCAGGAGCCTGTATTCTGCCCTGGAAGTCATTATACGGTAAGGCTCGTTGGTTCCCTTGGTAACGAGATCATCTATAAGAACGCCGATGTAAGCCTGGTCGCGTCTCAGTACGAGAGGCTCCTTTCCTTTGAGCTTGGAGACCGCATTGATTCCCGCCAGCAAACCCTGAGCCGCAGCTTCCTCATAGCCCGAGCTTCCGTTGAACTGACCGGCACAGAACATGCCGTCAACCAGCTTGCTTTCGAGGCTCGGTTTGAGCGAAAGCGGATCTACGCAGTCATACTCAATTGCGTAAGCCGGGCTTAGAATTTCAGCATGTTCAAGGCCCGGAATGGTAGCATAAAATGCATGCTGTACGTCCTCCGGAAGGCTTGAACTCATACCCTGGATATACATAAGATCGGTATCAAGACCCTCAGGCTCGACAAAGAGCTGGTGTCTCTTTCTGTCTTTGAATCGCGATACTTTGTCCTCGATAGACGGACAATATCTCGGGCCCACACCCACGATGTTTCCGGAGTACATTGCCGACTTTTCAATGTTATCAAGGATTATTTTGTGCGTGGTTTCGTTCGTATATGAAAGCCAGCAGCTGATCTGGTCTATATCATATGTTTTGTCCTCGTTCATGAAGCTGAACGGAACTATCTTTTCATCGCCCTTCTGCTCGGTCATCGCATCATAGTCGAGCGTGTCCTTATGCATTCTGGCAGGTGTACCTGTTTTGAAGCGCCTTATAGGGAACCCGAGCTCCCTGAGATTATCGCCGAGCTTTGTTGCAGGCCGGAGTCCCGAAGGACCGGATATGCGAATATCATCGCCGATGAATATCTTCCCGGCAAGGAAAGTTCCGGTGCAGAAAATGACCGCATCACACTCATATTCTTTGCCTGATGCCGTTCTGATTCCCTTTACAGACTTTTCCACAGGTTTTCCGGAATCATTGCAATCACTGCGTTCCGTCAACACCAATTCCGTAACTTCATCCTCGATAAGCTCAAGATGCTCCTGCTCGCGGATGGTCTTAAGCATCTCCTGATGATACTTTTCCTTGTCCGCCTGAGCCCTGAGAGAGTGTACTGCAGAACCCTTTGAAGTGTTCAGCATCTTGGACTGAATGAAGGTCTTGTCTATATTGAGACCCATCTCTCCGCCTAGAGCATCCACCTCGCGTACAAGGTGGCCCTTGCCGGTACCGCCGATCGACGGATTGCAAGGCATCATGGCTACAGAATCGATATCCGTACAGAACATCGCTGTCTCCATGCCAAGGCGCGCGCAAACAAGACCGGCCTCGCATCCCGCGTGACCGGCTCCTATAACGATTATCTGGTATTTCTTAGCTGTAGTTTTTTCTTTCACTCTGTTTTATTTGCCCAGGCAGAATTTGCTGAATACTGTATCCAGGATCTCTTCACCGACTTCCTCGCCTATGATCTTGCCCAGGGCTTCATATGCGTAATGTGCCGAAAGTTCAGCAACTTCAACGGGTTCACCGCTCTGAAGCACGTTTATTGCCTCATCGATCTCCACCGATGCCTTTCTGAGCAGGTGTACGTGTCTCTGATTCGTAACAATGTTGGTCTCCTTGACGTTGATGCCGCTGAGATCAAACATTTCCCCGACTGCCTCCGATACTTTTCTTGCTGCATCGAGAGAGCCTTTTCCCACGAGTGATGTGCTGATGATCCTGACGTCAGGAAGTTTTTCAAGCACCGCTTCCTCGGTGACAGATCTTCCGAGGTCTTCCTTGTTTATGACGACCAGTATGTGGTCTTTGCTCATCTTTCCTATGTATGAGATGACTTTGTCGTCCTCTTCATCGAGAGCCTGACTTCCGTCGAGCACGAGTATGACAAGATCAGCGCCTGCGATGGCATGTGTGGTCTTCTCTATACCTATCTTTTCTACCTTATCGTCAGAATCGCGAAGTCCGGCAGTATCAACGAGTACGATAGGCACACCGCCCAAAGAAGCGCTCTCTTCGACCGTATCTCTGGTAGTTCCCGGCACATCAGTGACGATCACACGTCCCTCGCCGAGTATTGCGTTCATAAGAGAGCTCTTGCCGGCATTAGGTTTGCCTGCTATGACAGCCCTGACACCCTCGCGCGCGATCCTTCCTATGGAAACAGTATCCAGGAGTTCCTCCACATCTGCGTGTACCCATCTGAGCTGGTCGATCAGCTCGCTGTACGCTCCGCTTTCATCGCCGTAATCCTCATCAGGGTAGTCGATGTCTACTGCCATCTGTGCCAGCACATCAAGCAGCGAGCTGCGGATATCCTGAATGCAGTCACTCAGTCTTCCGGCACGCTGTCCCTCAGCAATTTCAAGGGACAGATCGCTTTTCGCCTTTATGATATCAATGACAGCTTCAGCCTGCGAGAGGTCCATTTTGCCATTCAGAAAAGCCAGTTTGGTGAACTCACCCGGATCTGCCATCCTGACATTCGGAAGCCCCGACTCAAGAACTGCGGCAAGTATTGCTTTCAGAGAAACATTGCTGCCGTGTCCCTGGATCTCGAGCATGTCTTCGCCTGTATATGAAGCAGGCGCTTTCATGAAAAGGAAGATCCCTTCATCAATGACTTCGGCTTCTGCCTCCGAGCTGTCTTTTACGACTTTGCCAAGATAAGCGTGTCTTGGCTCTATATTTTCGGGACACGAAAGCATGAGCCTCTTCATGAGGCTCTCGCTTTCAGGGCCGCTGACCCTTACAATCCCTATTCCGCCCTCACCGGGCGCTGTTGAAATCGCAGCAATTGTGTCTGCCATGTTATATTGATACCTTCCTGTTATTCGGTGATCTCAGCCAGGAACGAAGTTCCGTCGCCGCGGTATTCGATACCGAAGTATTCAGCTATAGTAGCTGCCATATCGGCAAAAGTGTCGCGTGTACCGAGATCGACGCCCTTCTTGAGAGATGGTCCCCAGACGAGGCAAGGGATATCTTCTCTTGTATGGTCTGTTCCCTTGTAGCCCGGATCGCATCCGTGATCAGCCGTAACCATCAGTATGTCATCCGGTCCCATCTTTGCCATCAGCTCGCCGAACTGCCTGTCTGCAGTATTGAGTGCCTTTGTGTAGCCGGCGATATCTCTTCTGTGTCCGTAGATCATATCTGTATCTACAAGATTTACATAGCACAGTCCTTCAAAATCTGCGTCTGCAAGATCGATCGTCCTTACCATATTAGCTTCATTGCCCTTATTGGAATAGCTGAACATGACGCTCTTGCCTGCGAATATGTCGTAGATCTTTCCAACGCCTATAGTCTGGAAACCCTCTTTTTTCAAGGCATCCAGCACAGTCTCCTTTGGCGGCTGCAGGCTGTAGTCATGACGTCTTACTGTTCTCTTAAAAGGCCATTCACCCTCGAACGGTCTTGCGATGATACGTCCTACTCCATGCTCACCCTGCATTATCTCTCTTGCCTTGTGGCAAATATCGTAAAGTTCTTCGATAGGTACTATATCCTCATGGGCTGCGATCTGCATTACACTGTCGGCGCTTGTGTAAACGATAAGATCTCCGGTCTCAACGTGGTGCTTTCCATAGTCCCTGATAACATCAGTGCCGGAGTAAGTCTTATTGCAGACTATTCCTCTGCCGGTGACCTCAGACAGCTTGTCGAGTATCTCCTGCGGGAATCCTTCATAATATGTCGGGAGCGGTTTCGGTGAGACCATGCCGGCCATCTCCCAGTGGCCTACGGTCGTATCTTTGCCGCGTGATTTCTCATGCATGCGGCAGTAGCAGCCGTCGATCTTTTCCTTTGGATCGTAGAACGAAGTACCTGCGATATTATACAGGCCCATTTTTGCCATATTCGGAACATCCAGTTCCCCGCTTTTATAGCAGGTGCCGAAGGTATCGGCTCCGAAATCGCCGAAATCTGCAGCATCCGGAGCTCCGCCTATGCCAGCGCTGTCGAGCACTATCCAGAATACTCTCTTAGCCATATTTATTTACCTTCCTTTTCCTTATCCTCAGCTATCATAATGCGGATCGCTTCGATAGCACAGCGGATAGCCAGGTCTGTGTCATGCTCCTGCGGATTAGGAAGACCGGCCTTCTCTCTTTCCTGATTTGCTACAACCAGAAATACCGAGCCGACTCTGACCCTGCGGTATGCTCCAACAATAAAGAGTGCGGCTGATTCCATCTCAGAAGCCTTGCATCCCATGCGCAGCCATGCATCCCATTTTTCAAGAAGCTCGTGACTGTTAGGCAGAGCCTCAGGCATATGCTGTCCGTAGAACGCATCCTTGCACTGAACCACTCCTGTGTGATAATCCGCGCCGAGTTTCTTAGCGGCCTGAACCAGCGAAGCAGATACCGTTACATCCGAAACAGCCGGATACTCTATCGGGCAATACTCCTTGGATGTTCCTTCCATTCGTACCGCACCTGTAGCTACCACTACATCTCCGCCCTTTACGTCGATGTCCATTCCGCCGCATGTTCCGACTCTGATGAATGTCTTTCCGCCTACATTGGCGATCTCCTCAAGAGCTATTGAAGCCGATGGACCTCCAACTCCCGTACTCGTGCAGCTGACCTTTACTCCGTCAAGATAGCCTGTATATGTTACATACTCACGGCTGTCTGCAACCTTTTCTGCGTTATCGAAATATGCTGCTATCTTCGGTACTCTGTGCGGATCGCCAGGGAGAATTACATACTCACCGACATCGCCAGGCCTGAGCCCAACGTGATACTGATAGCCTGCGCCTTCTGTGTAATCTACCATAATGACACCTCATTCATTTCTGTAATAATCTCGCAAAAAATCTGTAATAATATTGAGAAAAATATTGATATATTATGAAAACGCCTTAATATTGCGAATTATCAGTCTCTTTTACCTACTTCTCCGCATTCTTTGCAGCTTTTACAACTCTGCTGGTTCCGAGTCTCTTTGCTCCGATCTCGAGGAACTTAGCTGCATCGTCGAGGCCGCTGATGCCGCCCGATGCTTTTACCTTTACTCCTTCGCCGACATTCTTTACCATCAGGTCGACGTCTTCAAATGTAGCACCGCCACCGCCGAATCCTGTCGAAGTCTTGATGAAGTCAGCTCCTGCAAAAGTAACGATCTCGCAGAGTTTTACCTTTTCTTCATCGGTCAGCATGCTTGTCTCAATGATGACTTTGAGGATATGGTCACCGCAGATCTCCTTGAGAGTTCGGATCTCATTTTCGATGTCATCCCATCTGCCGTCCTTTGCCCATCCGATATTGATGACCATGTCGATCTCATCAGCACCGTTGTCGAGAGCATCACTTGTCTCGAACGCCTTTACAGCTGTTGTGTTGTATCCGTTAGGGAATCCGATTACAGTACAGATCGGCAGTCTTGCTCCGATATACTCCCTTGCCTGAGCAACATACCCCGGCGGGATGCATACGCTTGCTGTCTCATATTTGATTCCATCATCGATCAGCGCCTTAATATCTTCCCATTTAGCAGTCTGCGCGAGAAGAGTGTGGTCAACGTACTTAAGAATGTCTTTTGTTTCCATATCCAAACTCCTTTGTCAAATCTAAGTCCTTTGCCAATACCTGCTGAACACGCATAGTTTTACAAATAAAGTATACTACGAAATACAAGCCTATTGTTATCCATTAATAATAAAAAAGGCAGTATCTGGACTTCTAATAACAGATAGCCCGGCATATCCGCGCTGCATCTTATCCGGCAGGATCGGGCGAAAAATGCTTTGCCGAAGCACTGCGCATGTTTCACGTCTTGAAAATTTTATCTTTTCATTCAGATTTTACAAGATTTAAGTCTCTACATTTCTTTTTCTAAGGCAAATCTTGAAAATTAATCCTTTTCATCTGATATTTACAAGATTTTGTGTAAAAAATCTTGTAAATACTACCTAAAAGCCAAATATATTCAAGATTTATACTCTTTTCTCGTCATTTTTTTACTCATCGCAGGTCAAATCTTGAAAATTTTTTGTTTTTCTTTTATTTTTTCAAGGTTACCTCACTTTTATCGCAGCCTTATCACAATTAAAAGGAACATTCTTGGTATTGGCTCTGAACTGGGCAACAAAAGTCGGAGACATCTGGAAAAGATCTGGGTAGCGGGAATAAAAAAGAAGGAATTACAGCTCAATTGCGCGCTGTGCCGGCACGAAAAAAGCGGAAGCCGAAGCTTCCGCTTTTGTTATTTTACATGATTTAACCGCTATGCATGATTTAACGCATGCCTTTGTCGTATGGTATTCCTTCTGCCTTCGGTGCTCTGGAGTTCTTGGATGTGAATGCAAGAACGATGAGCGAGATGATGTAAGGCAGCATGTTGTATACCGTGCTCGGGATGTTCATCGCAGCCAGGAACGGGATTCCTGTGTATACGTTGGACAGTGCTCTGAACAGTCCGAAGAGCAGTGCAGCGAGTGCGATGTTTGTCGGTTTCCACTGACCGAAGATCATTACGGCCAGAGCCAGGAAGCCGAAGCCCGCAACGCCCATTTCGAATTTCCACTCGGATACGCCGGCCGTGATGTACACGATTCCGCCGAGTCCTCCGAGGAAGCCCGAGATGAGTACGCCTGCCCAGCGCATCTTGTATACGTTGATACCTACCGAGTCAGCAGCCTGAGGGTTCTCACCGCAGGCCATGAGTCTCAGACCGAATCTGGTCTTGTACAGCAGTATGTACGATGCGATCAGCAGCACGACTGCCATCAGCATGAACCAGTTGAACTCGAATCCGCCGATGTATTTCAGGAATGCCTTCTTCGGCTGGATGTACTGAATCGATGTGGAAACGTTATCCGGGTTGATCGATGTGTTCATCGCTCTTACGAATACTGTCGCAGCAGCTGTTGCCAGCAGGTTCATAGCTGTACCGATAAGTGTCTGGTCAGCCTTGAAGTTGATGCAGGCAACTGCCAGCAGGCAGGAGAAGAGCATTCCGAGAAGTATCGCAGCGAGCGTGGTCGCAATTACGATGACGATCTTTGAAGTTCCGGCAGGAAGCATGAACATCGTTACAGCTCCACCGAGAGCTCCCATAACCATGATTCCCTCAAGTCCCAGGTTGATAACGCCTGAGTGCTCGGAGAAGCATCCGCCAAGTGCCACGAGGCAAAGTACAGAGGCGAATATGATAGTGTATTGCAGTAACAGTACCATTACTTCTCACCTCCTTCCGCTTTTGCAGCGTCATCTTTGACAGGCACGTCATTCACGTTCGGGCCACCCTTGTCTTTCTTGCTGATCCAGTTGTTGATAGCAAACTTGAAGAACAGCACGAATCCGCAGAGGTAGATGATGATCGATGAGATCAGGTCAGATATCTGCGAAGGATATACCGACTTGTTGATGAGGGCGCCGCCGTCCGTGATGGACTGGATGAAGAACGATGCGAAGATCGTCCCGATCGGATGCAGTCCGCCGAGGAAGGTAGCAGCGATTCCGTTGAATCCCATTGCCGGTACGGAGTTCTGTGTAGTCGACCATTCCTGATATCCGGTGAGGAAGAGGAATGCAGCGCCGATTCCTGCGAGAGCTCCGCCGATCGCCAGCGTTACGATAATATTCTGTTTTTCTTTCATTCCGGCATACTTGGCAGCTTCCTTGTTGAAACCGGTAGCACGCAGTTCGTAGCCGAATTTTGTCTTCGACAGGATCACCCAGATGAGTATCGCGAAGAGGATCGCGAGTGGGATCGCTATCGTTACGGTTGTGTTGTTTGCAAAGAGTGTGTTGAGTCCGGCTGAAGGGATCTTCGTGTTGCCGGCACCCAGCTTCATTGTGTAAGGACTTGCAATGTCCTTTGTCTTCTTTCCGCCCAGAATCGTGTTTGTCAGATAGAGGATTATCCAGTTGAGCATGATGCCCGAGATTACCTCGTTAACGTTTCTGTATGCCTTGAGTGCGCCGGAGATGGATCCGACTACAGCTCCTGCGAGAGCCGCAAGGATAAGGCTTATGAACCAAGGTGTGTGCCATGCGATCGCTGCGTAAAGTCCGATGCAGGCTCCGGCCTCATACTGTCCCGGAGCTCCGATGTTGAACAGACCTACCTTGTAGCAGAAGCAGATCGACAGTGCGCACATCAGCAGCGGTGCTGTCTTGGCAAGCGTGTTACCGAGTGCCTTTGCTCTTGCTGCCGAGCTGGAACGTGTCAGGAAGTTAAGGATGATCGTCTTGATGGCATCCCCCGCTCCGGCCGGGTTGATCATGAGCAGTACAATATATCCAATCAGAAGTCCGAGTACGATACAGATGAGCGATGTTAGTATCGCCTGGAAGGACGGATTTTTAAGTAAGCTCTTTTTCTCTTTCATCACGCCTCCTCCTTCCTTGATGTATCAATTGTTTCCGACTCTTCGATCTCAGGTGTATTTGCGTCGATATTGACATTTCTCTTGGCACCTGCCATGTAGAGACCGAGTTCTTCGACGGTCGTCTTCTTAGGATCGAGTTCTCCGACGATCTCGCCCTCGTACATTACGAGGATCCTGTCAGGAACGTTCATTACCTCTTCAAGTTCGAGTGATATCAGGAGTACCGCGCGGCCGTTGTCTCTTTCAGCGATCAGCTGTTTGTGTACGCCCTCGATAGCTCCTACGTCCAGACCTCTTGTAGGCTGTACTGCAACGAGCAGCTTGTGCTCCTTGTCGACCTCACGCGCGATGATGGCCTTCTGCTGGTTACCGCCTGACATAGCTCTTGCGATCGTGATAGGACCCTGTCCGGATCTTACGTCGAATTCTTTTTCGAGTTTCTCAGAGTATGCGCGGATCTCAGGTCTCTTGAGGAATCCTGCCTTTGATGTGAACTCAGGCTCGAAGTATCTCTGAAGAACCATGTTGTACTCGAGTGGATAGTCAAGTACGAGTCCGTGTTTGTGTCTGTCCTCAGGAATGTGGCTCAGCAGTCTGCTTCTCTTGCGGATCGATTCCTTTGTGATATCCTGACCGCAGAGAGTGATCTTGCCGTCGACGAGAGGCTCCATTCCGGTGAGTCCGTAAACGAACTCAGTCTGGCCGTTTCCGTCGATACCTGCGATACATACGATCTCGCCTTCATGCACTTCGAAGCTGACGTTCTTGACAGCGTTGTTGGAGTGCATTTTGGAAGCTACTGTCATGTTTTCGATCTTGAGAATTACATCCTTCGGCTTTGCAGGAGTCTTGTCGACAACCATGTTTACGTCGCGGCCTACCATCATGCGGCTCATCTCTTCTTTCGAAGTCGTAGCTACATCAACAGTACCGATGTATTTGCCGCGGCGGAGAACAGTTACTCTGTCAGCAACAGCCTTGATCTCATTCAGCTTATGTGTGATGAAGAGGATCGATTTACCCTCAGCTCTGAGGTTCTTCATGATCTCCATCAGCTCGTCGATTTCCTGCGGCGTAAGTACGGCAGTAGGCTCGTCGAAAATGAGGATCTCGTTGTCTCTGAAAAGCATCTTGAGAATCTCAGTTCTCTGCTGCATTCCTACAGTGATGTCTTCGATTTTGGCGTCCGGATCGACCTGCAATCCGTATTTTTCAGATAGTGCTTTTACCTTTGCTCTTGCTTCATCCATCTGGAGTATTCCGTTCTTTGTAGACTCAACTCCGAGGATGATGTTTTCGAGAACTGTGAAGCACTGGACTAATTTGAAGTGCTGGTGTACCATTCCGATGCCTAGGTCATTCGCATCGTTAGGGTTGTTGATCTTTACCTCTTTGCCGTCCTTTTTTATGACTCCTTCTTCAGCCTGATACAGACCGAAAAGGACTGACATGAGGGTCGATTTACCGGCACCGTTTTCGCCAAGCAAGGCGTGTATCTCGCCTCTCTTCAGCTGCAGCGTAATATTGTCATTCGCTATGATGCCGGGGAATCGTTTGGTGATGTTCACCATCTCTATGGCATAAGGTGCATCCATAATCCCGTATTCCTCCGTCTCTTTCCAAAGTGATACCTATACAACGTTATTATACTATGAAACAAACTTGATTTATATAAAATGATTTTGGATTTATGGCAAGAATAAGAAAAAACCATCCCCGCGTAAAACGCGGGGTTGTGTTTTTACGGGCATAGCCCCTACTCCTCGCGGTACGCGTGGAAACGCGTAAGCGGTCTGCCATCT
>CADCHO010000011.1 GCA_902801255.1 uncultured Eubacteriales bacterium | reverse complement strand
CAACGACCACGTAGATGGTGTCACATATGACACAACAGCTCATAAGGTTGTAGTAACCGTAGAGAACAAGGGCGGAGATGATAATAAGCTTGAAGCAACAGTCAAGTATGATGGTAATGACAGCCTCACAATCAAAAACTCCTATAAGGCATATGAAACAGATGACCTTATCGAGGTAACAAAGGACTTCAATGACTGGGGCAAAGCTAATGAGTTCAAGTTCGACATTGCTGCAGTAACTGAGAATGCACCGATGCCTGCACTCACTACAGCAACTGCTACTAAGGATGATCCGGAGACAGAGGCAGATGAAAGAATTGCCAAGTTTGGCAAGATTAAGTACCAGAAGGCCGGAATCTATGAGTACACAATCACGGAGCAGAATCTGCACGCAGATGGTGTCACATATGACACAACAGCTCATAAGGTAGTCGTAACTGTCAAGAAGGATCCTAATACTAATGAGCTGTCCGCATCAGTCAAATACGATGATACAAAATCAGAGCTTGTAATTGAGAATACATATACTGCTTTGGATAATGTTGAACTCAAAGTATCAAAAGATTTCAATGATTGGGGACAGGCTGAATCCTTTACTTTCAATCTGACGGCAGTGGACAATGCACCGCTTCCGAAGAAAGATGGGAAAGTTGTAACAACAGTTACAGTTGATAAGGATCATCTTACCGGAATCTTTGGAACAGTTACTTATGAAAAGCATGGTGAGTACAGATATGTCATCAAGGAAGTAGACGATGGAAAGGATGGCGTAAAGTACGATACTGCAGAGCACAACGTTCTTGTAACAGTTGTTGCCGATAAGGATACTAATGCTCTTAGCGCAACAGTTACATATGATGACAAAACTGCATTGTCAGTAACGAACGTATATACATCTGCAACTCAGAATCTTCAGGTGACTAAGGACTTTGAAAATTGGGATATCGCAGATGAATTCAAATTCGATATCAAACCAGTAGGAAATGCACCAAAGCCACCTAAGACAACAGTAACTGCAACTAAGACTAATCCAACACAATCATTCGGTGAGATCACGTTCAATAAGTCCGGAACTTATAAGTACGAGATTACCGAACAGAACGGCGGTGTAGGTGGCGTAAGTTACGATACAAAAGTACATACTGCAGTAGTAACTGTAGTAAAGGGGGCAGGTCCGAATAATGCGCTGACAGCATCTGTAAAGTATGATGTCAAGGAAGATGGAACCGGATCAGATACTCTGTTAATCAAAAACACGTTCGAATCAGTTCCTACACCTGCACCAATTCAGGTTGAAAAGATCTTCAACGCTTGGGGAGACGCAGCAGACAGCTTCACATTCAACATCACGGATGCCGGAAACACTGCGGCTGGAGTTGCAAAAAACCCAATGCCTGAAAAGTCACAGGTTATTGTAACTGAGGATGCAAAAACACAGTCATTCGGCCAGATTACATTCACCAAGACCGGTGATTATAAGTACATCATCAGGGAAGTAAATGATGGTAAGGATGGTGTCGCTTATGATACTACAGCACATGAAGTAGTTGTCAAAGTTACTAAGACCAACGATGCAACTAATAAATTGAAAGCTGAAGTGACATATGATGGCAAGAAAGTTGACAAGCTTACTGTAACTAACACATTTACTCCTGTTACGATGGACGCTAAGAATCCTGTAAAGGTTAAGAAAGACCTTCAGGGTCGTGACTGGACTAACGATGATAAGTTCGTATTCGATCTTACTGCAGTCAGTGGACCAGACGGAGTGACAGTACCTCTGCCACAGAAGGATGGTAAAACGGTTACTACAGTAACAGCAACTAAAGACAATAAAACACCTGAATTCGGACTGATCACATTCGTTAAGGCTGGTACTTACGAATACAAGATCAAGGAACAGAACAGCAAGGCAGATGGCGTCGAATACGATGTATCAGACCACAGCCTGAAAATCGTAGTAGAGAAGAACAAAGATACTAACGAGCTTACAATTTCAAGCGTTCTGTATGATACTGACAAGAAGTCATTGACAGTAACTAACACTTACACATCACTTCCGATGCCTACAGATCAGCTGCTCAAGGTAACCAAAGAGCTCAAGGGTCGTGACTGGCTCGATAAGGAAAAGTTCGACTTCACATTAGCTGCAGGAACTGCTACATACACTGACGGCACTACAGGCACATCGCCGATGCCGGCAGGCAGCGGCAATAAAGCATCTGCTACAAAAGATAATCCTGCAGTATTCGGCCAGATGACATTCGAGAAGACCGGTACATATCAGTACATGATCACTGAGAATGAAGGCAATAAGGGCGGAATCACATATGATACCAAGTCGTACGACGTAACTGTAGTTATCGGCAAGGTGAATGATAATACTAACGCTCTTAAGGTCGACAGCGTAACCTATGATGTTGACAAGGACAGCCTGACTGTAACGAACACATATAAGGCTGAAGGCACTGCAGAATTTGATGCAAAGAAGATCCTCAAGGGCCGTGACCTGCAGAAAGAAGAATTCACATTCGAACTTAAGCAGAACGGCAAGAAGGTCGGAGAGGCTAAGAACGATGCAGAAGGAAAGGTCACATTCGAAGGAGTTAAGTTCGTTATCGAGGTTGATGAAAACGGCGAAGTAACTGATCAGACAGGTGAATACGAATTCACGATTTCAGAAGTTGAGCCAACAACAGGCAAGCTCGGCGGAGTCACATATGACAAGACTGCTGCAAAAATCAAGGTTGTTGTAACAGATAACCACGACGGAACACTTGGTATCACATATGATGGCAAAACTAAAGCTCCGACACCTGAGTTCACCAACTACTACGAAGCTAAGGGAGATATCGAACTCGAAGGACTCAAGACTCTCGAGTACGGCGACCTTGCAGAGCAGTCATTCGACTTCGTAGTACTCGATAAGGACGGCAAAGAGGTAGCAACAGCTAAGTCCGGAAGTGAAGTCACCGGAAATCCGGACAGCAAGACCGGTACAAGCTCAAAGCTCACATTCAGCAAGATCGAGTACGTAAAGAAGTATGACAAGGAAGCTGACAAGCTTATCGATGAGACCGGTGAACACGTCTACACCATCAAGGAAGTCATTCCGGATGAGGCAGTGAATAAGAAGACCGGAAAGACATATGCTAAGTCATCTGATAAGGAAAAGGCCGAAGGAATCTTCGAGCTTGGCAACTACAGATATGACGCATCAGTCAAGACTGTAAAAGTAAAAGTTACAGATGACGGCAAGGGCAAGCTCACTCCAGTTGTTGTTGAAGGCTCTGATAAAGCAGTGTTCACTAACACCAAGGCTTACACAGACCTCAAGATCAAGAAGAAGCTTGAGAACTTCGTAGAGCATGATGGTGTTAACGAAGTAACACTCGCATTCAGGGTTGTTGACAAAGAGACCAAGGGAACGAAGTTCTCAGCAGCTGGCGGTATTACCTTCACAAAGGCAGAGGTTGAGTCCGGAAAACTGAAGGATGTAATTATCTCCAAGATACCAACAGATATCCCTGTAGAGGTTACTGAGGTATACGCAAGCAACTTCAGCGCTGATCCGAAGACAGTATCGCTCAGCCTGAAGGGCGGCGTATACGAAGCAGAGTTCAAGAATGTCTATGACAACCTGAACTACAACAGCGGAGTCATCAACAAATACAAGAAGAATGCGGATGGCGGATACGATCATCAGAAAAACTAAGAGAAGGAGGTGGACGAAATGAAAACAGTTAATAAAAAATTATCCCTGTTAGTAATCGCTATGGTGCTTGTCCTCTCCCTAACGGTCGGACTGACACTCGCATACTTCAGTGATTACACAGAAGCCAAGGGCGGGGCTAAACTCGCCCTTGGAAACACGACTGAGATCAAGGAGGAAGTAACTAACGACTCCAAGACGGTCTATGTTAAGAACACGGGCGAAACTAACGTTGTCGTAAGAGTAATGATAGTTGGTCCTACAGGTATGAAAGTCACCGCTGAAGGAAAATGGGAACAGAATGGTGACTACTATTACTACAATGAGATCTTAAAACCGGGTGAGACTACAAAGGGAACTCTGTTTGCCAATACCAAGGATTATCCTGTAGGTACCAATCTCGGCGACGAATATCAGATCGTTGTAGTACATGAATCGGCACAGCCGACTTATGATGGAAGCAATAAAGTTAAGACGCCTGAAGGCTGGGATTACATCCCGGCCATGACGGCAGAGTGATAGGGGGTGGAAAAGATGAAATTCAGAAACACTAAACTATCAACACGCACACTTGCCATCTTTGCTGCGGCAGTCATCTTGCTTACTTCCGGCGGAGTTATGGGTACAAAAGCTGCAATCAATGTAGTAAGTGACAACTATGATGCTACTATCCGTACAGATACGCTGGGAGTAGAGCTCACAGAGAATGGAGATATAGTAAAAGAGGGCAAGCTGTATGCATCCATCGGAGAGAAGGTAGAGCCATCAAGAACTTATAACGATGCTGTTGGCGTAACTAATACCGGCGGAGCAGCAGAGTATGTAAGAGTAATCGTCCGCAAGTACTGGACAGACAAAAACGGCAAGAAAACTACAACACTTGATCCTGAACTGATCAAGCTCAAGCTTGCTGGCGGATGGATCGAGAAGAACGGTGGATCTGCCGAGACCAAGATTTACTATCTCAAGAGACAGCTCACGACAGGCAATGACGGCAAGAATGCAACTCTGTTTGAAAATGTCATGATAAGCGGAGATGTGCTCAAGGACGGAGTTGGTAAAACTGTCGACAGCAAGACTGAAGATGGTGCCACAAAGACTGTTATCACTTATACATATGAATATGATGGATACACATTCAATGTAGAGGCAGAAGCACAGTCTGTACAGACACATCATGCTGCTGACGCAATGAAGAGCGTCTGGGGCGTAAATGCGACAGTAAGCGGTGATTCTATCACTGCAGTAAACTAAAGGAGGGCGGTAAAGATGAAGAAGATCAATAGATTTACAACACTTCTGCTGGCCCTCATGACAGTACTCATGATGAGTCAGGCAGCATTCGCCGAATCATATGATGGCGGAACGTTCAGCTATAATGGCAGCAAGATCAACAACACCAAAGCAGCTGCAACTATCGATGAAGCGATCGCTAATCTGCAGCCTGGAGACAGCATGACATTCACGTTCACATACAAGAATGACAGCGAAGACTCCACAGAGTGGTACCTTGAGAACCAGGTAGTACAAGCACTCGAAGATCAGGGCGCGGTAAATGGTGGTTATACTTATGAGCTCGTCAACAACGGCAAGAAGGAAGGGGCAGTAACCATTTTCAGCAGCAAGGCTGTTGCAGGATACGATAGTGCCAATCCGGACACAAAGGATAAGGGCCTCAAGAGTGCTACTAATGCTACCGGCGACTGGCTGTACATCGATACACTCAAACCGGGAGAGAGCGGCACAACTACTCTGACCGTTGCTCTCGATGGAGAGTCTCAGGCGAACATCTATCAGAATAAGGGCGGCCAGCTGAGGATCGCATATGCTGTAGAGAAGACCGCTGTCGGTGAGGACGTAGTCAAACATCGCAAAGCCGTTAATACAGGAGATGAAACCAATCTGTTCATCCCTATCGCAGTTTTTGCGGGAGCAGCGATCCTGCTGAGCCTTGCGATCCTGAGCTACAAGAGAGACAGAAAGGACGGTGAGGAGGCATGATGAAAAGAATGCAGAGAATAGCTGTCCTGGCAATGACGGTATGCCTGATCCTCGGAACAATGGCAGTCAGCGTTTTCGCTGCTGATGGCTATGAATACAAAATGACAGTTTCCGGCGGAAGAGGATCGATCAAGGGTGTCCCTAATAAGATCACTTCTGCAGAGCCTGTGACTACAAATCCTGACGTAAATAAGATCAAAATCAATGGCGAAGAAAAGGAAGTCACTCCACCTGATCCGGATCACTTCGTAATCGGCCTCAAGAAGGCAGGTCACGATAACAATAACGGAGCAGGCGGACTTCTCGACAAGGCAATAGTTCTTTCAGAAGAGAACGAAGATGTCGATCTCGTAGTAGCTTATGGACTTAAGTCAAATATGGTAGCGTACACCATCAACTATGTGAATGCATCCAATGGAACAAACCTGCTTCCTTCGGAGACGCATTACGGAGTCGATGGAGCCAAGCCTGTAGTAGCTTACAAGTATGTAGAGAACTATCTGCCACAGGCATACAACATTACAGGTACCATAACTAAGGGCGGCGCTAATGTATTCACCTTCTACTACTATGAAGTAGATGCTCAAGGCAACATCGGAGCTGGCGGAGCGGCCGGAGCCGGAGCTGGCGGAGCAGCCATCGGAGACGGAGCAGTACCTGCAGCAGGACCTGCTGATCTCGTAGACATCGATAACGGTGATACACCTACAACAGACAACCCGGATGGCACAACAGCAATCGACGATAACAAAACGCCGAAGGCAAGCACCAACTGGGGACTGATAGGCGGCGGAGCAGCAGCAGTAGTAGCAATAGCTGCAGCAGCACTGGCTATCGCAAGACGCAGAAGAGACGAGGATACTGAAGAATAATCAGAGTTCCCATCATTCTGAGTCGAGTCATACAAGCTAAACAAAAATGAGGAAATCAGTTAAATTGGTTTCCTCGTTTTTTATTGTCATTTTTGCTTCAGGATCACTTTGTGTGCCTCTTTGATTTATAGCAAAGTGGCATTTTATTGCATCAATTAAAACGTCATATATAATATATAAAATGACGTAAATGATGACGTTAATAATGATATTATATCACTGTATAATTGCCCAGATACTAAATCCGGGCGAAAAATTCGCATAGGGACAGCTTTTATTAGGTTGCAGGCAGGACACCTGCACTTGCTTGAGATACAACAAAATACTAAGACATTAACAGAAAAACGTCGTTAAAAAATCTATTTTTCGTCATAATAGATATATTAATGACGTTTTTTATGACTCTAATAATGCTAGAATTCAATTGTAGCCAGAACAAAGTCGGATGGCTAAGTATAACTTATTTCTACTTTTTTCCATTAAAGGAGGAATTAACAATGGAGAAGTACAAGAATCTTAAAAGATCCCTTGCGTTTCTTCTGTGCGCAGCTATGCTGGTCACGTATATGCCTTCGCCGGTGTTCACCCTCGCTGACGAAAATGCAGACGCGCCTGAGTTAGCTGCTGGCGAAGCTGATTCCGGAAGCGGTGAAACTGTCAAGGCCGAACCTAAAAAGTCGGCTGACACTTCAGCGGTTCAGGAAAAAGCTGCTTCTGCTCCTTCTTCTGAAAAGAAAGAAGAGAAGGTAGAAGCAGCTCCGGAGAAACAAAGGGATGAAGAACCGCCTCGCGAGGCGTCGGGCACAGACCCTCCTGCTTCAGACGAGAAGGACCAGGGCGAAAGCAATGATCAGGCAACTGATAATCAGGCTAACGCTGATCAGGTCACAGAAGCACCGGCAGCTGATGAGAATGTAGTCTCACTCACTGCTGAACCTGGAGAGGAAGAGAAAAAAGATGAGGAAACATTTACTGTCAACTTCCGTGACGGTGATGGTCAGATCATCTCAACAAGAGAAGTCAAAGATGGCGATGACTTCGGAACTCTTCCGGAAACTATCGCACGCGAAGACTACATTGCGTTCTGGGCATACGGTACATTCAATGGTACATGGAACGCATCTGCAAGCGATATAATCTACGACGGAAGTAAAATTGATGTCGACAGAGCTAAAGATGGCAAGATCAATGTAGTGCCATACTATGAGAAGATGACTTCTGCTAAGGCTACAAGAGCAGCATTCACTGTTGCGTTTGTGGTTCCAAAGGGTGACGAAGAAGTTGAGATCTATCATACAGACACATACAATGCGGGTGAATCTCTTAAACTCCCTGCAGACCCTGTAGTCGATGGTAAAAAGTTCGCCGGATGGTTTGTCGATGACACACAGTATATGGGTGGTGAGGAAGTTACCCAGAACCTCACAATTACTGCACATTTTACTGATGAAAACAGTGAAATGATAACAGTCGTCTTCGATTCTACAACTGAACCTGAGGAGCCACAGTCCCCGGATGAAGTTGAAGTAGCTAAAGGCGAAAAAATCGGCAGCAAGCTTCCAAAGGTACCGGAAATACCGGGATATACCACAAGGTGGGTTGTTGCAGGCACATCGACAGAAGTAACAGCAGATACTGTTGTTACAGAGCCATTTACCGCTGTTGTTGACAGGGGTGAGAAGATTACTTATACAGTATCATTCCTTAAAGATGACGGAACTACACTTAAGGATGTCGTAGTAAGTATCGACAACGGCTTTGCTGTCGGAAATGAAGAGTATCCTGCAGTACCTGAGAAACCAAATCAGGTTGGTAAATGGGTTGTCCAGGGAACAGATAATGATTTCCCTGTTGGCACTGTAGTTTCTGCAGACACTGTGGTTGTACCTGTATATGAGCAGAACATCTTTACAGTAACGTTCATGGTGGACGGTGCTCAGTATGAGCAGATGACAACTGCTACAGGAACGACTATCGTTCTTCCTACAGACCCTACCAAGGCCGGAGCAACATTCGAAGGCTGGTTCACAGAGCCTGACGGACAGGGAACACAGTATACTGCTGATTCAACAGTAAACGAAGACCTTACTCTCTATGCTTTCTTTAAAGGACAGGTCACAGTAAGGTTCCTGGTTAAGGACGATAATGGCGATATCATTACCGAGAAGTCACAGTACTTCGTTGACCTCAATGTCGGAGACAAGCTCACCAACTTCCCTGATGATCCTTTCGAGGAAGGTAAAGAGTTTGATCACTGGGCGGTTGACGGATCTGATCCGGAAGTAGTTGTTGAGCCTGGATACACTGTTACAGAATCCTTCGATGCAGTAGCAGTATTCAAGTCACTTGATGAGTATGAGCTCACTGTGAACTATTACTATATGAATGGTGCTGAAAGAGTCGAAATAGCAAGTCAGGTATTCGACCTGATTGAGAGTGACTTTGACTATACGGTGACAGCACCGGCAACAGCAACTGCAGAGGAAGTTGCGGGCTCCCCGATCTACTATCCAAGCCAGCCGACAATTACGGTCAGCAAGGATCAGTTTAAAAAAGATGAAGATACAAAGAAGTATGTTTACACTGTAGAAGATGAGTATGTTGCTGCAGATGCGCAGTACAAAGTAGGACATTACCTGAAATCGTTATCCGGAGATGGATACGAGCTCATCGATACTGAAGATAAAGTAGGCGTTAAGAACTCTAAGGTTACACCTGAAATCAAAGCATTTGATTATGCAGATTTTGAAAGACGTGATGAAAACGTCACCATTACAGGAGATGCAAATCAGGAACTGAAAGTTTACTATACGCGCAGAGATTTCACACTTTCCTACAATGTAGGAAGCGGTGCATATATTGATGCAGTAACAGCACCTTATGGTACCCAGATCACATTACCTGCTACAGCAACTCGCAGCGGATATACGTTTGATGGATGGTATAAGGATGCCGACTATGCACAGGCAGCAAGCGATCCGTTTACACTTGAAGAGAACACGACTCTTTATGCTAAGTGGGAGCCTGCTCAGAGTGAATATAAGATCGTTTACATGATCGAGAATGCGAACGATGATGGTTATTCATATCTTGCAACAGTTACAAAGCAGGCGCCAACAGACAGTACTGTTACTATGACAGCAGCTACCGCTGGTGCGCCTGGTACAAGACCTGACGATCTGGATACAACGAACTTCACGTTTAAGGATTCCACTACAGAGACGGTCCTTGCTAACGGAACAACGGTTGTTACCGTTCGTTACAGCCGTAATGTTTATACGTTAGTATCCCAGACATCTGGATACAGTGCATCTGTCACTGCAAAATACGGTGCAGATATTACTCAGGCATGGACAAATCAGTTCAATCGTCATTCCGGAAGCTGGAGTTATAACAACCAGAACAACAGTAAGTTCAAGAGCCTGACGATCATGCCGTCGCTCAGTGTACGCACTAACACCAGTCCGGCGAATACTATTTATGTATATCACCATGCTGATAGTGCCAGCTATTACCAGCATCTTGAGTACTGGCTCCAGAACTATACAGAAGGCGATGCCACGACAACATATAACGGCAAAACATACGGCCGTGTTAAGTCGATCGACATGCGGTATAACTATCTCAGTAATGTGGATGACTGGTATGAAATTGAAGGATATTCCAAGGCAGGTTACACAGCAACTCACAGCAGAACGCAGAACGGTACTTATAGCAGCTTCAATTATACGTGGGAGAGATACTTCAGTAATTATGGAAATAACTACACTTATACACGTTTCAACTTCTACTACGATGCTGAAAAATACCCTCTGACATTCTATAACTATGATGGAACTTTAATCAGCACTCAGGATGTTACACTTGGGAACGACATTTCAAGCTATCTCACAGGCAATGTTCCTTCTGCTCCTATGGAAGGTGCAAACTGGAAGGGTTGGTATACTGACCAGGCGCATACAAGTCCTTACGCAGGCGGCAACAAGATGCCTGCAGGCCTCGTCCTTTACGGAGCATTCGAGTTCCCGAACCGTACAGTCACATTCGACTCTCAGGGCGGATCTGCAGTAGAAGCACAGGAAGAAGAGTACGGCTTCTATGCAACTGCACCTGCGGACCCGACAAAGGATAATTACACATTCCAGGGATGGTATACTGCTGCTGATGAGACGGGATCTCCTTATGACTGGACAAAACCGGTAACTGAGGATATTACCCTTTATGCTCACTGGGCTCAGAAGACCATAAAGTACACGGTTCATTACTATGAAAAGGACTCAACAACCAGCGTTCTTCCTGACAAGGTTGTTTCCGATCCTAAATTTGCGGAAGGGCAGGAAGTAACTGAGGAGGCACCATCTGTTGCAGGTCATGTAGCAGATAAGAACTCTGAAACACTGGAACTTTCATTCAACGATGAAGACAATGTTATCACTTTCTACTACTACACTATTCCGGAAGAACTTGAGTACACAGTTAATTATGTGCTTAAGGATCACCCGGAAATCAAGGTTGCTGAATCCAGGAAAGTTACAGTTTCCGGTTCAACAACAAATGTACTTGAACTTGCAGTAGCGGCAGATAAGGAATACATTGCCACACAGACTGATGATGAAGATATCATCAACACGCACTACAGACCGACAGAGTCGTCTAAAGAGCTCAAACTTGCTCTTACAGGTAACACAATTACATTTGAGTATGTACCTTATACAACAGTAAAGATTACGGTCAATTACTTCGATATGGATGGAGATTCAATCCATGACACAGACGTAACATATGTTGAGAAGGGCGATACTTTCACGGTACAGAACAAAGCTCCGGAAGGGTTTGTATATCACCATGCATACTTAGATGGTACAACCACAGCGCCTGAAGCAGCCTATCAGATTGTTGGCAATGAAGGTGAGATCAAGATCAACATCTATTACCAGAAGAAGCTGATCATTCTTGCTAACGACAAAACGAAGGCATATGACGGCACTGAACTTAAGAGCATGGGTGTTGGCGATGCAACTGTGACAGGCATTGCACGTGGAGATGTTCTCGCTTATGTAGAATTCTCCGGTTCACAGACGAATGCCGGCACAAGTGCAACTACACCTGTAAATGCAGTTATCACACTGGGAACAACAGACACAACTGCACCTGCTGAGTATTACAGCATTGTGTATGTACCTGGTTCACTCACAGTAAAGCCTGTAAGCGTATTCCTCAGCATTCAGGCTGACCGCTGGACAACCCACTCAGGAAGCCTTGGCGGAGCAAATTACTATACAGGTCAGACATTCAATGCAGGTTTCACAAATCCTAATAAGCAGCACTTTAATGATAATCCTGGCTCAGCGTATATCAACATCACAAGTGATGCGCGCAGCTTATTTAAAGCAAAATATGGTGATGCGATCTGGAGTGCACTGTATGGAACAGACGGAGCACTGATCTCTGAGAAGGATGCCGGAACATATATCGTATCCGGTGATGCACAGAAAGCAAAAGTTTCAGCAGTAACCGTTGACGATAAAGCCATGATGGCTGACAAGAACTATGCGATAACTCTTTATGCTCGTGACAGCATTCTGAAGATCGTACCGCTCCCATTAACCGTTACTACACCTTCTGATGAGAAAGAATACGATGGAACAGCTCTGACAAAATCCGAGGGAGCTAAGATTGATTACAGTTACTGGACAGAAAACATTGGCGGAAACTGGATTGAAGCTGAGAGCGCTGTTCCTGGACCGGTCACTCTTGATACCGGAGACAACATTACATTCACAGTAACAGGAAGTCAGACAGATGCCGGCTCCAGCTACAATACCTATGAAATTGACTGGGGTGAGACAAATTCTGCTAACTACAAGCTTATCGATAATCTTGAAGCACTTACAGTAACAGCAGTAACCGACAAGGTGACGGTCACGATCACTGAGCACAGCGGCAGCGAGAAGTATGACGGAACCGAGAAGACTGTAACGGGCTACGATGTATCGGCCGACAACCCGGCGTACACAGAAGCAGACTTCACATTCAGCGGAACTGCAGAAGTGAAGGGAACAAATGCCGGTTCATATCCGATGGATCTGAAGGCATCCGACTTCACAAACATTAACGACAACTTCACTGACGTCGAGTTCGTGATCGTAGACGGAACGCTTGAGATCAGCAAGAGAGAAGTAACCCTGACCTCTGCAGATGACGAGAAGGTCTATGACGGAACAGCTCTGACAAACGATGAGGTTACAGTAAGCGGCGACGGCTTTGTAGATGGTGACGGCTATACTACAACAGTAACCGGAAGCCAGACCGAGGTAGGCGGCGAAGAACATAACAACACGTTCACATATGCACTCAATGAAGGTGTAAATGCCGGAAACTATGTCATCGAAACAGTATTCGGTACACTGACAGTCACACCTGTAACGGAAAAGGTGACAGTCACGATCACTGAGCACAGCGGCAGCGGAAAGTATGACGGAACAGAGAAGTCCGCAACGGGCTACGATGTATCGATCAGCAACCCACTGTACACAGAAGCAGACTTCACATTCAGCGGAAATGCAAGTGTATCCGGAACAGATGCAGGTTCATATCCGATGGATCTGAAAGCATCCGACTTCACAAACAAAAACAAAAACTTCACTAACGTAGAGTTCGTGATCGTAGACGGAACACTCGAGATCAGCAAGAGAGAAGTAACCCTGACCTCTGCAGATGACGAGAAGGTCTATGACGGAACAGCACTGACAAACGATGAGGTTACAGTAGGCGGCGACGGCTTCGCGAGCGGAGAGGGAGCTGTATTCAATGTGACCGGAAGCCAGACCGAAGTAGGCAGCAGTGCCAACACATTCACATACACACTGAATGAGGGAACAAAGGCTGACAACTACACGATCACAAAGACAGAAGGCACACTCGAAGTCACAGCTATGACTGACAAGGTGACGGTAACTATCACTGAGCACAGCGGCAGCGAGAAGTATGACGGAACCGAGAAGACTGTAACGGGCTACGATGTATCGATCAGCAACCCGATGTACACAGAGGCAGACTTCACATTCAGCGGAACTGCAGAAGTGAAGGGAACAGATGCTGGCTCATATCCGATGGATCTGAAGGCATCCGACTTCACAAACACAAACGGAAACTTCAATAACGTAGAGTTCGTGATCGTAGACGGAACACTTGAGATCAGCAAGAGAGCAGTAACCCTGACCTCTGCAGATGACAAGAAAGTCTATGACGGAAAAGCTCTGACAAACAATGAGGTTACCGTAAGTGGTGACGGATTCGCAGAAGGCGAAGGCGCAGCATACGATGTGACCGGAAGCCAGACACTTGTAGGCAGCAGCGCTAACACATTCACATACACACTGAATGAGGGAACAAAGGCTGACAACTACGAGATCACAAAGACTGAAGGCACACTCACAGTTACTGATGGCAGCGGCGATGATGAAGATCCGGTAGATGATGATCTGGTCGTAACCAAGACTGTCGATGACACAGCTTACTCTGCAGGTCAGACAGTGACCTTCGGAATAACTGCAACCAACATCTACGATGAAGCAAGAACGATCACTCTCAGCGAGATCGCAGGCGTAACACTTGCACAGTCAGTATTTGAGAATGTAGCAGCTGGCGAAACTATTGAGACAACTGCAACATACACAATCACTGAGGCAGACGTCCTGAATGGCAAATTCACCAACACTGTAACTGCTACGATCGGCGACGGCATCACAAAGGAAGCTAAAGCAACAGCAAACACAGTAAAGGCAAATGGACACATCACTATCAGCAAGGAAACTACAAATACTCCGGCTAACGGTGAAACATACGCACTCGGCGAAACGATTACGTACAAGATCACTGCTACAAACGACGGCAATCTGACGATCACAGATATCGTTATCACAGATGAGCTGACAGGTGATGAGTGGAAGCTCGCAAGCCTCGCCCCTGGCGCAAGCAAGGACTACACAGCAAGCTATACAGTAACTGAGGCAGATATCCTTGCCGGCAAAGTACTGAACGTTGCTACAGCAACAGGTAAGAGCCCTGACCCGGAAAATCCGGATGTACCGGTAACACCTGGAACGAAGGAAGATCCGACAGATGATCCGAACGGACACATCACTATCAACAAAACAACTACATCTACACCTGCTAACGGCAGCAAGTACGCACTCGGCGAGACGATCTCGTACAAGATCACTGTTGTAAACGATGGCAATCTGACGATCACAGATATCACTGTCACAGATGAGCTGACAGGCGATGAGTGGAAGCTCGAAAGCCTCGCTCCTGGCGCAAGCAAGGACTACACAACAAGCTATACAGTAACTGAGGCAGATATCCTTGCCGGCAAAGTACTGAACGTTGCTACAGCTAAGGGAACCAGCCCGGATCCGGAAGAGCCGGAAGTACCGGTAACACCTGGAACGAAGGAAGATCCGACAGATGATCCGAACGGACACATCACTGTCAACAAGACAACTACATCTACACCTGCTAATGGCAGCAAGTACGCACTCGGCGAGACGATCTCGTACAAGATCGCTGCTGTAAACGATGGCAACCTGACGATCACAGATATCGTTGTCACAGATGAGCTGACAAAAGATGAATGGACGATCGCAAGCCTCGCTCCTGGCGCAAGCAGGGAATTCACAGCAGGCCACAAGGTAACTGAGGCAGACATCATTGCGGGCAAAGTACTGAACGTTGCTACAGCTAAGGGAACCAGCCCGGATCCGGAAGAGCCGGAAGTACCGGTAACACCTGGTACAAAGGAAGACCCTACAGAGTCGCAGAACCCGAGCATTGGCATCACAAAGACAGCGAACGTAACTTCCGGCGTGATGCAGGGTGGCGTTGTAACTTACACTATCACTGTAACTAACAAAGGCAATGTAACTCTGAGCAATATCAACGTAACAGACTCACTTGTAAGCTTCAGCGGCAATACGGGCAAGATCGCATCGCTGGCTCCTGGATACTCAGTAACACTGACTTACAACTACACTGTAACAGCAGCTAATGTTGCTGCAGGCTCGGTAGTCAACACTGCAACAGCTACAGGAACAGCGCCTAACGGTGCAACACCGACAGCAAGCGCAAGCGCAATAGTCTATACTCAGGCACCTACTCCTGGCCCTGGACCTACTCCTGGTCCTGGACCTGGCCCTGGCCCTGGCCCTGGACCTGGACCTGGCGTAACACCAGCAGGTCCGGCAGCACCGGCAGATGGTGCGGCAGCTGCTGCAATAGATGATCAGCCGGTACCTGAGGTAACACCTGAGGTCGAGATCGAAGAGCCTGCGACACCGCTCGCAGCAGGAACATGGGCTCTGATCAACCTGATCTCTGCAATCCTGACAACTCTCGGCGCAGCCGTTGCACTCTTCCGCAAGAAAGAGGAAGACGACGAGGACGAAGAGGACGAGGATGCTCAGAAGAACATGGACAAGGCAAATGACGAAGAAGAGGATGAAGAGGACGACAACAGGGGCAAGAAGATGCTTGCCGCTAAGCTCGCCGGAGCGGTTGCAGGAATCGCTGCACCAATCACATTCATCCTGACAGAGGACATGAGCCTGCCAATGGCTATGATCGACAAGTGGACGCTCCTCATGCTGGTCATGCTGGCAGCACAGGTTGTAACAGCTATTCTGAACAAGAAGGCATCGGAACTCGATGACGACGATGATGACGAGGGAGCTGAAGCACCTGAAGCAGCTGCAAACTAGTCAACACAAGACGGTGCAGGTTACGGAGCTCACTGACACACTTAGCCGGTGAACCGTTATCCTGGCAAAACAATACGAGAGACAGCTTTAGGGCTGTCTCTCGTTCTTTTGAAAAGCATATTTGGTATTTAGAGAAAGCGTCGTTTCGGCTCGGTGATATAGTTATTATCAATAATATACTCCCTCAAAAGGGAGTATATTAATTATGTATGGTCATCGAACAAGACGATGACAAACACAAAACCGAACAATTCTGACATTTATCGGAGGTAATGAAATGAGAATCGATGCAGGCGGCAAGCAGTGCCCTATCCCAGTAATCATGGCAAAGAAAGAGCTCGAAGCAGATGCTCAGGATGTTGAGATCATCGTTGATGGCCCTACTCAGGTTGGTAACCTTGAGAGACTCGGCGACGCCCTCGGCAGACCGGCTACAAGCGAGCCATTCGGCGACAAGTTCCTCGTCAAGTTTGCAAACGGCGAGACTATCAAAGGTGCACAGGTTGCAGAAGCAGACACATATGCAGTGTTCTTCAACACTAACGCTATCGGAACAAACAACAGCGAGCTCGGCGGAAACCTCGCTAAGATGGCTATCTTCACACTCAGCGAGTCTGAAAGAGTTCCTTCATACGTGCTCTTCATGAATGAAGGCGTAAAGCTGCCGGCCGGCGACGAGCCACAGATCATTGAGAACCTCAACACCCTCATTGGGAAGGGAACAAAGGTCCTCGTATGCGGAACATGCCTCAACTTCTACGGAATAAAAGATGATCTGAAAGTTGGCACTGTAAGCAATATGTATGATATACTTGGCGCGATGCAGGAAGTAAGCAAGGTCATCAAGCTGTAAACTGCAAATAACGCAAAAGTGCACGGCCCGTTGCCGGAGCACAGATGAAAGGGTCTTATGGACGAATATTATCTTCTCACTTTTGAATCCACACATGCGGCAATCTCAACAGAGAAAATGCTGAAGCCGGCAGAAGTAACGATCATGCCTGTTCCGAGGTTCATCTCGGCGAGCTGCGGTATTTCGGTACGCATCCGGCCGGACAAGAAAGAGCATGCAGAAGGTATATTCCGCGAAAGCAGTCATCTCAAGCCTGAGGACTACGCGTATTATCACATAGTCCGCGGCGGCGCATCGGGTGAATCGACCTGCGACAGACTCGAGCCTATCAAATAACCACAGCGCTTGACGGGTTTGATGCAGTCAAATGGCCTTAGCCACATCGGGCCTTGATATAACAAAAAACGATTAAAGCGGTCCCGCAAAGGACCGCTTTTAGCTTTTATCAATATGTCTAATTTCTGATTCCGAGTATGTCAGCAATCACTTTTTTTATCTGCATGGAGTCTATATGGCCTTCATTATCGCTAAAAACAAAGAAGAGATTGACTCCGATTTTGTATCCGCTTTTGATATATCTGTCAATTCTTCTGGCAAATTCTTCACGGTATTCGCGCAGATCCAATCGGCCAACATATTCTATAAGTATTTCTGTTTTCATGTCGATTGGCGATAATACGGTAACGTCCGGGTACAACGGCGGTCCGTAATCTTTCATTGGTAATGGAAGCTCGTAAATCAGAGCAAGCCCAGCCGATTTTACCATCTCATATAGAGTGACTTCGCTCACAGTTTTTACCCAGATGCCATCGGATGTACGGTGGTTTTTCTTTTCGGGATAATTCTCCGGGAAGTGCTTCTGGTCTTCCAGCCGCCTGGACAACCATTTCCCGGCTTCTATTTCATATAACTTTGATGAGGGAGGCACGTCGCAACGGTAAACTGCAGGCAAACTCTCGTTAACATGACTTGGGTCAAAAGGAAGAAATCCATCTGCCAGCGACTTCATAAGGTCAAGATCCCGATTGATCCGTCTGATTGCCTCCTCGAGAAACCGTACTTCCTTAACCTGTTTAACGATGCGGTGACCTGATGCCCCCAGATAATCATATGTTTTAGAGCCACTTCGTTTAACAGAATAATAGTAATACTTACCTTTCCCGGGCTTAGCTCGTCTCAGAAAAGAATGTTTATAGTCTTGTAGAAGTTCAAGGCGGGCGGTGTACTCTTGCTTTGCTTTCTCAAGCATCAATATTTCAGAATTAAGTCGTTGATACAGTTCTGCTTCCATTAGCACGTTTGCCTCTTGAATGTCAATTTTTCGTGGGCTTTATTCTACAAGCAACCAGAAAATCCGTCAAACGAAAAACGCCCTGATACCTGCAGTGAAAGCACTGTTTTTTCGCCCGAGCACTTTTTTGAATACCCGGCCAGAAACTGGCAGCTACTATGATGCATAGCGCTATGACAATTATCAATAACTCATCAGCCAGTTACGCTGCATCTGATGCTGATAGAACTCATGTTTGTACCCTGCTCATGGAGTTCAAAAAATATGCTCGTGCTTCTGTAGCGATATATGTACTGGAAGTACGAAGAAAATCGTACTCTATAGCCTGCATCTCTATTGGAGTAACGAATTTGATTTGTTATTGCCAGGCAGAAAGCCGCTGTTTTGGAAATATATTCATAATAATGAGTATATTTTCTATGCTCTTTTACAGAATACGAGGAAGACCCCAGAAACTAATTGATTTGGTTTGTGATTTTTATTAATGGTGGAAGATTCGCAATCGTCTCATATGATCTGCAGACAGTATTAAAGAATAGTGTTCGTTATTGTACAGCCAATATTGCGATACCGATACGAAAAAATTCGTGCTCCTTACATAATATCTACCAATGAGATACGAACTCGCTTTATGCAATCTCATACATAAGCAAAAATGCTGTTGAAGAACGGTAGGCAACGGTTTTGAGAGGTCGAAAGAGGTGAGAGTTTAAGTGATAACTATCATTGGGAAAAGGGTCGAAGATAACTGATCCTAAAAGGCAATAAGACGCGCGTGGCAGAGGGTCATTATGGTATACTTATTATAATTAGGCGGACTATAGGGTTTACCGGAAGATCCGTGCAGCTGTAGCTATAGTAGGAACGACCAGGTGGTTTTAATATGCAATGCCATATGGCAATAGCTGTGAAACCACAGTTTACTAAAACCTGGAGGATTATATATGGTCATATTTGATTTGGATGGAACGCTCTGGAACTCGACGGTTCCTATAGCAGAATCCTGGAACGTTATAATTAAGAAAGAGACAGGCCGTGAAGGCTGGCTCACCGCCGCAGACATCGAACCCGTTCAGGGAAAGACTATGAATGAAATAGCAGATATTATCTTTTGCGATTTTCCGGAGGAGGAGCGGTATCGCCTGGCACGTCTATGCGAAGTATATGAGAACGAATACATCACCGAGACAGGGGCTGACCTTTTCGAAGGCGTCGAGGAGACGCTGAAAATGCTCTGTGACAGAGGCGTCAAGATGGCTGTTGTGAGCAACTGCCAGGAAGGCTATATAAAGGCATTTCTCGATTCAATGGACATGTGGAAGTACTTTGTGGACTACGAGGAGTGGGGCCGTACGATGCTTCTAAAGGCCGACAATATTAAGCTCGTTATGGAGCGTAATGGCGTTTCTAAGGCCATTTATGTGGGTGATATACAGAAAGACTCGGATGCGGCTCATAAGGCCGGCATAGACTGTATTTTCGCCTCCTACGGCTTTGGAGAGATCACTGATGCCGTAGCCACACTCAAGAGTTTTGATGAGCTGCCGGCCGTTCTTGAGAAGCTGGGGTTCCTTGAATAATTTGTTATAGCGAGAAAAAAGGAAGTTTATATGAAACTCAACAATAAGCGGACTGTGCTCGTGGGACTCGCGTTCCTGTCGATCTGCGCGTTCTGGCAGATGTACGACAATGTAGTTCCGTTGATACTTACTAAAACATTCCATCTGAATGAGACTTTCTCGGGCGCCATCATGGCGGCCGATAACATACTGGCGCTGTTCCTGCTGCCGTTCTTCGGGACCCTTTCGGACAGGACTAATACGAAGCTGGGCAAGAGGACACCGTACATACTCGGTGGAACGCTCGCCGCGGTGATCCTGCTCAACATCCTGCCGCTGCTGGATAATTCCTACTATGCGGCGGCGAGCGCAGGCAAAATGATTGCTTTCATAGTAGTGCTCGGGCTGCTGCTTATTTCAATGGGCACCTACAGGTCACCGGCCGTTGCGCTGATGCCTGACGTAACACCGAAGCCGCTCCGTTCGCGTGCCAACGCCATCATCAATCTGATGGGAGCTGTCGGCGGCATCATATATCTGGCGATCGCGGCTGTGATGTATCCGAACTCCAAGGTCCTGGGGCTCGATCACGTCAATTACCAGCCGCTCTTCATCGTGGTGGCGCTTATCATGGCGGTCTCCATCATAGTGATGAAGCTTACCATCAATGAACCGAAGCTTGTCGCTGAGAACCAGGCTCTTGAGGCGGAGCATCCTGAGTGGAACCTAGCAGAAGATGACGGAAGCGGTAACGAGGTGCTTCCGGCAAATGTCAGGAGGAGTCTCGGATTCCTTCTTGCGTCAATAGCGCTGTGGTTCATCGGCTACAACGGAATAACTACATGGTTCACCACATATGTCGATAAAGTAATGGGACAGGGCCTCGGCGGAGCATCCACCTGCCTGCTCATTGCGACAGGGGGAGCTATAGTCTCGTACATCCCGATCGGAAATCTGGCTCATAAGGTAGGCCGCAAGAGGACCATCATGATCGGTATTGTCATGCTGGCATCGTGTTTCGCTGCAGGTTATTTTCTGACAACGGCATTCCACAGCATCAACGCGATAATGTTTGTCGTATTCGCTCTTGTAGGATTTGCATGGGCGGCCATCAACGTCAACTCGCTGCCTATGGTAGTTGAGATGTGCAGAGGATCTGACATAGGCAAATTCACCGGATACTACTACACTGCATCCATGGCGGCGCAGGTGGTCACACCTATACTCGCGGGATTTCTGATGAGGACTATCAGCTACAAGGTGCTTTTCCCGTATGCGGCGCTCTTCGTGCTCTTCAGCTTCATGACCATGACGCAGGTGAAGCACGGTGATGCTGCTCCGGAAGTGAAACACGGCCTCGAGGCATACGAGGACATGGAAGATCTGAATGAGTAGTGTGAGAACTTTTGAAAAAGATGAAACGCTCAAAACGACCTTTTAAGCTCGCGGCGCACTATGCGCATCGCGGTTATCATGATAAACCGGCCATACCTGAGAACTCGATGGCGGCATTCCGCCGTGCGGTGGAGTATGGACTGCCGTCAGAGTTCGATGTGCACCTGATAGCAGACGGATCGCTGGTGATTTTCCACGATGACGATCTTGAACGACAGACAGGCGTCAGAGGCAGCATCGAGGCTTACGACATCACCAACCTCAGAAAGCTCAGGCTCGAGGGCACAGACGAGGTGATCCCGACGTTCGATGAGGTGCTTGAACTTTACGAGGACACAGGGCTGCCGCTGCTTATCGAGCTGAAGTGTGTTAAGGGCAATCACAAGGCGCTCGCGAAGGCGGTCGCTGAGAGGCTGGATCGATACAAAGGGGAATATGTGATCGAGAGCTTCGACCCACGCGCACTTATCGAGTATCGCAAACTGAGGCCCGATGTCATCAGAGGGCAGCTCTCGCAGAATTTCTTCAAGGACAGCGAAGGACTGCCGTTTTACCAGGTGATATTGCTTACCAATCTGATGCTCAACAGGTTCACGAAGCCGGATTTCATAGCATATAGATTTGCAGACAGAAAAAACCCTGTTCTGAGGTCGCTCATTGGCAGGAAAAGCTATGACGAGGTGTCATGGACCATAAAGTCGGCTGATGAGTTCAGGACTGCAGTCAGGGACGGCAGCGTCCCGGTATTTGAACAGATATCTCCCGGAGAGCTGAAGAAGCTCCTCGGTGAAAAAGGCAAGGAGGACTGAAATGACTGAAAAGAGAATGAAAAAGATCATGAAGAGGAACAGACGCCGCAGAGTGGCACAGGGCATCGGTGCGGCAGCCGGTGTTGCTGCATGGGCGCTTATGATAGGTGCTGTTGTCACAGGCGAGAAAAAGCTCGAAGAATATAAGACGAAATTTGAGGACGTTCCGGAAAGCGAAAAATAAGCGGAAGGATGCATAGATGGGGACTAACAAGAGGAAAAAACTCACACCTGTAGGCGTCTGGCACTGGACCCGGCTCATATACAGGTCGATACTGTTTCTGCTCCTGGTTTACTCATATATCAGATATAGGTTTATTTATCAGCAGCCGTTTGTGATAGGGCTTGAGAAGATGCCGGGCATCATTATCTTCGTATGGACGGTCTACGTCATCGAGATGATATTCCGCTTTTTCCCGGCCAAAATCGAAAGTCCGGGCTGCCAGAAGCAGTTTGCGCGCAACTATATCAAGACCGGTGAGACTGATGTGATAGTGCACGACAACAATGCCACGATGCTGGTGGCGCTCATATGGATCGTGTTCAACGGGATCTTCGGAATGTTTCACATGATGGGCATACTCGACGACGGCATAATGATACTGCTGTGCGGAGCGTACTCAGTGTGCGACATGATATGCATCATGTTCTTCTGCCCGTTCCAGTCGTGGTTCCTCAAAAACAAATGCTGCAGCGCGTGCCGCATCTACAACTGGGATTTCGCGATGATGTTCACGCCGCTGTTCTTCGTCAGTAAGACATATACGTGGAGCCTTCTGGTGCTCTCGATCGCCCTGCTGATAAGATGGGAGATCACGTTCTACCTGCATCCGGAGAGATTCTCCGAACACACAAATGCGTACCTTAAATGCAGCAACTGTACTGAGAAACTCTGCGTACACAAAAAGCAGCTGCACAAACTTTGGAAGCAGATAGAAGAATACAGCGAGAAAAAACTGAGAAAGCTGGAGATCAAATAAGGTTAATAATGGGCCGGTCAGCGGCTCGCGGAAATAAAATGGGAAAGGAAATAATATGAGAAATAAGAGAAGAGACGGAAAGAGAGTAAGATGGCCGGATGGATATCATAATATACTGCCGTATATCATGCCTAAGAGAACAGAGGCGGAAGTATCCATGACCGAGCAGTTCGATGTGACCGACCTGGTAAAGTACATGGCCGAGCGCAACGAGAAGGAAGGCACAAACCTCAAGATCTTCCACGCTATATGCACAGCGGTCGCGAGGACTATTTATCACAGGCCTAAGCTGAACTACTTCATTTCGGGCAGGACTTATTATGAGAGACCCGACATCACTCTGTCTTTCGTAGTGAAGCAGAAGTTTGAAGACGAGGCAGAGGAGACCCTGATGTTCCTCAAAGTCGAGCCTGACATGAACTTCGATTCCATCTCGAAACTCATCATCGGTGATGTCAAAAAGGTGCGTAAGGAAAAGACCAATGATCTGGACAAGCTCATGGACTTCTTCGGAAGCCTGCCGAGACCTTTCCTCGAGGCATTCTTCGCCACGCTCAGGAGACTCGAATACCATGGAGTAATGCCTAAGGCACTCACCGCAGGCGACCCTAACTATTCATCCGTGCTTCTCTCGAACCTCGGATCGATCAGGTCAGATTCCTGCTATCACCATCTGAGCAATTACGGAACATGCTCGGTGATGATCACCATCGGCGTACTTCACAAAGAGCAGAAACTGATGGAAGACGGCACATGGCAGCCTAGAGATGTTATCAACTGCACGTTTACGATCGACGAAAGACTCGCGGACGGATTCTATTATGCGAAATCGCTCCGTATCGCCAAATACATGCTTGAGCATCCTGAGGTTATGAACGAACCGATCAGCAAACCGGTACCTGTAGAATTGTAAGGAGTTTTGACAAAAGTTACATCTTTGATGGTTTCATAGAAGGGAAAAGAGATGAGCAGAGAGAAAAGATCCGAAAAGCACATGGCTCCTGAACCTAAAAAGAAGAAAAAGCGCGGTCTCTGGTGGAAAATACCTATGTGGATCGTGATTGTCGCTGTAGTTCTTGCAGGATCCGCAATGGCGGTGAACTACGGTGTATCGCTTCACCTGAGACACTATATCAACAGCTTTGAGCCTGTTGACTACAGCGGTGTTGACAGGGTAGTGCCTGAGCTGGATGCGGAAACGGGCTACTACACATTCACAACGGACAGAGACCTTAAGATAATGATGCTCACCGATATCCATCTGGGCGGCGGTTTCTGGAGCCGTGAAAAAGACCGCAAGACTGTCTATGAGATAATCACTATGCTGCAGAAGGAGAAGCCGGACCTCGTTATTCTTGACGGTGACAATACTTTTGCAGTGCCGGGACCTGTTTACAACGGCGGCGGAACACTAAACAACTACATGGTCGCCCGTGATGTAATACAGATCTTCAACCACGAAGGCGTGTATTTCTCAACAGTGTTCGGAAATCACGACACTGAGGTGTTTGATTATACAGGCAGGCAGAAGCTGGGTGAGCTCTACATGAAAGACCGGTTTGAGTACTGCATTTTTGATCAGAATTACACCGATGGCGCGGGCCTGCCTACTGTCACTAACCAGATCATGCTCGTGAAGGGCACGGATGGAACAATAAAGAAAGCTCTCCTGCTGATCGACAGCAATGCATACGTGGATAATTCGATCAAAGCCGTGCTCGACTGGAATTACGACATAATAAGAGATTCAACTGTCAACTGGGCGTCTGAAGCAATTGAGGATCTGGGCTGTCCGAAGACGGTCGCGTTCTTCCATATCCCGACGAGCGAGTTCAGGATCGCTTATGAGGAACTCGAGGCGAACGGCTGGAAGGATACCGAGAATACGAAGTATATCTCAGGTGTCTGGGACGAGCTGGTAGACGATACCACTCACAGCCGCATCTGGCACGGGGGCATCACCCGCGAGGGGCCTCTCGCCGACATAGACAAATTCTTCGAGGTCATGGGACCGGATACCCTGGATGTGCTCGAGGCCTGCTACTGCGGTCACGACCATGTGAACAACGCCATGGTCAATTACAAGGGCGTCGATCTGTGCTACGGATATTCGATCGACAATCTGGCGTATACAGACATAAATTACTCCGGTGCGCAGAGGGGCGCTACTATCATCACGATCGGAGCGGACGGGACGCGAACGACAGAGTACAAGAATGCATATAAGGACTACGGCGTGCCGGCTGACAAATTCGTAGAGGTCTATACAGATCATCTCCTGTATGAAGGAAGCAAGCCGGACGGCGTGCTGATGCCATAACCGGTTAAAGAGCTGAATCGCTAAAGAAAATAAGCAGAAATTTCAAGAAAACACCCCGGCCGCTGCAGAGCCGGGGCTTTTCAGTGTGTTATAAGTATGACAGAATAGCGTATATTTTCAGCATATTGGTGCTTGTTTTCGCGATCGCGGCAAGGATAGCCGGGATACTCTGACCAAGGCACAGATAGCCGGGATACTCTGACCACAAAGCACAGATATAATTGCTATAAAAGATAAAAGCGTGCTGAATAAAACACTGGGAGAAAAAAGCGAAGCAGCGAAAAAGCAGGTTGTTTGCAAACAAAGAATATACCGATTCAGCAAACAAAATTCAGCAAATAAAAGAGATAAAAGAGATAAAAATGTAAAGATTGCGCACGGCCATCCAAAAACAGGGGCATATGCGCAATCGTTTTTATTTGAGAAGGTTTATCCCGACTTTTTCTGTCTGAGATGGCCCTTTATCCACCGGATTTGCATGAAAAAAGTTTTGTTTGAAGCCATGAATCAGGCTGGAAATAAGCGAACGGATTCATAAGGGGGACAAAATTGCGCATAAGGGCAGATTATTCTCAAGGCCGTGCGCAATCAAACTCGTGATTGCGCATAATAGCTCATTAAAACAGGCTGTATGCGCAGTCCACATATGCTATTTCTGTATTCCGAAGCGTACTATGTAAGTGAAACATTCTATGTAAGTGAAGCATTCTATGTATGTGTTGAAAATGATATAATATCAGCAATTCCGGATAGATCCGGATAGATTCGGAAAGAGATCCGCCTGAATAGAGAGAGGGACAAAAATGGCAGGACCGGGACCGGGCCGTATGGGGCCTATGCACTTCCTTACTGAGGAAGAAAAACAGAATATGCCGAAGGTGACAAAGGCGCTGCTTGCCAGGATAATGAGCTATCTGAAGCCTTACTGGCTGCAGTTTATTTTCGTGTTCATAGCGATCCTGCTGTCGGCGACTGTCGGGCTGTTCCCGTCTATCATTACCGGCCGCATAGTAGATGAGGCACTTGTAGGCAAAAACATGGAGCTCCTTATACAGCTCCTGCTTATGGCATTTGCGGCGCTGACGGTTAGTCAGCTTGTTGGTGTGCTCGAGAACTACATCAATGCGTGGATCTCGCAGCGCATAATCTTTGACATGCGCAATCAGATGTATAAGCATCTTCAGTACATGCCGCATTCGTTCTTCACGACTGAGAAGCAGGGTGATATCATCACGCGCATGAACACTGACATAAGCGGCGTGAGCTCTGTCATCAGCGGCACTCTCTCGAACATCGTCAGCAATGTTGCGACCGTCATCACGACTCTTGTAGCTCTCTTCAGCATGAGCGCTCCGCTCGCCCTGGTTGGCATCGCGGTCATACCGCTGCTGGTGCTCCCTACGAGGACTGCCGGCCGTACGCGCTGGAAATACCTGACTCAGAGTCAGGCAAAAAGCGATGAGCTCAACCAGAAGATCGACGAGACTCTGTCGGTCAGCGGTTCGATGCTTGTAAAAATATTCACGCGCGAGCAGAAGGAATACGACGACTTCGTAAAGGTAAACAAGGAAGTCACAGATCTGAACCTGAAGGAGCAGAGGTCGGGCCAGCTCTTCCGCGTGGTAATGGGAATGTTCACGCAGCTGGGACCGCTTCTCATATACTTTGCAGGCGGATACTTCATCATAAGACAGATAGACAATACGCTTACGGTCGGCGTTATCACCGCAACGGTTGCTCTCATCAACAGACTCTACAGACCGATCGAGCAGCTCATGAACATCTCAGTTGACTTCACACGCTCACTTGCGCTGTTCACTCGTATTTTCGACTATTTCGACAGGGAGAACACGATCGTTTCACCTGAGAACGGTAAAAAGCCTGATGTCGACAACAAGCCAATAACTTATGAGCACGTCGCATTCAGCTACAACCCTGAGAACCCTATACTCAAGGATGTGAATTTTGAGGTACCTGGTGGCAGCATGTACGCCATTGTAGGACCGTCGGGCTCGGGCAAATCAACTGTCGTGAATCTCATACCGAGGCTTTACGACGTGTGCGGAGGCTCCGTGAAGATCGCCGGTGTTGATGTACGCGATTTCGACCTCACATATCTGAGGGAACAGATCGGTGTAGTGACGCAGGAGTCATATCTGTTCAACGGCAACATACTCGAAAACCTCAGGTACGCAAAGAATGATGCCACGATGGAAGAGATCGAGGAGGCATGCCGCATCGCAAACATTCATGAATTCATAAGCAACCAGCCTGACGGCTATCTGACTCAGGTCGGTAACCGCGGGCTTAAACTCTCAGGCGGTGAAAAGCAGAGACTGTCGCTCGCGAGAGTCATACTGAAGGATCCGAAGATCCTCATACTCGACGAGGCGACTTCGGCGCTCGACTCCATCTCGGAGAATTCAATACAGGATGCGCTCGAGCAGATGATGGTGGGGCGTACAAGCATCGTTATCGCACACAGGCTGTCGACCATACTCAAGGCTGACAGGATACTCGTGGTAAAAGACGGTGTGATCGCTGAGCAGGGCACGCATGACGAGCTTCTCGAACTTGGCGGTACTTACAAGGAGCTTTATGAGACACAGTTCCGTCAGGCCATAGACAGCGAGGCGGCGAGGACCGGTGCGGAAGCAGCGGGAGAGAGCGACGGTCTGGATATACAGACTCTGTCGACGCAGTACAAGGTCAGAAAAATTACCGAAGCGGATATTTCGCCTGTATACAGGCTGGCTAAGTCCAACCGGAGATATTACAGGTATCTTGGAAGGATACCTACGCGCGAGAGCCTCACAGAAATCATCTCGGAGGTGCCTGAAGGCGTTTCACCGGTCTGCAAACATTTTGTCGGATTCTATAACGAGGAAGATATTCTCATCGCAGTCATGGACCTGATCACCGGTTATCCGGAGAGCGACGATGCATTCATCGGATGGCTGATGGTAGATGGGGAGAAGCAGGGAAGAGGCATAGGCTCGGGCATTTTTGCCGATGTGCGTGCTGCAATGAAGGCGGCGGGCTATGACTACATGTCGCTCGCTGTGATAAAGAAGAATGAAGAGGCTCTTAAGTTCTGGAAGGATCAGGGCTTCAGGATAGTGGAAGAAACGGTCAGCACTGACGGATACGAAGTGTACAGAATGGCCAGGGATATATAAAGAGAAATAAAAATGGTAAAGGGACTGAGTTTCAGAAAAGCAACTAAGGAAGATATTGACGCTATAGAGCGGATATATGACCGCACTCACGATGCAGAGGAGGCAGGACTGACTACAACGGGATGGGTCAGAGGGATCTATCCTGTCAGGGAGGTCGCTGAGGGATCGGTTGAGCGTGACGATATGTATGTGGCCGAGTATGACGGCAAAGTGGTCGCGACAGGAATAATCAATAAGACGCAGGTGAATGTGTATCTTGAATGTGACTGGGAGTATAAAGCGCCTGACGACAAGGTGTGCGTGCTGCATACTCTGGCTGTCGATCCGGAGGCCAGAGGCCGGGGTATCGGCCCGGCATTTGTGCGGTTTTATGAGAAAGTCGCGAAAGACTGGGGCTGCGAGGTGCTCAGGATAGATACCAACGCCCGGAACAAAAGGGCGAGGAAGATGTACGCTAAGCTCGGGTATGTCGAGACCGACATCGTACCGACTGTTTTCAACGGGATAAGGGACGTCGACCTGGTGCTGATGGAGAAGAAATTATAGAAACGGTGCGTCTGTATGACGCGATAAACATATTATGGGGCAGTTAAGTATTTTCGACACAGCGAATAATGATAATCAGCCGCTCGCCGCGAGGATGCGTCCGAGGAACTTTGATGAGTTCGTCGGCCAGAAGCATCTTGTGGGGGAGGGCAAAGTGCTGCGCAACCTGATAGAGCGCGACAGCGTCTCCTCCATGATTTTCTGGGGGCCGCCGGGCGTGGGCAAAACAACGCTTGCGCAGATAATCGCGGCTAAAACTGATGCGCAGTTCATAACTTTCAGCGCGGTGACGAGCGGCATTAAAGATATAAAGACAGTGATGCAGCAGGCGGACAAAATGACCGCCATCGGTGCACGCACCATAGTTTTCGTGGACGAGATCCACAGGTTCAACAAGGCACAGCAGGATGCCTTTCTGCCGTTCGTAGAGAAAGGCAGCATTATACTGATCGGTGCTACAACGGAAAATCCGTCATTCGAGGTGAACGGCGCTTTACTCTCAAGGTGTAAGGTTTTCGTTCTGCATCAGCTGGATCCGGAGGATATAGCTCAGTTGATAAGAAACGCGATCTCTGACCCAAGGGGGTTCGGCGGTCAGGACCTGCGCATAGGCGATGATGTCATAAGCGCACTTGCTTCGTTTGCCAACGGTGACGCCAGGACGGCGCTTTCGACGCTCGAGATGATGGTGCTGAACGCCGACCATTCGAATGATCCGGCTGACGGGCATGAAGTGATCACGGTAACGACTGAAGATTTTGAGCAGTGCACCTCAAGGAAGTCTCTGCTGTACGATAAGCAGGGCGAGGAGCACTACAACCTAATCTCAGCGCTGCATAAGTCGATGAGGAACTCCGATGCGGATGCGGCAGTCTACTGGCTGGCGCGCATGCTGGAGTCGGGCGAGGATCCGATGTACATAGCACGCCGCGTAACAAGGTTTGCGGCTGAGGACGTCGGCCTCGCTGATCCGAGAGCTCTGGAGCTCTCGGTGGCGGCATTCCAGGCCTGCCATCTGATCGGAATGCCGGAGTGCAGCGTGCACCTCACCGAGGCCGTCATCTACAACGCGCTCGCACCAAAGTCCAATGCGATGGATGTCGCATATATGCAGGCGGCGCATGACGCAAACGAACACATAGCCGAGCCCGTTCCGCTCCATATTCGCAATGCTCCGACAAAACTCATGAAGGAGCTGGACTATGGCAAGGGCTACATTTATGCGCACGACACTGAAGACAAGATAGCTGACATGGAGTGCCTGCCGGAGAACCTTCGCGGCAGGGAGTACTACCATCCGGGTAACCAGGGTTTTGAGCCGCGCTTCAAAGAGCGGTATGAGGCAATAAAAAAATGGCGTGAGGAGCATAAGAATAAAAAATAAGGAAAGGGGGCACTATGGACAAAAATGACAGCAGATATTCAGCGTATATTCAAATTCTGAAGGAAGAGCTTCTGCCGGCGATGGGCTGCACAGAACCTATTGCCATCGCCTATGCCGCGGCTAAGGCCGCCGCAGTGCTCGGCACCACGCCTGAGCACCTGCTGGTCGAAGTCAGCGGCAACATAATAAAGAACGTAAAGAGCGTCGTGGTGCCTCACACCGGCGGCCTCCGGGGCATCCCGGCAGCCGCGGCAGCCGGCGCCGCCGCAGGCGACGCCGACGCAGAGCTCGAGGTGATCTCAAACGTCACACCCGAGCAAATAGAAGAGATAGGAGAATTCCTGAAGAAAGCACCTATCGAGGTAAAACATGTAAATAACGGACATATTTTCGATATAGCCGTGACCGCATATGCCGGCAAAGATTCTGCGTGTGTCCGCATAGTGGACTACCACACGAATATAGTGCTGGTAAAACGCAATGACGACATCCTGTTCTCAAAGGACATCGAGGAACCAAAAGAATCCGGTCTCACTGACAGGAGCTGCCTCACGATCGAGGGCATAGTCGAATTCGCAGACATCGTAGATGTGGAGGAGGTCCGCGAGACGCTTGAACGGCAAATCCGCTACAACATGGCGATTGCAGAGGAAGGTCTTGCCGGCGACTACGGCGCAAACATTGGAAGTACAATGATGCTTGGCCACGAATACGATCTTAAGTACGTAATGAGATCGTATGCAGCCGCAGCGAGCGACGCGCGTATGAACGGCTGCGAACTCCCTGTCGTCATCAACTCCGGAAGCGGTAACCAGGGCATCACGACCAGTGTTCCGGTCATTGTCTATGCCAGAGCGCACAACAAGTCAAAAGAAGAGCTGCTTCGCGCACTCTGCGTATCCAACCTCGTAACGACCCACCTTAAGACCGGTATCGGCAGACTTTCGGCATACTGCGGAGCTGTCAGCGCAGGCTGCGGAGCCGGCGCAGGCATAGCTTACATGCAGGGCGGAGGAGTCGAAGCGGTAGCGCACACAGTTGTAAATGCCATCGCTATCAATTCGGGCATCGTCTGCGACGGAGCCAAGGCAAGCTGTGCTGCAAAAATCTCAGTGGCTGTAGAAGCAGGCCTCATGGGACTGTCAATGTACAATAAAGGCAACCAGTTCTTCGGCGGCGACGGCCTGGTGAAACAAGGAGTGGAAAAAACGATAGATGCAGTCGGCAGACTGGCCAGATTCGGCATGAAGCAGACCGATGAAGAGATCATCCGCCTCATGCTCGAAGACTAGCATTCCATTTATCTGAGTTTACATTTGTGGTAATATAATTTTGTAAATCAATATTTCAAAACATAAATAAAACACAGCAAAAAACAACAGAAAGGAGACCTGTTATGCCAATTCCTACTCCTCATATAAATGCTAAAGCAGGCGATTTCGCTGAAACAGTTCTGATGCCGGGCGATCCGCTTCGCAGCAAATTCATCGCAGAGACATTCCTGGAAAATCCGGTGCTCGTTAACAACGTCCGCGGCGTACAGGGCTACACAGGAACATACAAAGGCAAGAGAGTTTCGGTAATGGCTTCCGGAATGGGCCAGCCTGCGATCGGCATCTACTCGTATGAGCTTTTCGCATTCTATGATGTAAAGAACATCATCAGGATCGGCTCCTGCGGATCGATCGACCCTGAGCTCCATGTACGCGACATCGTAATCGCTCAGGCCGCATGCACCAACGGAAGTTACGCAAATCAGTATGAGCTTCCTGGCACATTCGCTCCGATCGCCTCTTTCGAACTTCTTGAGAAAGCTGTTGCAGCTACAAGAGCATCCGGCGTCAACTTCAAAGTCGGCAACATCCTCTCGTCAGACATGTTCTATGACGATGCTGCTTCCGCAATGAGATGGACAAAGATGGGCGTTCTCGGAATCGAGATGGAATCCGCAGCACTCTACTGCAATGCAGCAAGACTCGGCAAGAACGGTCTCTGCATCTGCACGGTTTCTGACTCGTTCAACTATCCTGAAGAGAACACAACAGCCGAGGAACGCCAGAACTCCTTCACGAAGATGATGGAGATCGCCCTCGAAATCGCATAGCACAGCGACAGACATAAGTTAAGGAGCTGTGCATAGGTGTCAAAGCCAGTGACACCTGTGCACAGCTTTTTTATTTTTGCCCACAGAAGAGTTTCGAAAATGGTTGAAAAAACAAAGCTTTTTGATGACATGCACGCACCGCTGTGATATAATCGTCAGGCTGGGGCAATGCGCCGGCACGATATTAGTATGCAAAACGCGCGGCTGCATACGGCTGCGCAAAGAGAGTGGAAAATGAAAGATATTGAGATCAGAGAATTATTCAGAAACACAGAAGCTTACGCAGACAAAGAGGTAATGGTCTACGGCTGGGTGAGAGGCAACAGGAGCTCCAATCAGTTCGGATTCCTCTCGGTCAATGACGGAACATTCTTCACACCGGTACAGGTGGTCTATGAAGCAGACAAGCTCGCAAACTTCAGCGAGGTTGCGAAGTTCAGACTGAGTGCGGGAGTTCAGGTCAAGGGCACGCTGGTGCTCACTCCTGAGGCAAAGCAGCCTTTCGAGATCAAGGCAGACGAGATCGTACTCGTGGCAGATTCCGATCCGGACTATCCTCTTCAGAAGAAACGTCACAGCATGGAGTTCCTCAGGGAGATCGCTCACCTGAGACCGCGCAGCAACACATTCAGTGCGGTATTCAGAGTCAGAAGCGTGGCAGCTTATGCGATCCACAAGTTCTTCCAGGAGAAAAACTTCATCTACGTACACTCCCCTGAGATCACATGCAGCGATGCAGAGGGCGCAGGCGAGATGTTCCAGGTGACAACGCTCGACCTCGATAACCTTCCGCGTGACGAGCAGGGCAACATCGACTACAGCAAGGACTTTTTCGGCAAGAAGTCGAACCTGACTGTATCGGGACAGCTCGAAGGAGAGATCATGGCGCTCGCGTTCCGCAACATCTATACGTTCGGACCGACGTTCCGCGCTGAGAACTCCAACACGGCAAGACATGCTTCCGAATTCTGGATGATGGAGCCTGAGATGGCGTTCTGCGACATCAATGGCAACATGGACCTGGCCGAGGAGATGATCAAGTTCATCATCAGTTACGTCCTTGAGCACTGCCCTGAAGAAATGCAGTTCTTTAACAGTTTCATCGACAAGGGGCTGCTCGAGAGACTTGACCACATCGTAAACTCGGATTTCGTACGCATCACATATACCGAGGCGGTAGACATCCTTCAGAAGTCGGGCAAGAAGTTCGAATATCCGGTAGAGTGGGGCCTCGAGCTCCAGACTGAGCACGAGCGTTACCTGACAGAGGAAGTCTTCAAGAAGCCTATGTTCGTCATCAACTATCCTAAGGACTGCAAGGCCTTCTACATGAGGCTCAACGATGACGGCAAGACTGTAGCGGCTATGGACATGCTCGTACCGGGAGTCGGAGAGATCATCGGCGGAAGCCAGAGAGAAGAGCGCTATGATGTACTCGTAAAGAGGATCAAGGAGCTCGGCCTCGATGAGAGCACATACGACTGGTACCTCGATCTCAGAAGATACGGCGGCGTATTCCACTCGGGATACGGCCTCGGTTTCGACCGCATACTCATGTACCTCACGGGCATGAGCAACATCAGAGACGTTCAGATGTTCCCGCGTACACCGGGCAACGCTGAATTCTAAAACAGTTAACAGGCGGCCGGCCAGATGCATACGGCTGTATCAACAAAATAAGATATAAAAAGAAAAGATATAAACAACATTTCAGGAGGAACACATGAAAGGCTATTCAAGCGATAAGATCCGCAACATCGTACTGCTCGGACACGGCAGCACAGGCAAGACCACCTTCCTTGAAGCAGGTTTGCTGAACACCAAGGTTATCAGCAGACTCGGAAAGGTTGAGTCGGGCAACACAGTATCCGACTATGAGAAGATGGAGATCGAAAAAGGATACACCATCAACCAGACACTCGTTCCTGTAGAGTACAAGGGAACAAAGCTCAACTTTATCGACACTCCGGGATTCTTCGATTTCGCAGGAGAAGCAAGAGCTGCTCTTTCGACAGGAGCTACAGCGATCATCATGGTCGACGCTTCGTCCGGAATCCAGGTAGGTACAGAGAAGGCATGGGATCTTGTCAAGGAGTTCAACTCCCCGACATTCTTCATCATCAACAAGATCGACAAGGACAACGTTGAACTCGACGAAGTCATCTCGGCTATTCAGGACAAATTCGGAAGCGCATGTGTTACTCTTGATGACAAGGACGCTCTCGACGAGGCAGTAGCAGCTGCTGACGAAGAACTCATGGAGAAGTTCTTCGAGGGAGAGGCTTTCACAGACGAAGAGTTCGCTCACGGTCTGGCAACCGGTATCCACAACGGAGATATCATGCCGATTATGACAATGAGCGCACTGACAGGCGAGGGCGTAGATGTGGTTCTCGACTCTCTCTGCAAGTACGTTCCGAAGCCGGCAACAGTCGTTACAGAAGCTAAGGATGCTGACGGAAACGACATCGAGATCGCATGCGATCCTGCCGGAGACCTCGTTATCTACATCTTTAAGACACTCGCTGACCCGTTCCTCGGAAAGATTTCATACGCAAAGATCGTTTCGGGCACACTCAAGTCCGGCACTGACGTTTACAACCCACGTTCAGAGAAGGCTGAGAAGCTCGGTTCCGTCTTCTTCGTAAGAGGTAAGTCTCAGGAGATGACAGATACTGTAGTTGCAGGCGACATGGTAGCTCTCGGAAAGCTCCAGAACACAAAGACAGGTGACACACTCTGTGCTAAGAATAAGCAGGTCACAGTTAAGCCTGCTGCATTCCCTACACCTTGCTATTTCGTAGCTGTAGAGGCTGCAGACAAGAATGAGGACGAGAAAATGGCTCAGGGCCTCTCCAGACTCATGGAAGAAGATCCTACATTCGTTCTTGAGAGAAACGCTGAGACACATCAGACACTGCTCGGCGGCCAGGGCGACATCCAGCTCGGAATCATCCAGGCTAAGCTCAAGGACAGATACGGCGTCAGCGTAAACGTAGTTCCTCAGAAGATCGCTTACAGAGAGACCATCAAGGGCAACTCCGATGTTCAGGGTAAGCATAAGAAGCAGTCCGGCGGCGCAGGTCAGTACGGTGATGTTCATATCAGATTCTCGCCATCGACAGAGCCTGGACTCGAGTTCAGCGAAGAACTCTTCGGCGGATCGGTTCCTAAGAACTACGTTCCTGCAGTTGAGAAGGGACTCCTCGAGTGCATGGAGAAGGGCCCTCTCGCAGGATGCAAGGTACAGAACATCAAGGCTGTCCTCTACGACGGTTCATATCACGAAGTAGACTCCAACGAAGTATCGTTCAAGATCGCTGCTTCGCTCGCATTCAAGAAGGGTATCGTTGAGGCAAGACCGTGCCTCCTCGAGCCTATCATGAAGCTTGAAATCACTGTTCCTGAACAGTACGTAGGAGCAGTAATGGGCGACATGCCTAACAGACGTGGTATGGTACTCGGTATGGATTCTTCTCCTCGCGGAACGATCCTCCACGCTGAAGCACCTCAGGCAGAGCTCTTCGACTACGCTATCGCGCTCAGATCGATGACACAGGCAAGAGGATCCTTCACGGTAGAGTTTGCAAGATACGCTGAGCTGCCTGGCAACTTGGCAGACAAGGTTATCGCTGCATACAAGAAGGAGCAGGAAGAGAAATAAGCATCTCTTTAAATAATAATGGAGCCCTTTTCCTGCACGGAGAAGGGCTCTTTCATATAACAATCAGCGTCGAAACTGCAGTTTTTTCGATGCTGAAAGAGGGAGAACAATGGCTAAAATTGACAGCACTAATGCTAAAGAACATTCATATCCGGTCTACGGAAGACAGTTCAAGTCGTATAAATGGTATAAGCCGGTCATCGTGGGTGTACTGTTTTTTATTTTCTATCTTCTTTTCGCCGGACTCCTTATGGCAGGAATGGTATTCATTGCCGGACAGGGAGCAACGCCTGATGTGTTCATAGAGAGACTTAAAAGCATGTTTGCAAATAGCTATGACGCCATGGAACTTGCAGATGCGATGCAGTCCATAGTAAGCCTCGGCAGCGTTGCGGTTATGATACCTGCGCTGTGGCTGGCATCGGCAATAGTGCGTGACAGACCGTTTTCGTCCTATTCGTCTTCAAGGGGCGGATGGAGCAGCAAGGTGTTCTGGAGAACGTTCCCTGTGGCGTTCATCTGCATCGGTATACCTATCATCATTGACAACCTGTTTTATTATCACAATCTTGGCAACTTCCAGATGAAATTCACACTTGCAAGTTTTGCAGTAGTAACTATTCTGGGACCGCTTCAGTGCATCGCTGAGGAGTATCTGTTCCGCGGACTTCTGATGCAGACCCTCGGATCGTGGTTCAGACTGCCGATCATAGCAGTGATTCTTCAGTCAGTCATCTTCGCGCTGATGCACCCGTACAATACGATAGGACAGATCGGGATCTTCGTTAGCGGCTGTGTGTTTGCGCTCAGTGCATGGATCGGCAGGGGCATAGAGATTTCTTCGGCGTACCATATCGTCAATAATATGACGATCTTCTACATGCAGGGAATGAATCTGGCAACGATCGAAAGCAACACAACTATGCATGATCTTTTGCTGGAGTCATGTACGGGCGTTGTATTTGTGCTCCTTATTTTCATAATCAGCAGGAGACACAACTGGTTCAACAAGATCAGGCACGACGACGCTGCTGCATGGAACGGGAAGATCGATGCAAAGATCGCAAAAAAGGAAGCAAAAGCAACAGCGAAAGCTGAGAAGAAAGCGGAGAAAAACGCACCGGTGGGCACACATGAAGAAAGCGCTCCGGGAAAGCACTTTAAACAATAGTGCAGCCTGAAGTACCGCTTAATAATTCCCGGAGAGATCCGGGAATTTTTGTACCTTAAAAATGTTATATATCCATAGCATAACGCATGGATAATAGATATATTATAAACGGATGATATTGTAACCATTCCTATGTTAAGGAGGCTGATAATATGAAAAAGAAACTGGCTATACTGCTCAGTCTGGCAATGGTGCTTACGTTTGCACTGGCAGCCTGCGGCGGCGGTAGCGGAGATGTTGCAGACAGCAGATATGTAGGAACGTGGGTAACCGAAGAGCTGTCATTTGCCGGTGAATCGGAAGCGCTTGAGAACGATTTCACACTGGAACTGAAAGCTGACGGCACAGGCACTTTCAGCGGCACTGATGAAGACGGAAACGAAGAGGTGTCAAACCTCACATGGTCACTTACCGGCGACGGATTCAAGACTGCAGGTGACGCCAAGATGACTTTCAAGGATGACGGCGACGCGATCGTGACAAAAATTCTTGGAGCGGAACTGCGCTTTACAAAAGCTGAAGAGGGCGGAGCTTCAGCTGCCGTCGTTGACGGCTCCCCTTATGGTTATGGCGGAGATGATCCGGTAGAGGCAGCATGCTATAAGTACATGGCAACAGAGGTCAGCAAGAACTTTGATGCTGCTGATGAAAACATCCCGACTGTGCATATCGTACATGTAGATTTCACACCGGAAGATGAGGTCCTTGTATACGGTGATTTCTGGATAGAGAATTACAACGTTGAAGGTGATGTGCTCAAGACCGTTTCCGGCGGAAACTTCCCTGGATGCATGCATGTAAGCAAGGCTGACAACACAGTAACAGCTTTTGATGTAGTAGCTGACGGCGAAAACTGGGATTCAAGTGCTAAAGAGATCTTTGGCGAATACTATGATGACTTTATGAAATTCCACAATGACACCGATGCACGTGATGAGCTCAGAAAGGTCACTGTAACAGACTACGTATTCTATAACGCACTTGATGCGAAGTATTATCAGGACGAAGGATGGGATCCGGTAGAACTGTATCCACAGCCTGAAGAATAAAACCGGCAAGTGAAAAGCCTGCTCACTGAGTGAGCAGGCTCTTTTATTGTTTCTTATCGGTTTTTATCTGACGGTATTGCCGCCGGCAAATGCACGGATCGCATCAGATACATTGGCGGCTCCAAGCACGCGTATACCATCGCCGGAAGACTTGGCGGCCTGTCCGGCATTCTTGGCAGGGAGTATCACCGCTTCGTAACCGAGCCTTACGGCTTCCTGCACGATTTTGCCTGCGTTAGGTATAGAGCGAAGGTTGCCAGTAAGGCCTACTTCGCCGGCTGCTACCAGGCGTCTTGAAGAAGTCTTTCCCCTGAACGAGCTGTATATAGCAAGTGCGACTGCGAGGTCGGTTGATGTGCTGCCGGTGTTCATGCCGCCGACTACATTCACATATACATCGTAGTCTAACAGGTCAAGGCCTGCCTTTTTCTCAAGTACGGCCAGGATCATATTAAGGCGGTTCTGGCTTATCCCAATAGCGGTCCTGCGTGCAAAGCCCACATTCGCACGGGTCACCAGAGCCTGTATCTCAAAGAAGACCGGGCGGCTGCCCTCGTATACTGCTGACACTACTGAACCTTCTTCGCTCTCGACGTTCTCAATAAGGCTGCCTGAGATATCCGGAACTTCGATCATTCCTTCCTCGGTCATACGGAAAGCGCCTATTTCGTCGGTAGTTCCGAAGCGGTTCTTGAACGAGCGGAGTATCCTAAGATCTCTGTCGCGTTCTCCGCTGAAGCTGAGAACTGTATCAACCATATGCTCGATAGTCTTCGGACCTGCGAGCTCGCCCGACTTAGTGACGTGCGCCACGATGAATACAGGCACATTGCGGTTCTTGGCGTATCTTATCAGCTGTCCGGAGCATTCTCTTATCTGCGTGAGACTGCCGGCTACTGAATCAGCCGACTGAGAATACATGGTCTGTATCGAATCGATAATGATAAAACATGGCTTTATGCTGTCACAAGCAGCCATGATATTTTCGATGTTGGTCTCCGGGTAGATGTAAAGGGAGTCGCTTATTTTTCCGAGAACCCGGTCTGCCCTGAGTTTCACCTGCTCCTCGGACTCCTCGCCGCTGACGTAGAGGACAGGGCCGTATCTGTCAGCTATTCTGCCTGCAGCCTGCGCGATGAGCGTGGATTTTCCGATGCCCGGCTCACCTGAGATGAGTGTGAGCGAGCCCGGAACAATGCCACCGCCCAGTACGCGGTTGAGTTCTGCAAGTCCGGAGTCCATGCGGGTGTAGTCGTGAGTGCCGACTTCACCAAGCTTTACCGGTCGCCCCGCAACGCCTGTGCGCCTTCTGGTGTCCGTCGCGGTCTCCTCTGCCGGAGCCACTTTATGTTCAACTATGGTGTTCCACGAGCCGCAATAAGAGCACTGACCCTGCCAGGCCGTATACTCATTGCCGCACTCTGTGCAAATAAAAACCGTTTTTGCTTTCTTAGCCATCTTTCTTCTCTGTATCTTCCGCCGACGGCTTTCTCACCGTCTCCATCTCGAACCAGAAGTCCGAACCTTTGCCTTCCTCACTCTCCACGCCGTATTTGGCTCCATGCAGATTGAGGATGCCTTTTACGATGGCAAGACCGAGCCCGGTGCCTTCTATGCCGCGCTCGTGATTTGCGGAAGTCCTGTAATATTTATCCCACACATGCCCGATCTCATCAGATGGTATGCCCATGCCGTGATCGATGCAGTGGAAAGTCACTTTCTTGCTTGTCTTACTGAGCCTGATCTCTATGTACTTGTTATCGCCCGAGTACTTGACTGCGTTCGATACGAAGTTGGTCATAACCTGAGTCATCCTGGTGCGGTCACCTACAACGTAAGCCGGTTTGCAAGGGTGGAAGTGGATCTCAAATCCTTCCGACGTTGCAAGCGCAAGGAAACTTTCATACACACTTCTGGCTGCCTCCACAAGATCGAATGTCTCCATGCGCAGTTCAATGTTGTTGGACTGAAGGTTGGAGACGGAGAGCATGTCGGTGACGAGCCTGTTCAGATGCTCCGTCTCTGAGATGATAACGTTCAGGTCTGCGTTACGTTTCTCCGGATTATCGCCTGTGATGTCGATGATCTTTTCTGCGTATGATCTGATCATGGTGAGCGGCGTCTTGAGGTCGTGCGACACGTTCGCTATGATCTCGCGCTGATAAAAATCAGTTTTCTCCATTTCATATGAGGCTTTGTTAAGAGCTTTTGCTAGCTCCTTGGTCTCTGTGAAACCGGCACCGTCGAAATACACATCGTGATTGCCCTTGGAAAGCTCCTGCGCCGAGCGTGTGAGTTTCTCAATAGGGGATGTCAGACGTACTGAAAGCGCAAAGGCAAGAAGCAGCGAAACTATGAGCACAATGAACGAAACATATATGAGCATGTCTCTCAGTATCCGGATGGTTACCTGATCAGGATAAAGAGGGGCGATGATGCAAAGAATGTTGTCGACGCCGCTTGCTGTTATATATGAAGCGTAGACGAGCCTTGATCCCATTCCGGAATTGTCTCGTCTCGTTTCGCTGACGTTGCCGGAAGCAGAGGAAGCCAGCTTTTCTTTGATGCGGTTGACATCGTTTTCAAAGGCGTCACTGCCCTGCACCTCCCTGGTGCCGTCAAAAATAAAATTATCTTCGGCGGTATCGATCCTGATATACAGATCGTTGGAAGCAGCAGTCTGCAGCGCGAGAGGGCCGAAATTATAACGGTCCTGCCGGAACTGGGATTCAAGGGTCTCAGCTGTACGCATTACCTCCTGTGACCTGGCGCGTTCATAGAAACTGTTAAGGTAGAAGTTGGACAGACCCCAGAGAATCATTACAAGAAACAGCGCAAAAATGACGAACGACAGAAGTGTCGTCGTCTTTATGCTGCTGGTATCGATTCTTTTAACAGCGCGCTTGCTGCCGCGCTTTCCGGTGTGGTCAGCCATCTCTCAGCCGGTCTCCGCTATAAATTATTCCTCATATTCGAACTTGTATCCGACTCCTCTGAGGGTCACAATGAATTTTCTGTATGGCCCGAGGCAGTTGCGCAGGTTCTTTACATGAGTATCGATCGTTCTGTCGTCGCCGAAGAAGTCATATCCCCAGATATCCTCGAGGAGCTTTTCTCTCGAAAGGGCGATGTTCTTGTGCTGTATCATATAGAAGAGCAGGTCGTATTCTTTCGGAGTAAGCTCGACACGCTTTCCGTCCACGCTAATTGTTCGTGCTGCCATGTTGATCTCGAGCCCTTCAAACTTCTGTATGTTGGAAACGTTTCTTTCGGATGCGTCTCTGCGGTTAAGCACCGCGTTTACCCTGGCCATGAGCTCCTTTGGGCTGAACGGCTTCACAACGTAGTCGTCGATACCCAGCTCAAATCCGAAGAGCTTATCGTACTCTTCGCCTCTGGCCGACAGCATAATAACAGGAATATTCTTGATTTTCTGTATTTCTTTGACTGCACTGAAACCATCGAGCTTCGGCATCATGATATCCATGATGATAAGGTCGTAATCATTGAGCTTTACCATTCCGATAGCGCTCATGCCGTCTGCAGCTTCTTCAGCTGCATAACCGCTGAATTCTGCGTACTCTCTTATTACCTCGCGGATCTTGTCCTCGTCGTCTACTATAAGTATTTTTTTCATCGGAAATCCTCCGTTTGCTCACAAATCATATTTGGAGTAAGTATATCACACAGATGATTACAAGTCAGCGGCTAAAAACAGGCGGCAGACCGGGATCCGAACCTGCAGGAGCCTCCCTTGCAGACAGTTTTTATATGTTGACCTTACTGGCTTACAATAAGTGTATTGACAACCACTATTCACGGTGATAATATAACAGTTTTATTTTTGTTTGCATTTTGATACAAAAATCATTATAATGATGTTGTAAAAGGAGGAAAGCGTCCATGTTCAAGGTCGGCGATTACATTGTATATCCGATGTACGGCGCGGGCATCATAACCGAGATTGTAGAAAAAGATTTTCTCGGCGAGATGCGCACGTATTATAATGTGTCGCTTCCTTACTGCCGTATGGAGGCTTCTGTTCCTGTTGACAACACCGAGAAACTGGGAGTGAGGCCAATAATCGATCCCGGTCGCATCAGCGAGGTGCTGGAGGTGCTCAAGCAAGACACTGAACCGATGAACCCCAACTGGAACAAACGATACCGCGAGAATACCGAGAGGATGCAGACTGGAGACATCCTGGAGGTGGCGGCGGTAGTAAGGAATCTCGTCAGAACGGACAGACTTAAACCGCTTTCAACCGGAGAAAAGAAACTCCTGAGTACAGCAAAGCAGATACTTGAGAGCGAGCTGATATACTCCGGAGGATACACAATGGAAGAAGCAGACGAGATGGTCGAAACCAATATATAGCTGGGGGCTAGTAAGGGGGATCGGCCATTTACATTGGAAAAAGAATTTCTTGTGAAACCCATTGCATAAGATGCTGCGTAGGATTATAGTATAAGACCATTGTAAAAGATTGCAGAAGATTGTTGCAGAAGATTATTGTAGAAGATCGTTATGGTAGATAACATTTCTAACTGGATATGTACAGTAATAGTTGCAGCCGGCCAAGGCACACGTATGGGAACAGACGTGCCGAAGCAGCTGTTTCCTTATGGCGGCTCCACTGTGCTCGGAACCGCGATAAATGCTTTCGCTTCTCTCGATTATATCGATAAGGTATATGTGGTTTCACCGCAGGACGGATCTCTTGACGATATATATGAACAGATCACAGCCGAATGCGAGAGGCTTACCGGACGTGAACCGGGAAGCATAGCGATCGTGAACGGAGGCGCCACAAGAGCAGACTCTGTAAGGGAAGGAATCAAAGCGGCCTCCCGCGATGCCCGTCTGGCAGACATAGATGAAGATGACGCTATAGTGCTCATACATGATGCCGCAAGGCCGGGTGTAAGCGAGGAGATCATAAGACGGAACATAGATAACATGATATGCTGCCGTGCGGTATGCACCGCTTTGCCTTCAAGCGACTCCACACGCATCATTAACTGCGAAAAACCCGAATATGTAACCGAATTGGCATTGAAAGAATCTATAACATATCCTATAATGAACACTAACGTTGTCAGGAGGGAGCTTATTTACAGAACCCAGACGCCGCAGACGTTCCGCCTTGCAGACATTCTGAAGGCGCATGAGCGCGCGGTGCGTGACGGTTACTCAGCCACTGATGATGCCATGGTAGCGGAATACGCAGGTATTAATGTGGCGCTTGTAGAAGGCGCTACTGCCAACTACAAGATAACCACCAGAGAGGATATCCAGATGACTGTCAGAACAGGTATCGGTTATGATGTACACAGACTTGTCCCGGGGAGACCCCTTATACTCTGCGGGACCCCGATCCCCAGCAAGCTCGGGCTGGACGGTCATTCAGATGCGGACGTAGCAGTACACGCTCTGATGGACGCGCTGCTCGGGGCAGCAGGACTGGGAGATATAGGAAGACATTTTCCTGATACCGATGAAAAATATAAAGGTGCGGATTCGATGAAGCTGCTGGCAGAAGTCAGAGGCATGCTGGGCAATGCAAGGATCGTGAATGTAGATGTAGCGATCATCGCGCAGGCTCCGAAGCTGGCGCCTTATATGGAACAAATGAAGCATAACATAGCGAGTACACTCGGGATCCCTGAAACGGCCGTTAACGTAAAGGCCACCACGGAGGAGGGACTCGGGTTCACAGGCAGGGGAGAGGGCATGGCAGCCATGGCCACTGCCGCGATAGAAGGGAGTTTTTAAACAATGAGATTATCCAAGAACCATCTTAAGACGCTCAGAGAAGCACCATCCGATGCAGTACTTGAGAGCCATAAGCTGCTCGTAAGAGCCAACATGATAAAGCAGGAAGCTGCGGGAGTCTACATGTTCCCGAAGCTGGGCTGGAGAACAGTAAGAAAGGTAGAGCAGATCGTCCGCGAAGAGATGGACTACATCGACTGCCAGGAGATCTACATGCCGCACATTAATCCTGCTGAGCTCTGGAAGGAGACAGGAAGATGGTATGCATACGGACCTGAACTCTGGAGGATTCAGGACCGTAACGGCAACGACTTCATACTGAACCCGACATGCGAAGAGATCTTCACAGACTTCGTCCGCAAGGAGTGGTCATCCTACAAGGAACTGCCATTCTCTCTTTATCATATCCAGTTTAAATACAGAGACGAATCGCGTCCGAGATACGGACTTCTCAGAACAAGAGAGTTCATCATGAAGGATGCGTATACATTTGACGCTACAGAAGAGGATCTGAACGTTGCTTACATGAGACAGTATCATGCATACGAGAAGATCTTCACACGTATGGATCTTGACTACAGAATCGTTGAGGCTGACAATGGCCCTATCGGCGGAAGTAAGTCTCACGAGTTCTCGGCACTCTCCGACTGGGGCGAGTCCGACATCCTCTACTGCGACAACTGCGGAATGGCTGCTACAGTCGAAAGAGCTGAGTGCGTAGACGATGAGCCGCCTGTAGAAGAAATGCAGCCGGTACAGAAGGTGTTCACACCTGGCACAAAGACCATCGAAGACGTATGCAACTATCTGAAACTGCCTGTAGAGAAGTCCGTCAAGGCTCTCATGTTCACAACATACGATACAGACCTTCAGCCAAAGGACAACGTTGTAGCATTCATCAGAGGAGACAGACAGCTCAACATGATCAAGCTTGTCAACGCTCTTAACGTACCTGAACACTACATCGAGTTTGCTGACGAAGATGTTACAGGTCCTATCACGGGATCCGTTGCAGGTTTCACAGGTCCTATGGGACTCAAGAACTGCATCGTAGTAGTAGATACAGAGCTCGTAGGCACAGTCAACATGTGTGCAGGTGCTAACGAAGAAGACCACCACCTGATCGGCGTCTGCTACGGCAGAGACTACACCGGAGATATCGTTACGGATATCAAGACTCTGCAGGAAGGCGACCGTTGCCCGCACTGCGGAAAGCCGGTCAAGTTCAGACGCGGTATCGAGGTCGGCCAGATCTTCAAGCTGGGACTCAAGTACTCCGAGAGTATGAACACAACATTCAAGGACGAGAACGGTGTTGATCATCCGTACTGGATGGGATGCTACGGTGTTGGTATCACAAGATCGATGCAGGCTATCGTAGAGCAGCATCATGACGACAAGGGAATCATCTGGCCTCTGTCAGTTGCTCCTTATCATGTTATCGTAACGGTAGTCAAGTCGCACGACGAGACACAGATGCAGGTTGCATATGACATCGAGAAGAAACTCGAGGCACTCGGCGTTGAAGTAATGGTAGACGACCGTGATGAGAGACCTGGCGTCAAGTTCAACGATGCAGACCTCATCGGAATCCCAATCAGGATCACCGTCGGCAAGTTCGCTGCAGAGGGCAAGGTAGAGTACAAACTCCGCCGCGAGGATGCACACGAGCTCATGACAGTCGAAGAAGCTGTTGCTAAGGCAAAGGCACTTGTCGATCTCGAAGGCGACGGAAGATACTTCTTCTCAAGACTTTCTGAGGAGACACTGAACTCTCACTAATCGCTGAAAGTATCAAACAAGCAGCGCTTCAAACAATGGGCGTATTGAGCAAACAGCGTATTACACGTTCAGCTTAAAAAGCAAACCAAAGGGCACCATTCACGGTGCCCTTTTGATATGTCCGCAATACATACATCCCGCATCGCATCCAGGCATCCAGCCTACATCTTATCCAGATATCTCTTTTGCGGACCTGCTTGCGAGGTATAATCTTGTAAAAATGATGATATAACAGTAGCTCTTTCAAGATTTTGAAACAGAATAGGAGAATAGTGGAGATAAATCTTGAACAATTAAGGGGCTAAGGCAAGATTTTCAAGGTTTCCCTCGAATTGTCTTGAAAAAGAAGGGCTGAACGGATGATTATACAAGATTGTATGAACAGATTTCGCATCGGCAGAGCTTCAATGGAATATAAGCCACTGGTTGGCAGGATTTCACCGGGATACCTGTGGCTGTTGCTATATAAAAACGCATATAAAACTGATATAATAATTTAGTTATGAACATTTTACTTGAGCTGTTTATTGTGTTTTTTAAATTAGGAGCCTTCACTATTGGGGGCGGTATTGCCATGCTTCCGCTTTTGCAGAACACTCTGATCAATGAGAAGAGGTGGTTCACCAAGGAGGAATTCATGGACATCGTTGCTGTGTGCCAGAGCCTGCCTGGTGTGGTGGCTATAAACATGGCGACTTATGTCGGATATAAAAAGAAGGGACTGATCGGGTCGATCGTTTCGACATTCGGAGTCACAATTCCTTCATTTATCATGATTCTCATTATCGCCAAATTTATCACTTCGCTTGGTGATAATGGCGTGCTGATGGGAGCGATGGCCGGACTGAGAGCAGCGGCTCTCGGAATGGTGGTCGTTGCTCTGATCCAGCTCATGCCGGCAGCGATAAAGAACAAGTGGGCAATGCTGGCAGCGATAGTTGCGTTCGTGCTTATTGCCATACTCAAAGTTAATACGGCATATGTAATATTGCTGTTTGCCATGCTTGGCATAGCAGTCACCTTTGCGGGAAGCCGCAAGACGGTTGCTGCAGCTGTTAAGCCCGAAGCGCAGGCGGAAACCGATGAAGGGGGTGAGTCCGAATGATATTCTGGCAGCTCTTCATCAGTTTCTTCAAAGTCGGGCTCCTCGGGTTCGGAGGCGGACTTGCCATCGTGAGACTTATCTACGACAGCATACAGCCGTTCCTCGACATGAGCCAGGAGACATTCGCAAATATCGTAGCGATATCGCAGATCACTCCCGGACCGCTTGCGGTCAATACAGCCACCTATGTAGGCTATGAAGCGGCAGGCGTCGGAGGTTCGGTGGCCGCGACCTTCGGAGTCATTCTGCCGGCATTCATTATCGTCAGTCTGGTCTGCCGAACTATTCAGAAGTTCAGGGACAGCAAGATCGTAAACGGCGCACTGGCAGGCATAAGACCGGCTACTATGGGTCTCATAGCAGCCGCTGCGGCTACACTTGTAAGGCCGTCTCTGGCAGGTGAGGGCAGACTCGGGACCGGGCTTCTTACAAAACTCGGGGCTGATGCCGGAAGCGGCTTGCTTACCGCGATTTCAGGCTCGCCAGTTGACATTATTTCTGTTATCATATTGGTTGCAACGGTAATATTGATAGCAAAGTATAAAAAGAGTCCGTTCTTCGTGCTTATCATCATGGGATGCATCGGCGCGATACTCGGAGTTTAAGATATGAGTGGGCAGCATGAAGGGACAGTGCTGCTTGCTGAAAAGGAGGAAAAATGCAGGTCTATAATACTCTTACGAACAGAAAAGAAGAATTCGTACCAATCGAGCCGGGCAAGGTGAAGATGTATGTCTGCGGCCCAACGGTTTATAACTTCTTTCATATTGGAAACGCCCGTCCTTTCGTGGTGTTCGACACGCTGAGGAGATACTTCAAGTTCAGAGGATACGAAGTTAAATTCGTACAGAACTTCACTGACGTTGATGACAAGATCATCAACAGGGCGAAGGAAGAGGGCATCACTGCTCCTGAGGTATCTGAAAAGTATATCAAGGAATATTTCAATGATGCGGAGGCTCTCAATGTTCTGAAGGCTGATGTCCATCCTAAGGTATCCGAGCACATTCCTGAGATCATTACTTTCGTACAGACACTGATCGACAAGGGTTATGCGTATGAGGCTGACGGAGACGTTTATTATTCAACACGTAAATTCCCTGAGTACGGAAAACTCTCCGGCCAGAACATAGACGATCTCGAGAGCGGTGCGCGTATCGCCATTGGCGAGGTCAAGGAAGATCCGCTGGACTTCGCTCTTTGGAAAGCACGCAAAGAGGAATCCGAGATCGCATGGGAGTCGCCTTGGGGCATGGGAAGACCGGGCTGGCATATCGAGTGCTCAACTATGGCAAAGAAGCACCTCGGCGATACGATCGATATCCACGGCGGCGGCCAGGACCTCACATTCCCGCACCATGAGAACGAGATCGCGCAGTCAGAGGCATGCAACGGAGTACCGTTTGCTCACTACTGGATGCATAACGGATATATAAATGTAGACGGCAAGAAGATGTCGAAGTCACTCAACAACTTCTTCACTGTCAGAGACATTCGTGAGAACTACAGCGGAGACGTCATCAGATTCTTCCTGCTGAGCGGTCACTACAGAAGCCCTATCAACTTCTCCGATACGCTTATGGAGCAGTCAAAGCAGGGCTACGAGAGAATCGCAACAGCAATCGAGACGCTTGAGTTCCTCAGGACGAACGGAAGCGACGAGGCGATGGCTGACGAAGCTGCAAAGATCGCGTCGCTCGATAAGCACAGAGAAAAGTTCATCGAGGTAATGGACGACGACCTCAATACAGCTGACGGTATCGCTGCTATATTCGAGCTCGTATCTGAGATCAACCTCGATGTTAAGGACGGAGCATCAAAGTCATTTGCTGAGGAAGCGCTTAAGAGGATCAGAGAACTGACAGAGGTTCTCGGGCTCTTCGGAGGTGAAGATGAAGAGGAAGGCCTCGGAGATGACATCCAGGCTCTGATCGATGAGAGACAGGCAGCACGTAAGGCAAAGAACTGGGCAAGAGCGGACGAGATCCGCGACCAGCTCGCTGCAATGGGGATTACTCTCAAGGATACGCCTCAGGGTGTACAAGTTATACGTAATTAGTTTTATAAATGCGCAGGCAGCATACCCTTTGCGTCGACCGGCTCTCGCCTATCGCGTCTTAACGCAGCGGTACTAAGCTCTGTCTGCGCAGCCGACATTGGCTCCTCACTTGCTCGTCGCTAAGGCTGCTTGCCAATCGCTAAGTGCCGGCTAACGCTCAGTCTCCGCGCAGGGTATGCTGCCTGCGCCAATAAATAAAAATGAGTAAAGCAGATACATTATTCGTAAATATGTGCCAGGATATACTGGATCATGGATTCAGTACTGAGGGTATGCCTGTTCGTCCTCACTGGGAAGACGGCACACCTGCGCACACCATCAAGAACTTCGGCGTGGTCAACCGTTACGACCTGTCGGAGGAATTTCCTGCGCTCACGCTGCGTCCTACTGCTATCAAGCTGGCGACTGATGAGATGCTCTGGATATGGCAGAAAAAGTCCAACAGACTGGCTGATCTCAAGAGCCATGTGTGGGATGAGTGGGCCGATGAAGAGGGTACTATCGGTAAGGCTTACGGCTATCAGATGGCTAAGAAGTACAAGTTCAAGCAGGGTGAGATGGACCAGGTGGACAACGTCCTGTGGTGCCTTAAGAACGACAGGTACAGCAGGAGGATACTGACTAATCTGTACAATTTCGAAGATCTCTCCGAGATGAGGCTCGAGCCTTGTGCATACTCGATGACTTTCAATGTCAAGGGAGATACGCTCAACGGCATTCTCAACCAGCGTTCACAGGACATACTTGCCGCCAATAACTGGAATGTGGTGCAGTACGCCATGCTCCTCATGATGATGGCTCAGGTATCTGATCTGAAAGCGGGTGAGCTCGTGCATGTGATCTCCGACGCCCACATCTACGACAGGCATGTGGACATCATAAAGGAGCTCATCGCAAGGCCGCAGTATCCGGCGCCGAAGGTGACGCTGAATCCTGATGTGAAGAACTTCTATGATTTCACGACAGACGATATAAAGGTTGAGAATTATCAGCACGGAGAGCAGATCCGAAATATACCGGTAGCTATATAAAAAGATATGAAACGGAGGTCATTCTCCGTTTCACTTATAAGGTGGTAAATATCTCAATAAGATTCACTTGCAGACGTAAAGCACAGACATATCAGTGACCTGGAGCGACTGAAATGACAAAAGAAGAGATCAGAAAGATGAATACTACTACGCTTGCGTATCTCGGAGATGCGGTCTTTGAGGTTATCGTGCGCGAGAAGATAGTGACTGAGAAGCCGGGCGACGTAGGCAGAGCTCATCATACTGCCGTGAGATATGTCTCGGCGGCAGGTCAGGCTAAAGCCGCAAAGGCAATGATAAACGAAGGCTTCCTTACTGAAGAAGAGGAGAAGATATATAAACAGGCGCGCAATCATCGTGCTATGTCGAGACCGCAGAACGCTGACCCGCGCGAGTACAAGATAGCTACCGGCTTCGAAGCCCTGCTGGGCTACCTCTATCTCTCTGACGAGAGACAGAGGCTCCGCGAGATCGCGGCCGAAGCCGTCCGCATAGTTGATACAGCAGGCAAGTAGGCAGATATGAAACTGAAATACTCCGACAACAGAAAAGTATTCAATATCCACACAGATGGCATACCATGCCTGTCCTTTGACATGTTAGACAGTCTCGGCGTGCCGAATCTTTTCACGACCAGATACATCAGTTATGACAGGGAGAGCGAAACGGGTGTAAAAGGCCTGCGCTGTGCCGTCATGAAGACTGAAAGCGTCGAGGAAGCCTCGCCGATATGCAGAGCAAACAGAGACATACTGGCGCACCAGCTGGGATCGTCGCTCGAGATGGAACTGGTCACCGACCAAAAGCATACGAATTACGTTCATGTGGCTACATGTGAGGAAGACCTGGGCGTTGCTACTGTAGGCAGCTTCTCGCTTCACAGGCAATACGTGGATGGCATAGTTACGGACATACCGGATGCTCTGCTGACGGTGTTTGGCGGGGATTGCCCTCCGGTGTATATAGTGGATCCGAAGCGCAGAGCGGCAGGACTGGTGCATGCGGGGTGGAAGGGTACACTCGGCAGGATACCTCAGGTCGCTGTCGCGCAGATGACAGTGAAGTTCGGATGCGATCCGGCAGACATGTACGCGGCGATAGGTCCGGGAGTATGCAGGGATTGCTATGAGATGGGGGATGAGGTCTATGATGCATTCGCAGCTCAGTGGAGCCGTGAGGATGCCGACCTGATACTCAGCCGCTATCCTGCAAAAGACGCAGACGGAAAAGAGATCCCGGGCGGCAAGTACCACCTCGATCTGAGAGAGGCCAATAAGCTGACGCTGCTGAGAGCAGGAATTCCTGCCGATCACATCGCTGTATCCAATGTATGCACTATGTGCAATGTCGATACTTTCTATTCGTACCGCGGACGCGCTCTTGAGAACGAGCAGGTGGCTATGCTGGTCAACCGCTTCGAATAATATTAAAGAAGGAAGATAACATGAACCTTATTGTAGCCGCAGATAAAAACTGGGGTATCGGACGCGACGGCGGACTGCTGGCATCGATACCGACCGATATGAAATACTTCAGGGAGCATACGACCGGCAAGGTGGTCGTTATGGGAAGAAAGACCCTGGAATCCATGCCGGGCAGGCGCGGGCTCCCTAAGAGGATAAACTATGTACTGACGACAAATCCGGATTATGAGGCAGAACGCTGCATAATCGTGAATTCAGAGGACGAGCTCTGGGAGGAGCTGTCAAAGTACGAGCCTGATGACGTGTTCCTTATAGGCGGAGCGCACCTGTACAACAAGTTCTACAGAATGTGCGACAGGCTGTACGTGACGAAGATGGATGCTGACCTTGATGCAGACACATTCATTGTGGATTTCGACGCCGACCCGGACTACGAGATCGTCAGCGAGAGCGAGCCGGTCACAGAGAACGGCATAACTTTCAGATTCGTGGTCTATGCCAGAAAAGGAGAATAAAATGCGTATTTATACTAAAGAATACTATACATTGATGATGTCCTTAGACGTAACGGAGATGTATGAGCCGGTGATCGATAAGGAATACTCGGATGAGGAGATAGAAGAACTGTACCGGAAGGCTCTCGACAGATATGTAGAGGAAGAACGTGCAGAATATGATGAGCCGCCGGTGCTGGACATCGATGATATCGAAGATCCGGAAGCGCTGGAGTTTTTCAGGGTAGAGTCCCTTGAGTACGCAAACCGCGATCCTTTTGATGAGGATGAGGCTGCAGAGGATTTTGAAGAGATCTACAAGGCAAATCTGGAGGAGCCGGACGAAGATCTCCCGGACTGGGTAAAGGAAACGGTCGACCCTAGGATACTGGCAATGTATTTTATGCCGGAAAAAATCTACAGAAAACTCTCTGAGCAGGATGCTGCAAATGAGGAAAGGTTCGATGCCCTTGAAGAACAGGTCGATGAAGCATACGACGATATGGTAGATGATCTTCCGGAAGAGTATGAGGAGCTGATGGACACACTCGATGATCTGGAGGACTCTTATGTCATAAGCATTGAGAAGTCCGGCGATGAGCTGGAACTGAAGCTCGAGGGCTTCGACGAAGAGGGTGAAGAGGCGGTCTTTACTCTCAGATTCGATGATGTGGAGATCATTGAGGACGAAGGCGTCGCAGCGCATCTCTGCATGGACGAAGACGGAGACGGGGAGTCAGACTGCGAGCTGCTGTACAGCGAGATGTATGTAGAGGACGGAAAGCCGGAGATACACTTGCTGTTCGATAACAACGGACTGAAATACTTTACCTTCAGATGTGAGGAAGCATATGCCTACAGATCGGCAAATGATTAAACAGGAGCCATAATTTACGGGCAGTACAGAACGGAGAATCATACGATGAGCAAGAGAGACAACAAGAGATTCAACGATAAGGAAAGAAAAAGCGCTCCTAAGAGAGGCGGCAAGAACCGCCGCGATTATGGCGATGAATATACATATGAACCTAAGAAGAGATCCGCTTCTGCAGGTCCGCGCAGGCAGAGCAGCCCGGCTGCCAGGGCAAAGAGCCCGGCCAGGGGAAAGGCTGCCGGTAAGGAACCTCGCAGGGTGCTTGGATTTGATATGAATGAATCCTACGAGGAACCGAAGGCCGTGATAGGGACGGATGGGCTTGAAGTGGTCGCCGGCAGGAATCCTGTAGTGGAAGTGCTGTCGGGAGAACGCGATGTAGAGCGAATATTCATTGCTGACGGTTCTGAAGGCTCGGTGTCGAAGATAGTTGCCCTTGCAAGGGAGCAGGGGATCATAGTTGACTTCGTGCCTAAAGAGAAGATAGACGCGATGGCTCCTGGCGTAAAGCATCAGGGAGTGGTCGCTAAGGTGAGCGAGTACAAATATGCAGAGATGGATGATGTTTTCGCGAGAGCGGAAGCATCTGGCGAGGATCCTTTTATTATCATACTTGATGAGATCTCGGATCCGCACAATCTCGGCGCAATAATCAGAACAGCTGAATGCGCCGGCGCTCACGGCATCGTGATCCCAAAGAGGCGTGCCGCCTCTTTGACGCAGACAGTTGCACTGTCTGCCGCCGGCGCCATCGAAAACATGCCGGTGGTACAGGTCACGAACCTCGCCCGCACAATCGAGGAACTTCAGGCAAAAGGAGTCTGGGTAGGGGCGGCCGACATGGACGGCGAAACCTACTACGAAGCAAATCTTACAGGTCCTATTGCCATCGTTATCGGCAATGAAGGCAAAGGAGTCGGCCGCCTGGTAAAAGAGAAGTGCGATTTCGTGCTCTCGATTCCGATGTACGGCAAAATCAATTCGCTCAACGCTTCCAATGCTGCGGCAATTTTAATGTACGGCATTCGAAGGGCAAGAAACTAAAAATAATAGTGTAGGACAGACATATGCTGCAGGCGAGATGGCCCGAGGAGGAGCTGAAGCACACCGCGGCAGCGCTCCGACACTACGATTTCGCGGGAACTTTTCCGCGAAATATCGGAGGAGCGATGAAGCGGAATGTGCTTCGTGACGACGAGGCACGAGCAGGAAGCATATGTCTGCCCTACACACAATTTTTTTTATTTAGCACTAAGAAACCGCTTGACATTGAAACCCTTGCAAAGTATACTCATTGAGCGACTTTAAGAAGAAAATCGGAGCATTGGGAGACCGGGCTTCGAGTTTTCGAGTGAAAGGACGCATTTTTCAAGGATTAGAGAGTGCAAGCAGAGAAACTACAATACAATGAAGAACAAGAGAAACAATCCTGACAGGATCGAGCTCATGAAGTATTGCAAGTTCTGCAACAAGGAAACTCTCCACAAGGAGACAAAGTAATCTATATAAAGATATAGACGGAGAAACAAGATGGCTGATAACAATAGCAACGGAAGCAAGCAGAACAAATCGAGAGAAGATCTCGCAAAGGCTGCACAGGCATCCGCACAGAAAAAGAGTCAGAACAGCAAGAACCAGGGCAAGAAGGGTGGACTGCTCGCATACCTCAGGGGCGTCAGACAGGAGTTCAGAAAGGTTGTATGGCCTACAAGAGAAGAGCTCACAACTGACACTATCGTGGTATTCGCGTGCGTAATATTCTTTGCAGTCGGCTTCTGGCTGATCGATACAGGTTTCCTGGCTGCTCTCAAGGGCATCCTCGGAATAACACTGTCCTGACCCAAGGAGTTAATCAATGACAGATAAGATCGATAATATCGAAAATATCGAAAGCACACAGACAACTGATACCGCAGAGACCAGGGAGCCGGAAAGAGCAAGATATACTCCGCTTGAGGGTGAAGGACTCAGAGGCGACGGTACTGCGAAATGGTATGTAGTGCACACATATTCGGGCTATGAGAACAAAGTCAAGACCAGCATAGACAGGATGGTCGAATATCGCGGAATGCAGGACCTCATCCAGGAAGTCGTAATCCCGACTGAAGAAAGGATCGAGATCAAGGACGGAGTCAAGAAGGTAAAGACCCGCAAGCTGTTCCCGGGATACGTCGTCATCAAGATGGTCGTAAACAATGAGACTTGGTACCTCGTTCGTAACACAGAAGGCGTTACCGGTTTCGTTGGTCACGGTTCCGATCCTATTCCTCTGACAAAAGAGGAAATAGTAAGGATGATCCGCATCATCGGAGGAGTCTTCGAAGGCCAGCTCGGCATAGTAGAAGCCATCAATCCGGAGAAGCAGATCGTAAAGGTCCGCATCTCGATGTTCGGTAGAGATACCCCTGCAGAGATTGAGTTCTCGCAGGTAAGCAAGCTTAGATAGCTTGTGAAAAAACTTAAGAAAGGAGACAGCAATGGCAAAGAAGATCGACGGCTACATCAAGCTGCAGATCCCTGCCGGAGCAGCAACACCTGCACCACCGGTTGGCCCGGCTCTCGGACAGAAGAGTGTTAACATCATGGACTTCTGCAAACAGTTCAATGCTAGAACATCGGACCAGCAGGGAATGATCATCCCAGTAGTAATCACTGTTTACACTGACAGATCGTTCGATTTCGTATGCAAGACTCCACCGGCAGCAGTCCTCATCAAGAAGGCAGCTGGTATTGAGCACGCATCAGGAAATCCTAAGAAGGATAAGGTTGCATCCATCACGCTCGCACAGGCAGAAGAGATCGCAAAGACAAAGATGCCGGATCTCAACGCAGCATCCCTCGAGGCAGCAACAGACATGATCAAGGGAACAGCTCGCAGCATGGGAGTTACGGTAGTTGAGTAATGAAGTGGGAGGCTGACGCCGCAGGTACCACAAGGAGGAAAAATGAAAAGATCAAAAAGATACGCAGAGATCGCAAAGTCGTATGACAAGCACGAGCTCGTAGACGTAGCAACAGCAGTAAAGCAGATCAAGAGCTTTAACAACGCAAAGTTCGACGAAACAGTTGAGATGCACTTCCGCCTCGGAGTAGACGGCAGACACGCAGATCAGCAGGTAAGAGGAGCTATGGTTCTCCCTCACGGCACAGGCAAGACCAAGAAAGTTCTGGTTTTCGCTAAGGGCCCTAAGGCAGAGGAAGCTTTAGCAGCAGGCGCAGACTTTGTTGGCGCTGAGGATATGGCAGACAAGATCAGAACCGAGAACTGGTTCGGATTCGACGCAGTAGTCGCAACACCTGATATGATGGGAGTTGTAGGACGTCTTGGTAAGATCCTCGGACCTAGAGGTCTCATGCCAAACCCTAAGTCAGGCACAGTAACAATGGACCTCACAAAGGCTCTCGCAGACATCAAAGCCGGTAAGGTCGAGTACAGACTTGACAAATCCAACATCATCCACTGCATCATCGGAAAGAAGTCCTTCACAGAAGAGCAGCTCGTTGAGAACGCTAACGCTCTCATCCAGGCTATAGCAAAGGCTAAGCCGGCAGCAGCAAAGGGACAGTATTTCAGAAGCATCACGATCGCAGCAACGATGAGCCCTGGAGTAAAGGTTAACCCTGCAACAGTTGTACTCTAGTCTGACAAAGACAACTAAAAAAGAATATCCAACCTAAGACAGCGGGTGCGAAAGCTTAATTTCCCGCCGAGGTACAATTCATAGATTTGAACCCCGCTGTCTTCATGACGCGGGGTATTT
>CADCHO010000010.1 GCA_902801255.1 uncultured Eubacteriales bacterium | reverse complement strand
CGAGGCTGCTGAAGAGCTCGGACAGCTCGACAACCTCGTAAGAGTAGAGGGCGTAGGATGCTGCGGACTCGGACAGTTCTACGTGACATGCGATGAGACCATCGCTGCACACGGCAGAGCAGGCGCTGTTGCAACAGGCATCAAGAGATCGTCCCCTAATTCGCTCGTATATACATATCAGGGTGACGGAGACCTCGCAGCTATCGGACTCGCTGAGACACTCTCGGCTGCCAACAGAGGCGAGAACTTCACTGTTATTTTCGTCAATAACGGTATCTACGGCATGACAGGAGGCCAGATGGCTCCTACAACTCTCGTAGGAATGAAGTCAACGACTACACCGGGCGGCCGTAATCCTGAAGAGCACGGCTATCCGATGCATATGAGTGAAATCATCAACCAGCTGACAGCTCCTTACTACATCGAAAGAGTCAGCTGCGATACACCGCAGAACGTCATCAAGGCAAGAAACGCCATCAAGAAAGCATTCAAGTATCAGCTCGAGGGAAAGGGCTATTCGATCGTTGAGATCGTTACAAGCTGCCCTACAAACTGGGGACTCGATCCTCTGAAGTCGCTTGACTTCCTGAGAGAGAAGATGTTTGCTGAATATCCTCTTGGAGTATTCAGAGACGGCGGAGAGAAGAAGCAATAGGAGGTAAACCATGGAAAGAAATCTTATGATCGCCGGATTCGGCGGACAGGGAGTAATGACGATGGGCAAGCTTCTTGCTGAAGCTACTTCCGAAGCTACAGACCTCAACGTTACATTCTTCCCGTCATACGGCGCTGCCATGAGAGGCGGCACAGCAAACTGCTACGTAGTTATTTCCGATGATCCGATCGGAGCACCTGTAAGCTACAGCCTTGAGGACCTCGTAGTCATGAACGGACCGTCGCTGCACAAGTTTATCGACAACCTTAAACCCGGCGGAAACCTGTTTGTAAACAGCACGATTGTTACAGATCCTATCGAAAGAGATGATATCAACATCATCGAAGCTCCTGTAACACAGATGGCTATCGATATCAACAACCCTAGAGCCCTCAACGTCATCATGCTCGGCGTTTACGTCGGCGCTACAGATGCGGTTCCTGAGGAAGTAATCGTAAAGGGTATCAACCACAAGTTCGAGAGAAAGCCTAAGCTGATCGAGCCAAACGTTGAAGCGTTTAAGATGGGTCTGGAGATCGGCAGAGCTCAGAAGAAATAACTCGTTCTTTATTAGATCATTATAAAATCACGCCGTGAGGCGTGGAGAAATCGTATATAAAGCCTAAGTTTCATAATATGAAGCTTAGGCTTTTTTCTTACGGAAGTTTCACCTTCCGCACACTTGATGATTCCGGGCATCAGAAAACCCAAGCTTTGACACTTGGGCTTTATCTAAATTCTAAAACTATATCACTATTACATAATCCTGCCGCTTTATGTGAGTCTCACTTCTTTTCTTTATTGGATAACGCAGCAAGAGCATTGGCCGTTTTTTCGAAAGTTGCTGAGTAGTACGACTTTCCGGTTCTTCTTCTTTTGCTTTTGAAATATGGAAGTCTGTTCCAGAGCATGGAAGGGGCACCGACTACCAACAGATAGAATGGTCCCAGTATAAGCGACTGAATGGTATGACCGTATTCGTGCTCAAGCAGGAATTTTTCCGCATTACCTCCTGCTCTGCGTGGTACAAAGATAAATTTGCCTAGAGATATTCCCGCATCCCTGTTCCATGCAGTGGCTTTTGCGCCTCTGTAATCGAAGTGGTCGTCTTTGCGATGCGCCGCATAAAGAGCTGCTCCGATCAGAGTCTGAGGGAGGCCCCAGGTCCACTGCGCAGCGGTATATGCATGCTTTTTCAGTTTTTTTCTGTTAGTCTTCTTCATGGACTTTAATAATATCATAATATAGGGCGCTGATGTATAATGTTTGCAATGTAGCAAACATTGATCTCCGGGAGCAATAGAGTTATGAAAAGCAAAAAAAAGGGTACTGAAGATTTTGGCTCTGATAAAGTAAACAGGGAAAGAAGTGGGTGTTTTATGAGCGATTATGCAATAAGACCAATGAAAGCAGATGATAAGGCGACAGTTATAAACATGATGCGAGGTTTCTACGCATCAGAAGCTGTGCATACAAACGGCTCCGAGGAAGTCTTCAATAATGACGTGGATGCCTGCGTTTCAGACAATCCATTCGCTTCAGGCTATGTTTTTACGCGTGAGGACGGCAGCCTCTGCGGCTATTCGATGCTGGCTCACAGCTACAGTACAGAGTACGGCAGACCTGTCATATGGATCGAGGATCTGTATATTGAAGATGATGCGAGGCACAAGGGTCTCTCGACCATGCTGCTTGACCTTGTCAAAGAGAAATATCCTGACCATATCCACAGGCTTGAGCTCGAAGAGACAAACCTGCGCGCTTTAAGAACATATAAAAAGAACGGGTTTACGACGCTTCCTTATGCTGAGATGATCCGTGAGCCTGAGCACAAATAGAATGACATCGCTTGCACCGTTTGCTATAATTGTAATGTTAGTTTGCAGAAAAGAGACTGCAAAGGAGAAAAATATGAAACCAAATACAAAAATCGAGATCTCCGTATTCGGAGCGCTGGTAATAAGTGCAGCTATATGGGCACTTGCTATCGCAACATCAAAGCTCGTGGACTCGTTTGTATCTGAAGGAGAACCGGGAAGCGGCGACTGGAGCGTAGACGAGAAGGAATACGGAATCAACTAGGAGCTCTCATTCGAGCGGGAAGGAAGACAATGGAGAACAAAGGAACATACTACATCTCAACACCTATCTACTATCCGAGTTCAAATCTGCACATCGGACATACCTACTGCACAGTTATGGCAGATGCCATGGCGCGTTTCAAGAGACTGCAGGGCTATGACGTCATGTTCCTGACGGGCACCGATGAACACGGACAGAAGATCCAGACCAAGGCGATCGAAAAAGGCGTTACTCCGCAGGAATACGTCGATGAGATCGTTGCCGGCATCAAAGATCTTTGGGCTACTATGGAAATCTCATATGATGACTTTATCAGAACGACTGAGCCAAGACATATGGAGAGAGTGCAGAAGATCTGGCAGAGGATGTACGACAAGGGCGATATCTATCTTGGAGCATACGAGGGGCTTTACTGCAAGGAGTGCGAGGCATTCTGGACTGAATCACAGCTTGTGAACGGCTGCTGCCCTGACTGCGGCAGACCTGTTGCAAAGGCGAGTGAGCCGGCCTATTTCTTCAGAATGTCAAAATATGCAGACAGACTTCTCGAGGAGTTCAGGGAAAACCCTGATTTCCTGGTGCCTGAGACAAGACGCAATGAGATGGTAGCGTTTGTAGAGCAGGGTATGGAAGACCTCTGTGTGTCCCGCTCTTCGTTCGATTGGGGAATCCCGGTTCCTAATGATCCGAAGCACGTCATGTATGTATGGGTCGACGCGCTCTCCAACTACGTCACAGCTCTGGGCGGACCTGACGACTGCGAGAAGTTCAATAAGTACTGGCCTTGCGACTGCCACCTGGTCGGCAAGGAGATCGTAAGATTCCATTCGCTCATATGGCCTGCAATGCTCATGAGTGCAGATCTGCCTATTCCTAAGCAGGTAAGGGGACACGGATGGCTCCTGCTTGGCGGCGAGAAAGTATCGAAGTCAAAGGCAGCAAAGGGTCAGGATGTTATCGATCCTGTAGTGCTGATCGACCGTTACGGCATTGACGCACTCAAGTATTTCCTGCTCCGCGAGTACACATTCGGACAGGACGGCATCTTCACCAATGAAGTGATGCTGAAGAGAATGAACTTCGACCTGGCAAATGATCTGGGCAACCTGCTGTCCAGATCAGTCAGCATGATACAGAAGTACTGCGGCGGAACTGTTCCGGCGGCAGCAACAAGAGATGAGATCGACGATGAGCTCATAGAACTTGCTGTTTCGACAGCTGACAGAGTATCTGAGAAAATGGATCAGTTCCAGTTCAATATGGCTCTTGAGGAGATATGGGTCCTCATCAGACGTGCCAATAAATACATCGATGAGAAGACACCTTGGGTGCTTGCTAAAGATGAGACAAAAAAGACTGAACTCGATACTGTAATGAGAAACCTTGCTGAAACGCTCAGAATAGTCTCGATACTGATCGTTCCGTTCATGCACACCACTTCGGAGCGTATGAGAGATCAGCTGGGACTTGCAGACAAGCCTGCTGTATGGGAAGATGCTTTCGAGTTCTACCAGATGGAAGGCGCTGAGACTCACAAGGGAGACATGCTCTTCCCGAGACTCGACATCGACAAGGAACTTGAAGAACTCTACGCATTAGGCGAAGCAGCCAGAGCATAGGGCTGGGATAAAAGTAAAAAATGGAGTTTAAAGAAAAGTGTACATGAAATCAGAAAAATGACTTTTTGTACACTTTTCCGCTTTATTGGGAAATATTATGCTGTTTGATTCACATACACATCTGAATTTTGAAAAATATACTGAAGAGGAGAGGCGCGGCATTGCTTCGGAGATAGAGGCATCGGATGTTGCGCATATCATTGACGTTGCAGACTGCGTAGACACCGCTGTGCAGGCGCTGAAGGATTCGGAAGATTACCCATGGTGCTATGCGGCAGTGGGCATCCATCCGGATCACGCATCGACTTATACTGATGCGGACATAGAGGAGATAAGAAAACTCGCAGCTCATCCGAAGGCTGTTGCCATAGGTGAGATCGGACTGGATTTCTATTACGGTACAGATGACAGAGAGGAGCAGCAGGAACTCTTCAGAAAACAGATAAGGCTGGCAAACGAGCTGAAGATGCCTATAATGATACATTCACGTGACGCGCATCAGCTTACCATGGATATTCTGAAAGAAGAAGGAGCCTTTTCGGAAGAGAGAAAGACCTGGTTTTCACCGAGGCTGGTCGGAGGCAGGGAAGTGCCTGACCCGCGCGTGCAGATGCATTGCTTTTCAGGTTCACCCGAGCTCGCGCTCGAATACGTGAAGCTTGGCGCAACCATGTCTCTGGGAGGACCTGTAACTTTCAGGAATGGGAAAAAGGCTGCCGAAGTAGTGAGACAGTTGCCTGTTGAATACCTGATGTCAGAGACCGACGCGCCATACATGGCTCCCGAGCCTCTGCGCGGCCGTCCAAACAAATCACCGTATATAGAACATATAGTGCGCCGCATGGCGATACTTAAGGATATGGAATACGAGGAAGCAGCCCGGATTCTGACTGAAAACGGCAGGCATTTCTTTGGGATTAATAAGTAATATGAAACGAAACTACATTATTGACACAATTATAGACAACGGCCTTATACAGCCGGCGTCGGCTGTCATTGTCGGCGTCTCGGGCGGACCTGATTCACTCTGTCTGCTGCATTCTCTTAACAGCATTGCGGACATGTACGATCTGGTCCTTGTTCCGGTGCATGTGAATCACATGCTCAGGCCTGAGGCTTACGAAGAAAGCGACCATTTGGGCGACATATGCGAGCGCATGGACCTCGATCTGAGGATATATGAGGCGTCTTGCAAAGATGTTGCTGATGAGCTCGGCATATCCGTCGAGGAGGCCGGCAGACAGGTGAGATATCAGATCTTCGATGAAGTGGCTGCTGAACTCGAGGAAAGCGGTGTGCCTGCAGAGAAGATAATCATCGCATTGGCGCACAATGCCGACGATCAGGCAGAGACTGTTCTTTTCAGGCTCATACGCGGAACCGGTCCTCACGGTCTGGCAGGCATCCCTGAGGTAAGGATGTCTGAAGCTGGCTATCTTATCGTACGTCCGCTTCTCGGCATCGAGCGAAAGGACATCGAAGCATATATCAGGGAAAACAAGCTGAAGCCTAATATTGACAAGTCGAATGATGAGAATACATATACGCGGAACAGGATCCGCAACGAGCTGATCCCTTATCTGGAGAAGAACTACAACCCGAAGATCAAAGACAATCTCAGACGCTACGCGAATCTTGCGTATATGGATGATTCGCTTCTCAGAGACATAGCAATGAGTGATTACTTCGACTGTATCGATGTCAGCGGTGAAAGGGAAGAAGCTGTACTTGATATAACAAAACTCAAAAACAATCCGCCGTCTATCAACAGCCGTATTGTCAGCATGATTTTCGGCCTGCTGAGACTCGAAGACTGTGCAACCTTTGAAAACGTGTCGGCGATCACAGGTCTCATATACAGTGAACATCCTTCTGCAGGCATAGATCTGCCTTACGGGATCAGGGCTCGCAGAGAGTATGACAGAATCATCTTTTCTGCAGATGAAGAAGTCATAAAGCCCGATGAAAGTATAGCTATATATCCGAGAGTACTTATGGCAAAGGAGTTCACTCCTGATGAGGATGAGCCTTATGCTGCATTTGACTTCGATGCATTCAATGCGGAATATCCGGGCAGGATAGGAGAGATAAAGCTCCGTACAAGGCGTGAAGGCGACTATCTGCCTATGAAGCATGGCAGTAAAAAGATCCAGGATCTGCTTGTGGATTCAAAGGTCATGAAGTCCGCCAGAGACAGCATATTGATGGTATGCATAGACAGCGAGGTGCTTTGGGTACTTCCGAGCGAGTACTTTGCAGGTGAAACGGAAAAGACAAAGGGAAGGTTTTCACCAAAATTTCATATAACAGATGCAACGAAGAGGGTTCTTTTGATTGAACTCGACGAATCATTATGATAGAATTTGTGCTCGGGACACAAATAATGGGTCTGTTTAAGGGCCGCTTTTTAGAGAAAGAAAGGAAATTTAGAATTGAGGAATATCGGACGCAGTATAGGGACATATCTGATCATCTTTGTGGTCGTGCTCAGCCTGTCCATGATGCTGAGAGGCATGGCGGGCAGCGCGGACGTTAAAGAGGTCAAGTTCTCACAGTTTGCGACGCATCTTGAAAAAGGGGATTTTGAGACCATCAACATAACCGACAGAAAGCTTGTCGGTGAAAAGAAAGACGGCACCAAAGAAGTGACATATTCACCATCGCTGCTTGAGATCAGCTGGCTCGAGGAAAAGACCATCAATCCTATGCTTGAAGAGCATAAGATCGAGCTCGAGAGCGAGGCGCCAAAGAGCGAATACACTCTGCTTAACATTCTGCCGACGCTGCTCATGGTAGTGGCTATGGGCTTCCTTTTCTACTTCATGATGAGTCAGGGAGGCAACAAGCAGGCATTCCAGTTCGGAAAGAACAGAGCAAGACTTTATAAGAGCGATTCAAAATCGATCACTTTCAAAGACGTTGCAGGCCTTGAAGAGGAAAAAGTGGAGCTTTCCGAGATCGTGGACTTCCTTCGCAATCCGGGCAAGTACACAAAGCTTGGAGCACGCATACCAAAGGGCGTTCTGCTCGTGGGTTCACCGGGTACCGGAAAAACATATATTTCCCGTGCAACAGCCGGTGAGGCAGGAGTACCGTTCTTCACAATTTCGGGTTCGGACTTTGTTGAGATGTTCGTAGGAGTAGGAGCTTCCAGAGTAAGAGATCTCTTTAATGAGGCAAAAAAGAATGCTCCGTGCATCGTGTTTATTGACGAGATCGATGCTGTCGGAAGGCGCAGAGGCGCAGGACTCGGCGGCGGCAATGATGAGAGAGAGCAGACGCTGAACCAGCTCCTTGTTGAGATGGATGGATTCGACGGCAATCTCGGTATCATCATCCTGGCCGCTACAAACAGGCCTGATGTACTCGACCCGGCCCTGCTGAGACCGGGCAGATTCGACAGGCAGATCGTAATCGGTATGCCGGACATAAGAGCAAGGGAAGAGCTGTTCAGACTTTATACAAAGAACAAGCCGCTCGACACGGACGTTTCACCTGAGATCCTTGCTAAAAGAACTCCGGGATTCTCTCCTGCAGACATTGAAAACCTCATCAATGAGGCAGCTCTTCTGACTGCAAGGAGAAACGGAACAAAGATCAGGATGGATGAGATCGAGGAGGCTACTACCAAGGTAATGGCGGGACCTCAGAAGAAGTCCAGAGTCATCTCCGATGCCGAGAAAAAGCTGACTGCATATCACGAAGCCGGACATGCGATTGTTATGCGGGCTACACCTGGCGCGGATCCGGTTCATCAGATAACCATCATCCCAAGAGGAATGGCCGGCGGTTTCACGATGTGGCTGCCTGAAGAAGACAGGTTCTTCGAGACAAAAGGCCACATGGTGGATAATATAAAGCATCTTCTCGGAGGAAGAGTCGCTGAAGAGCTTAAACTCGATGATATTTCTACGGGCGCAAGCAATGACCTCGAGCGTGCTACGGGAATAGCCCGCCAGATGATCACCAAGTACGGTTTCAGCGAAAAGCTCGGACCTGTATCATTCAGCTCGAGCGATGAAGTGTTCCTCGGAAGGGACTTCTCGACACGCCAGAACTACTCTGAAGAGGTAGCTTCGGAAGTCGACCACGAGATAAGATCTCTGCTGACACAGTGCTATGCTGAAACCAAAAAGATACTTCAAGACAACGACGCAGCATTTGAGAGAGTTGCACAGGCTCTGCTGCTCGTAGAAACACTTGACGGTGAACAGTTTGAGAGACTCTTCACGGGCGAGGCAGATCCTGAGACTATCAGACAGGAGATCGAGAGCGAGAACAAAGAGATCGCACGTAAAAACAGGAAGGAAGCTGAAGAATCAAAGCGTTTAGAGGAAGAAGAAAAAAGGCTGATGAGAGAAGAGCTTCAGAAGCTCAATGCTGCAGCCATTCCTGATGACCGCGAAGTTGTAAGCTTCGAAACAGACGACAAAGATCTGAAGTGATCTGACTTACAGACCGGAGAATAATCAAGATGAAGATAAACATAAACGATTGCCTAAAACTGGATGCATTCAGAGGAAGCCGCGTTCTTTCATGCAAGGAAGAATGCTCAAGACGCGTCAGATCGGTGTCTGTTCTTGATGAGTATGATCTCGACATGGGTGTTGAGCGCAACGGCATCAAGGATCAGATGGTAATAACTCATTTCTGGTCGAGCAGAGATGATATAGGCGCCCAGAAGAAAGCAGTGACCGATCTCGGAAGGAAGGGAGTAAGCGCCCTCGTTATCTATCTCAACGACAGAGGTGTCAGAGAGGTAGATCCTGAAGTCGTAGCGGCTGCAGAGGAAGTCAATCTTCCGCTCATAGTCATTGATGACAACGGCAGTATCACATACAGTATGCTCATTGAGCAGGTGCTTGATAAGATCCTTTACGGCGAAAACTACACTGATAACATCCTTAATAACACCATTTATCACCTGCTTAACTTCGAAAAGCACAGTAATTTCCCTGCTGCACTGAGAGAAGCTGCTCTCAATAACAACTATCAGGTGGTACTGATGACGGAGGAGTATAATACCATACTCACTGTTGAGACGAGGCATCTCGTAAAGATAGAAGATGCAGTACAGGCTGCACGAAAACTTGATGCATTTTCGATGACGGGTTTTACACGCGTAGAGATAGAAGGTGTCGTTACATATTGGGGATTCATTAACATCAAGGATAAAAGATATATCCTCGTTATAGTAGACAATGAAGATGAGTACTCAGCTGCTGAGATGAGCAAGCTTGCCCAGACTATAGAGCTCGCGATCGGAATGTGGAAGTACACTCCTGACAGAGACTCCAGAGCTGAATTCATCAAATCAGCAGTGCGCGGTGATATTTCGTTCTGCCACACTCTGCTCGATGAGTCGGGGCTGCGCGGCATGCAGTTCACTTGCGCGTTTTATATCAGAAACGCCGGAGATTCCGTCGACACATTCATGGACATACTTGCCGAGTACAAGAAGAAAGCGGATTTCGGCCTGCTTACTACTACAGAGTCGAATGAGATCTACGGAATCGTCTATACGGACGGCGGCCAGGAGAAGGGCATAGAAGTCAAGAATGCCTGCCTCGAGATGTTCGATAAGCTTAAGTCTGTAAAAAAGGATGAAAGGATATTCCATGTAACGGGTCTTGAGAGACTCGAGAGCTGCGTGGATGGCTTTAAAATGATCAATAAGACAGCCAGATACATGGAGAAGGTGTTCCCGTACAAGAGAGTGTTCTCGAAGTACGAGATATCCATGGTGAGTGACTGCGTCTACATGCAGAGCGGGTCACAGATGCAACGCAAGATGTATCTTGATCTTCTGGAGCCGTTTGAACGCGAAGTTTCGCAGAACAAGGGCCGGATGCTTGTCGACACACTCTCCACGTTTGTGCTCGATGCAGGAATGAACTCCGGAAGGACGGCAGAATTCCTTGAGATACATAACAATACGGTACAGTACAGACTCAAGAAGGCAAACGAGATCCTCGGCGCTGAGATGACAGCAAACAGAGTAATACCTGGTCTCACGCTTGCACTCGCACTTAAGAGACTCGAAGAGGAGGACTAAAATGCTGCTTGCAATAGACGTCGGCAACACAAATATAGTAGTCGGAGTATTTGAAGGTTCAACACTGGTTGAAAGCTGGAGACTTGCAACCGATAACAAGAGATCTGCAGACGAGTATGGCACGATACTTGGTTCGATGTACAGGCGCATAAATATCACTGAAGAAGACATTGATGACATAATAATCGCATCAGTCGTACCTTCACTGCTGTTCACACTTGAGCACATGTGTCTCAAGTTTTATGAAAAGACGCCTATCGTAGTGGAGCAGGGTATCAAGACAGGTATAAAGATCAATTATGAAAACCCCCGTGCTCTGGGTGCTGACCGTCTTGTCAATGCAGTTGCTGCCCACATCAGGTACGGAGGGAATCTCATAGTTATTGACTTTGGTACAGCAACGACATTCGACTGTGTTTCTTCAGACGGTACATTCCTCGGCGGAGCGATAGCGCCGGGCATGAAAACACAGGCTGCAGCTCTCTTTGAACATACTGCAAAACTGCCTAACGTCGATCTCGAGATCCCGGGAAGGTTCATTGCCCGCAACACATCTGAGGGCATGCAGTCCGGACTGATATACGGGCATATGGGTTTCACCGAGCACATGGTCAGAGGCATGAAGCAGGAGATGAGCAAAGAACTCGGCTGTGATCCCGATTCAATCAAAGTCATAGCTACAGGCGGTATGGCAACTATGGTGGAGAGCGGCGTCGAATGTATAGATGTGATCGACAGAAGGCTCACTCTTGACGGCCTGCAGATGCTGCATGAGAAGAACAAGGGGCTCAACAAAAAGCGTGTTTTACAGGACTGATGAACATAGGTAACGTAATACTGAAATCACCGTTTTTGCTGGCACCCATGGCCGGGTTTACGGATGCTGTTATGCGTACGCTCTGTGAAGAGCAGGGCGCTGCTCTGACCTACACTGAGATGGTGAGTGCTAAAGGCCTTTACTACGGTGGGAACAAGACGAACGATCTTACTTACATTCCGGAAGGTGCAGGTCCGACGGCAATACAGATATTCGGGAGCGAACCGGATATAATGGCGTACGCCGCCCGCGAACTGGATGATCTGAAAAACGAAGTTCTCGACATAAATATGGGCTGTCCGGTGCCTAAAGTAGTGAGGAACGGAGACGGTTCCGCCCTTATGCGCGACCCGGAGCTCGTCTGTGACATAGTAAAAGCTGTCACAGCAGCAACCGCTAAACCTGTAACAGTGAAGATCCGCAAAGGATTTGACAGACCGAATGCCGTAGAAGTGGCGCTTGCTGCTCAGGAAGGCGGTGCGTCTGCAGTCTGTGTACACGGAAGGACACGCGGGCAATACTACAGCGGTGAGACAGACAGAAACATTATAAGGGAAGTAAAGAATGCACTGAATATCCCTGTCATAGCGAGCGGTGATGTCACAGATGCTGCATCAGGCATGAGCATGCTGTCTGAGACCGGCTGCGACATGGTGATGATAGGCCGTGGGGCACTCGGCAATCCATGGATATTCAGGGAACTCAATGCTGCATATAAAGGTCTGGACATTCCTTCGCGTCCGTCCGACGAGGAAAGGAATGCCATGATGATAAGACACCTTGAAATGCTGTGCGGACTCAAGGGAGAGTCTACGGGTGTTAAGGAATTCAGAAAATATATAGTCAGATATACAAAAGGCGTGCATGGAGCCGCTGCGATGAGACGCAGAGCAAACGATGCTGTAAGCCTCAAAGAAATGAAGGAAATCATACAGATTGGCTGATAGACAAAATACAAAATTCTCAATAAAAAAACTGATGCTTCCGGCAGTTCTGCTGCTGGCGGTTCTTGTATTGTCCGGATGTTCAACATGGAGCAGTTTCAGGCAGACTTTTATCGCAGAGCCACAGAACGATACGGATCCTTCTATAACTATAGGAGTCATTGAGCCGCAGTCGGGCAGATATGCCACAAAGGGTAAGGATGAGATAAAGGGTATAGAGCTTGCCAACAGCATTTATAACAATGTGGACGGTTACAAGGTAAAACTGGTAAAAGTCGACACTCAGTCTACTGTTGCAGGGACAGAAACCGCGATCAAGGCGCTTACTGAGATGCATCCGGTGGCCATTATCGGCTCGGCAGGTGAAGCTTCATCTCTCGCTATAGGCGAATACGTGGATGAAGCGGGGATACCTACGATGGTACCGGCTGCCACTAATCCTCTGATCACGCAGAACAGCAGGTTCTGTTTCAGAGCATGTGTTACAGAATCACAGATGGGAGAGGGCCTTGCGGAATATGCTGCTAAAGAGCTGGGCTCCAGAAAAATAGCGGTGGTAAGCCTTAAAAATGACAGCAGCACATCAGCACTGCTCGAAGGCTTTGACAGAAGGGTCAAAAAGATCGCCGGAAAACGCGGAAGAGCAGTAAAGCTGACCATGGAGATAAGTCCTGTGGAAGATGAGATGAAACAGGTCCTCACCGAAATACGCAGGAATTCTATTGACGTATGCTTCGTGTCAATGGGAGCAGAAGAGATGAACATATTCCTCACTTTGGCCGAAGAGATGGGACTTGAGAACGTGACTTTCCTCGGCACCAGAAGCTGGGGAGATGCTTCATTCATTTCCATGATGGATAATCACAAGGAAATCAAAGTGGTATTCCCATATGAATCCGTACTGACCAAGAATGATGACACATCTGATACATATACCGAGGAAGCACAGAGATTCCAGATAGAGTATGCAAACAGATACGGAGCGGATGATACACCGACAGACAATGCTGCACTTGCTTACGATTCCTATCTGCTCCTTATAAACGCGTTCCATAACGCCAAGTCGATGGAGGGAGAGGATATCCGGAACGCGCTGCTTGCTTTCGATGGACTCAAGTGCGCTACGGGACTGTTTACTTTTGACGATAACGGAAATGTCGTGAGATCGGTAACGCTCTCAACAATAAAAGACGGCAAGCCGGTCACAGAATACATCACAACGAAAGAAGCGGAAGCCACGGAACTTGAAGATCTCGAGAATGCAGTTCCTGATGAATCCGGCAACTGATAAGGAGAACAACATGGGATATCTTGAGAGGATAGACGCATATAAAGATGAAATGCTGGAGGCTCTTGCAGAGTCGGTCTCAAAGCCGAGTGTGAAAGCAGATCCTGTAAAAACAAAGGATGGGGAGCTGCTGCCGTTCGGACAGGGAGTGCACGAAGCACTGATCAGCATGCTCGAAAAAGGAAAAGAGCTTGGCTTCGATACATATAATGACGATAACTACGCCGGCCACATCGAGTGGAAGTCAGAAAACGGCGGTGATGACTATTTCGGAATAGTCGGGCACCTTGACGTCGTTCCTGTAGACAGCGGATGGGCAACAGACCCGTTCGAAATGGTAGATAAAGGCGATGGCTTTGTTTACGGCAGAGGCACATCAGACGACAAAGGTCCTGTGGTTGCAAGCCTTTACGCTCTCAAGGCTCTGAGAGATGAAGGAATGAAGCCAAAGATGAATATCAGGATCGTGCTGGGCCTCGATGAGGAGACTGGCCATATCAGCGCAGAGCATTATACAGAGCACTGCGGACACCCGGCACTTGGATTTACTCCTGATGCTGACTTCCCGCTGGTCAACGGAGAGATGGGCATTATGGTGTTTGAGCTTGCAAGAAAGTTCTCTTCAAAGCCCGGAAAAGATGACCTCAGACTTACAAAGCTTGAGGGCGGCACAGCTCACAATGCAGTACCGGCATATGCAAAGGCAGTCATTACGGGAAGCAAGGATCAGTACGATCTCATAAGCGGCAGAGCGAAACTCTTCTGCGAAGAGACGGGATATACTCTGAAGACAAAGAAACAGGGATCTTCACTCGTTGCAGAGGCTTTCGGAACAGCAGCCCATGGAGCTCATCCTGATCTGGGACTCAATGCAGTCAGCATCCTCATGGATTTCCTGGGGAGAATAAACTTTGCAAATGAGGAACTCAATGAGTTCATTGCATTCTATAATGAGAACATAGGATTTGATCTTCACGGGGAGCGTATCGGCTGCTTTTTTGAAGACGGACCTTCAGGCCCATTGATTTTTAACGTCGGAGTCGCTAATATTAATGAAGACATCGCAACGATCGCTGTCAATATCAGGTATCCTGTGAGCTGCACCGACAAGCAGGTGCTCGAAGGCATAGAATCAGTGCTCGAAGGAAGCCCTGTCGGAATAGTGACCAGAATGGTTCAGGAGCCGCTGTACATGGACCTCGACGATCCAATGGTCGTAGAATACATGAAGGCTTATATAGACGAAACGGGCGACAGCGATGCTCAGCCTATGACCATCGGCGGCGGTACATACGCCAAGATGTTCAATAACATACTTGCTTTCGGGGCTGCGTTCCCGGAGGACGAAAACACGATGCATCAGGCGGACGAGAAGTTCAGCATAGACTCATTCATGAAAATGGCACGTGTCTACGCAAGAGCTGTCGCGTCCCTTTGCTGCGAATAAACGCCGCTCATGCGGCACTCAAAAACTAAATCTGTTTCAGGGCGTGGTGAAAGTCCACACCGGCGGTGATCGCAGGAGGCATCCTGCGTAAGTCCGCGAACCTTATGGCCGAACCGGTGAGATTCCGGTACCGACGGTATAGTCCGGATGAAAGAAACAACATTGCAATTGGATTTGTGATGAATGGCCTTGACCTTATCAAGGCCATTATTAATGCCTGACAGATTCCACCAGTTCATGATAGAGAAAAGGAGGAATGTGTTATGAACGAAAACAAAATGTCAACAGCCAAACTGGCAAAACTCGCAATGATGACAGCGGTATCGCTGGTGCTGCTCTTTCTCGTAAGGATCCCATGGCCGCCTGCACCATTCCTGGTATATGATCCTGCAGATGTGCCAATATACATTACAGCGTTCGCTTTCGGACCTGTGGAGGGACTCATTGTCACTCTGGTAGTGTGCCTGCTCCAGGCGTTCGGACTCGGCGGAGACGGATTCTACGGATTCATCATGCATTTTGTTGCTACAGGTATAGTGGCTGTTGTCATCGGCATGATGTATAGAAAACAAAAGACAAAAAAGACAGCTGTCAAAGCTCTCGTTGTAGGCGTTATTCTGGCGGTTATAGTCATGTGCGCAATGAATCTCATCGTGACTCCGGTATATATGGGAGCTCCGAGATCTGCAGTAGTGGCAATGCTCCCGACAGTCATAATTCCATTCAATCTGGTAAAGGCAGGGGCAAATTCGGTCCTGACATTCCTGCTCTACAAGAGAATATCGGGTCTGCTCCATGGCACAGGCAAGACAGTTGCCGCCAAGGCGTAATCATAATACTTGAAAACTATCGATCAGTTCAGAAGAAAACTGAATACGGAAGAAGATACACGTGCGCTCGGGCTCGAGATTGCGGAAGCTCTTGAGCCCGGCGATGTTGTTGCTCTTATCGGTGACCTGGGCACAGGCAAGACAGCTCTTACGAAGTATATTGCCGAAGGCCTTGGCGTTACCGGAGAGATAAACAGCCCTACCTTCACCATTGTTAAGGAATACAGGAGCGGAAGACTGCCCCTGTATCATTTTGACGTGTACAGACTCGGAAGCGGTGAAGAACTGCTGGATATCGGGGCAGAAGAGATGCTCGACGGGGATGGTGTCTGCGTGATAGAGTGGGCTGACATAGTTGCAGACGTGCTGCCTGATGATGCTGTGGCGATACAGCTGGAGTACGGAGAAAATGAAGGAGAGCGGATTGCGGAATTCCTGTAAGGACATGAAGATACTGGCTATAGAGACAACGGGAAAATACGGATCGGCATCGGTCATAGATGAGACCGGCCTTATTTACAGTGCGGCTTCATCAGAAGAGATGAACCACCTCAGAGGAATGATAACCCTTATAGATGCAGCGCTGCGTGCAGCAGGCATAACTAAGAATGAGCTCACACATGTCGCTGCTTCTGTAGGGCCGGGTTCGTTTACCGGCATCAGAATAGGGGTCACGACAGCACGCATTATGTCTCAGATGCTGAACGTACCATGCATAGCTGTTTCAACTCTCGAGGCCATGGCGACAGGAGCTCTCGATAAGGCAATATCATCAGGAGCCCTTTATGTAGTGCCGGTGATCAACGCCAGAAGGCACCAGACTTATGCCGGCGTATATGAGGCTGTGTTCACATCAGATTATGAACATCAGTCAGCTGTTCCAGTCATGGAAGAAAAGCAGTACATGATAGAAGATCTGCTAGAAGAACTTAAATGTAAAACAGCTGAATACAGCGGAGCTGCAGCATTCTTTACAGGCGATGGCATAGATGCGTACGGTGACATAATCAAAAGCACCATGTCTGAGGGATCATATCTGTTCGCGGATGAGGAACTGAGATATCAGCATGCAGAGTCCGTGGCGAAGATCGCACTCAGAAAGGCAGTTAGGGGAGAAACGCTGTCATATAACGAGCTCATGCCTGAATACATGCGCCTTGCTGAAGCTGAGCAGCGCCTCAGGGCAGGAACGCTGAGCGACAGGATAAGGTTTCCTGCGAAATAACAGCGTTGCTGCAATGTCGGGAACCTTGATCTACGGGGGCCATGCCCCTTCGATAAAAGAAAGCCGGTACAGATATGAACGAAGAAATCAGGATAAGACAGGCAAAGCTTTACGATGTACCTGCTATGGCACGCATAGAGCGGGATTCCTTCGGTTCTCCGTGGAGCGCTGAAGAGATAACAAAAGATGTCACCGCAGGCGGAAATGTATATGTTGCTGTTGCGGAATACGGCGAGGAAAAGGCAGGCTATGGCGAGATCAGATTCGTCGCCGGGGAAGCCCAGATATATAATATAGCAATAGCTCCTGAATTCAGGAGGGCGGGCATTGGTGAGTCGCTGCTGCGTCACATGATCGCTAAAGCAGAAGATGACGGATGTGTTCTGGTGACTCTTGAGGTCAGAGGCGGCAACGAGGCGGCAATGGCATTGTACAAAAAGCTTGGCTTCCGTGAAGTCGGACGCCGCAAAGGATATTATTCAAAGGGAGGCGAAGATGCCGTGCTTATGGATCTTGACCTCCGCAGAATCGAAGTAGAAGTAGAGATATAGAAGTAATGAAAGACGGGAGATTTCTTACACTTGGAATAGAGACCAGCTGTGATGAGACTGCAGCCTCGGTGGTAGCCGATGGCCGCTTTGTTATGAGTAATGTCATAAGCTCCCAGATAGACATACATACCGCTTACGGCGGAGTCGTGCCCGAGATAGCCTCCAGAAAGCACCTGGAGCGTATCAATGATGTCATTGGCAAGGCTCTCGAAGATGCTGAAGTAAGCCCGAAAGAGATCGACCTGATAGGGGTCACATACGGGCCTGGCCTCGTTGGCGCTCTGCTGATAGGCGTTGCCGCAGCAAAGGCCATGGCATATGCCTGCGATATACCGCTTGTGGGCGTCAATCACATGCACGGGCATATCGCTGCCAATTATCTTGAGCATAATGAGCTGGAACCTCCATTCATGGCTTTAATAGTATCGGGAGGGCATACAGAGATAGTAAACGTGCCTGATTATAATAAGTGCGAGAAGCTTGGAGGCACGCGCGATGATGCAGCAGGAGAAGCCTTCGATAAGGTGGCAAGAGTCATAGGCCTCGGTTATCCGGGCGGCCCTAAAATCGACAAGGCTGCAAAGGAGGGAGATCCTGACAGCATTGCTTTCAAACGTGTATACCTTGAGCAGGGGAGCCTCGATTTCAGCTTCTCGGGGTTAAAGACACAGGCTCTCAATTACCTGAATCAGGAGAGGCAGGCTGGCCGTGAAATAAACGTGAACAATGTAGCTGCGAGCTTCCAGGAGGCCGTGGTCGAAGTCATAGCCGACAAAGCTGTTATGGCCGCTGAGAGGTACGGCCAGAAGCGCATAGTGATGGCAGGCGGAGTGGCATCCAACTCAAGGCTAAGAGCGCTCATGGAAGAAAAAGCCGGAAGCAGGGGCATCGATGTTCTGAAACCGAGTCCTGTGCTCTGCACTGACAATGGCGCTATGATAGCTTCTGCCGCATACTATGCGTACAGATCCGGCGTGAAGCCCGATCTGGAACTTGACGCGGTACCCGGACTGGAGTTTTAAACTATGCTTATAATAACGGGAAAAGACATAAGCAAAGCGTACGGGACAGACATCATTTTTGAGGATGTCTGTTTTGGCGTGGAAAAGGGCGACCGTGTGGGCATAGTGGGAGCGAACGGAACAGGCAAGACAACGCTCCTCGGCATCATAGCCGGAGACATAGAGGCGACATCCGGGAATCTCTATATAAGGAATGACTGCAATATCGGTTATCTGCGTCAGCAGAACCACTTCGGTGGAAGCGGAACGGTAAGGTCTCAGGCAGAAAAGAGTTTCACACATCTCTTTGAGATGGAAAAAAGGCTTGAGCAGCTTCAGCTGGCTATCACCGATCATGAAAGTGACAGCTTTGAAAAGGATCTGGAAGAATACACCCGCCTTATCGAAGAGTATGAACGGAAAGGCGGATATACATATAAAAGTGAGCTCGGAGCGATGCTTACGCATATGGGCTTTGATGAGGAAGCTCAAAACAAGGAGATCAGCAAGCTTTCAGGCGGAGAGAGAACGAGGCTGGCGCTCAGCTGCCTGCTCCTCAGCAAGCCTGACGTGCTGATGCTTGATGAGCCTACGAATCATCTGGACTTACACATGCTCGAGTGGCTGGAAGCATATCTGGACAATTATAAGGGAACCATAATGGTAGTTTCCCACGACAGATACTTTCTTGACCGCATCACCAACAGGATATTCGATCTCGGGGGAGGAACTCTTGAGGCATATACAGGAAACTACTCCACCTTCCTTGTTAAGCGTGAAGAGCACATGGAGGCACTGTGCCGCGAATATGAGAAGCAGCAGGCTGAGATAGCCAGGCAGGAGGAGATGATACGCCGCTTTAAACAGCATGGTACTGAACACCTTGCCAAGCGTGCCGCCTCACGCGAGAAACGACTTGCGATGATGGAGATCAAGGAGAAGCCGAAACTTAAGCAATACAAGATGAAGCTCAGCTTTGAGGCGGATTTCAAGAGTGGCGGAGAGGTGCTTGAGGCAGAAGATCTCTCTAAGAGTTACGGCAGCAGAAAACTTTTCGACCACACAGGACTTCTGATCCGTAAAGGAGAAAGGATCTGCATCATAGGAGACAATGGAATCGGAAAAACGACTCTGCTTAAAATCCTGATGGGTCTTGAAAAACCTGATAATGGCTATCTGAGGATAGGTTATAACGTAAACTTCGGATACTACGACCAGGGCCAGCTCCTGCTTGACGAGAACGAGACGGTTCTCGGAGAGATGAAGAACGCCTATCATCTCTATACTGACACAGAAATGAGATCGCTGCTCGGTCGCTTCCTCTTTACCGGAGACGATGTGTTCAAGCAGGTAAAGGATCTCTCAGGCGGAGAGAAGGCTAAGCTTTCTCTGCTCAAGCTGATGCTTTCGGGCGCAAACACACTGGTGCTCGACGAGCCTACCAACCATCTGGACATCGAATCAAAGGAGATCGTAGAAGAAGCACTTATGGAGTTTGAAGGTACGCTGCTGATAGTTTCTCATGACAGATACCTTCTGAACACCATCCCTGACAGGATACTCGAGCTTACCGAGCACGGTCTGGTGGAGTATAAGGGCAAGTTCGATTATTATCTGGAGAAATCCGGCAGGTCCTTCAGCCGTCCAAAAACTGATGAAAGCAGCACGTCTGCAAACAGAGAGAGGGATGAACTTGAACTCACCAGAAAGCTGGTAAAGGACTCCGAAGCGGAACGAAAGGCAAAGAAGCAGAACGAAGCAGAGGAACGCCGCAGGCAGAGAAGGGCAGAGAGTGTTGAGAACAGGATACATGAGATAGAGGCTGAGCTGGCTGATATTCAGGATGCGATGACGCTGCCTGAGAACTCTACGGATCCGGGGTGGATGCACGAAAAGTCTTCAATAATGGCTGCTCTGGAGGCGGAAGTCACGGATCTTTATGACGAGTGGATGGAGCTCCAGTAAATAATCTTTGTGAAAAACTTAAACAATTTTGTTAAAAATTCTACGCAAATCGTTGAAATAGCAAACATACGTAGATTATAATTACTACAATAATATTAGGGTAAAGCACTATTTGTAAGGAGAACTACTATGACTTTTGAAAAGATTCAGGCACTTATCGTAGAACAGCTCGACGTTGATCCATCGATGGTCACAATGGATACAGATTTCATGAAAGACCTCGAAGCAGATTCACTTGACGCTGTTGAAATAATCCTCGGAGTTGAGGAAGAGTATGGGATCGAGATCCCTGATGATATTGCCGAAAATTTCACGAAAGTTGGCGATATCGTAAAGTATGTAGATGCACACAAATAAAAAGGCGAGGTATGCAATGGGCAAGATGAAAGTATCAAACGCGATCATCCGCCGCCTCCCTCGCTACAGAAGGTATCTGGGATACCTTCAGACAAAAGGCATCAAAAAGGTATCCTCAAATGAACTCAGCGAGATGATCGGTTACACTGCATCTCAGATCAGACAGGACCTTAACACTTTCGGTGAGTTCGGTCAGCAGGGATATGGCTATGAGGTCGACAGATTATACAAGGAAATCAACAAGATTCTTGGACTCGACAGAGAATACAAGACGGTAGTAGTTGGAGTAGGTAATCTGGGACAGGCTATTACCAACTACACATACTATTACAAAATCGGGTTCAACATTATAGGGCTCTTTGATGCGAACCCAAGAATCGTAGGCAATGTCATTAACGATGTTGAGGTGTTAGACGTTGCCGATCTTGAGGAATACTGCATAAGAGAAAAAATAGATATCGGCATCATCTGCGTCAACAGAGAGAATGCTCAGAAGGTCGCGGACTCATTGGTTTCGGGCGGCGTAAAAGGCATATGGAACTTCGCGCCGATCGATCTGGAGATACCGGAAGGTATCGCGCTGGAGTCTGTACATCTTTCAGACAGTCTCCATGCTCTGTCATTTATGATCAAGAGCATGAATGAGGGCAGGGACTGACGGTTATCAGATCCGGACAAAAGAAAATCCCGTAGCCTTTGCTACGGGATTTTGATCATTATTGATGACCGATTATGCCTCTACAGGTGCTCCTACAGGGCAGTTAGCAGCGCAAGCTCCGCAGTCGATGCAAGCGCTCTCATCGATAACATAAGGTGTTCCCTCTGTAATAGCCTCTACAGGGCAGTTACCAGCGCAAACTCCGCAACCGATGCAGTCTTCAGTAATCTTGAATGCCATAATATTACCTCCTTAGTAATAACAATATCTACGATATTGAGTATAACACTCGAGGTGCGGGTTGTAAATAACAAAAAAACAAAATAATACAATCCTACCAAAACGGTGGGAATTAGTGATTGCAAGGATATGAAGGTAGTTTCATTCACAGGAAAAAGCGGAACGGGCAAGAGTTTCCAGGCTACTGCGCTTGCGCAGCGGCGTGGTTTTGATGCCATCATTGACGACGGACTGTTTATCTACAAGGGGCAGATAGTTGCCGGCAGTTCCGCCAAAAAGTGCGCTTCAAAAGCCGCAGCCATGAGGACCGCACTCTTCAATTACGAGGATCACAGGGAAGAGGTGAAGGCTGCCATTGAAAGCTATAAGCCTAAAGCCCTCATGATAATCGGTACTTCTGACAGGATGACGGACATTGTGGCAATGCAGCTCGGTCTGCAGCCTCCTGAAGAACGGATATATATAGAGGATGTTACTACTGAAGAGCAGCGACAGTTAGCAGCTCACTACCGTATTGATGAAGGAGAGCACGTAATACCGGCTCCGCTTGGACAGCTGAGACGCGACTTTGCGGGTTATTTTATGGATCCGATCAAGCAGTTCATACATAAGGCGCGCGGAAATGCTGTGGAGACGGATGGTGATCAGAGGCAGGTCGATGACGGCCCGAATGACCGCACGGTAGTCAGACCTACATTCAGCTATTTCGGCAGTTTTACTATTACTGAGCAGGTCATAAGAGATATCATAAAGATTGCGGCAGAAGAGTACGAGTCTCACCTTGTGGTCGTAGACAGGATGAACAACGGCAAGCAGACAAATATGTCAGTGACCATAGATGTGATGGCTGTGAGGGATCCTGAATCCATCGATAAATGCATGGATCTGCAGCAGGATGTCTATGGGGCGCTTGTTAATATGACAGCGTTTACCATCGACAGCGTCAACGTAAGAATCAGAGACATCGTAAGAGACAGGGAAGAGATGCTCTCGAGAAAACTCCACTGATAAAAGGAATACGAATGGTTTTTAAAGATATAAAGGATATAGATCTCACACATGTTTTTGAGTGTGGTCAGTGCTTCAGATGGGTGCCTGACGGCCGGGATGCATATACCGGAGCCGCAGGCTCTTTTGCTGCCCGGATAAGCCTTGAAGACGGATGCTTGAATATAGAAACGACAGGCGGTGATGAGGCTTTCTGGAGCCGGTACTTTGACCTGGATACCGATTATGGTGCCATAAAGAGGGAACTTGCGGATTCAGAACCGCTTATAAAGCCTGCAACGGAATACGGCTATGGGATCCGGATCCTCAACCAGGATCCGTTTGAAACTATAATCTCGTTCATCATATCCCAGAACAACAATATACCGCGTATACGAAAGAACATCGAGTCGCTTTGCAATTCGTACGGTGAGCCTATAGAGGGGAGCAGCCTGTGTGCATTCCCGTCTCCGGAAGCCCTGGCCAATGCGGAGGTGTGCGATCTGGCAGAGCTCAGGCTGGGATACAGATGCGAGTATATCAAAGCGAGTGCGGAGAGATATCTGAGAGAGGGATGCCCGAAAACGCGCGAGGAGCTGCTGGCTTTTCACGGCATAGGACCGAAGGTCGCAAACTGCATCATGCTGTTCGGACTCAGGGATACTGCGGCGTTCCCGGTAGATACGTGGGTGAGACAGATAATGAATGACATGTATGGATTTGACCTTAAGGATTCAAAGGGAATGCAGGCGTTCGCAGCCGAAAAATACGGCGATCTGGCAGGATATGCTCAGCAATATCTCTTCTACTATTACAGAGACAGATCGCGAAAATAAATGTGTCGATTTCTTCACCCGGAAGTGTTGACACTTAGGGCTGTGGTGAGTACAATATGTTTTGGAATTTGGCACTCAAACATTCAGAGTGCTAACAATAAGAACTAATCAGGAGGCAAAAAATGAGCATTGGAATCAAACCGCTCGGAGCAAGAGTAGTAATAAAGAAAATGGAAGCCGAGGAAAAGACAGAAGCAGGACTGCTGCTGTCCGGAAGCGCAAAGGAAAAGCCGCAGCAGGCTGAAGTTCTTGCTGTCGGTCCTGGAACAGAAGAAGAACCTATGCTGCTTAAGGTTGGCGATATCGTTATCTTCAGCAGATACGGCGGAAACGATCTAAAGTATAAAGGTGTTGAATACACAATAATCAATCAGAAAGACATCCTCGCTACCATCGAAAAATAGCAGCGGGTGCATATAAAAGGAGGAATCACTAATGGCTAAAGAACTTTATTACGGCGAGGATTCCAGAAGGAAACTTCTTGCCGGAGTTGACAAACTTGCAGATACAGTAAAAATCACTCTCGGACCTAAGGGCAGAAACGTTCTTATCGAGAGATCATATGGATCACCACTGATCACAAACGATGGTGTTACTATCGCAAGAGAGATCGAGCTTGAGGATCAGGTCGAGAACATGGGTGCTCAGCTCGTTAAGGAAGTCGCTACAAAGACAAACGACGTTGCAGGCGATGGTACAACAACAGCCACACTGCTTACACAGAGCATCGTAAGAGAGGGCTTTAAGAATGTAACAGCCGGAGCTAATCCGATGATCCTCAAGAAGGGTATCGCAGGTGCAGTAGGTGCTGCAGTAGAGAACCTCAAGGCTGCCGCAAAGCCTGTAGATGATAAGGCTGCCATCGCGCAGGTAGCTTCCGTATCCGCTAACGACACAGAGATCGGCGAGCTTATCGCTGAAGCTATGGAGAAGGTCGGCAAGGACGGCGTCATCACAGTAGAAGAGTCCAAGACTCTCGGTACATCACTCGACGTAGTTGAGGGAATGCAGTTCGACAGAGGTTACCTGTCACCTTATATGGCAAATAACGAGAAGATGGAAGCTGTTATGAACAAGCCTTTCATTCTCCTCACAGATAAGAAGCTCAGCAGCATTCAGGATATCATTCCGCTGCTCGAAGGAATCATGAAGGCAGGCAGAAGCCTCCTGATCGTAGCTGAAGACGTAGACGGTGAAGCACTTGCAACACTCGTACTCAACAAGCTGAGAGGAACACTCGATGTAGTCGCTGTTAAGGCACCTGGATTCGGCGACAGACGTAAGGCCATGATGGAAGATATCGCAGTTCTGACAGGTGGTGTTGTAATTTCCGAGGAACTCGGCTATGAGCTCAAGGAAACTACTATCGACATGCTCGGACAGGCTGAGACAGTCAAGGTCAACAAAGACAACACTGTCATCGTAGGCGGTGCAGGAAGCAAGGAAGAGCTTGCAGCAAGAGTTGCTCAGATCAAGGCATCAATCGAAGAGACCACATCTGACTTCGACAGAGAGAAGCTGCAGGAGAGACTCGCTAAGCTGAGCGGCGGAGTAGCCGTTATCAACGCAGGAGCTGCTTCCGAAACAGAACTCAAAGAGAAGAAACTCAGACTCGAAGATGCGCTCAACGCTACAAAGGCTGCTGTTGAGGAAGGTATCGTTGCAGGCGGCGGAGTTTCCCTTATCAGAGCTATCGATGCTGTAAAGGCCTATGCAGACAAGCAGGAAGGTGATGTCAAGACAGGAGCTAAGATCGTAGAGAGAGCTCTCGAGGAGCCTGTAAGACAGATTGCAGAGAACGCCGGATTTGACGGAGCAGTCGTAGTTGCAGAAGTTAAGAGGGCAGAGGGCAACATCGGTTTCAACGCTGCCAACGAAACTTATGAAGACATGATCACAGCCGGAATCGTAGATCCTGTAAAGGTCACAAGATCGGCTCTTCAGAACGCAGCTTCCGTAGCAAGCATGCTTCTCACAACAGAGGCAGGCATCACACAGATCAAGGAACCTGAACCTCCAATGCCGCAGGGTGGCGCTGGAATGGGCATGATGTAAGGTTTCGCTCGTCTTAAGGTAAATATGCATAATGAAAGCGGACATGTTTATACATGTCCGCTTTTTTAGTGCATTTTTACTGATCTGTTGCCCTCTGTTATCCAAATAAAAGCAGCAGGCCGGAAATGGACGAATTTACAATATCCGGTACGTCTATTGAAGCTTTTTTAGCCTGTATATGAAGAGGATGTTGAGCAGGGTGCCTTTGAGTATGCTTGAGAGGGATATGGCCCACCAGACTCCGTTGATTCCAAGAACAGGCATAAGAAGATAACACATCGGTATCCTTGCGACTGTAAGGATAAGTCCGACGGCGGCCGGCAGCTTGGTCTGCCCGAGACCGTTGAATGCGCCTGAGGTAGCGAGTTCATAACCCATGAAGAGCTGTGACAGACCTACTATCCTCAGATAATTGGCACCTCCGGCAATGACGTCAGGTTCATGTATGAATATGCTGAATATAGGGGCCGCACCAAGTACAAGAAGGGCAGTAGCCAGAACACCGTATACGGTAACCATGGCAGTCCCTGTTTTGAAGCCTTTCTTTACCCTTTCATAGTTTTCAGCACCGTAATTTTGAGCGGTGAACGCATTCATCGCATATGAAAAGCCTTCGCAGGTCATCCAGGTGACAGACTCTATCTGGCCTCCTATTCGCTGGATGGCTACGGCAGCATCTCCAAAAGTAACTATGATCCTTGAGATCACCATGGAAATGAAGGCATACCCTATATTGAATATTGCAGGCGGAGCGCCGAGCTTTATGATTCGCAAAGCCTCTTTATATTCAAATCCCCTGAAAAGGCTGAAGTCTTCGAACAGATAATCATCCTTGCTGACGAAAACAGCAAACATCACAGATACAACTAATTCAGAGAAAACAGTCGCGATCGCAGCTCCGTTTACTCCAAGCTCGGGAAACGGTCCGATGCCGAATATCAGGACCGGGTCCAGAATTATGTTAAGAACCGCTCCGCTTGCGTTGTACTTGAAAGGCGTCTTGCTGTCGCCGGCTGCGGTCAGGATTCCCTGCATTACATAGTTGAAACCCATAACTATGTGGCCTATGGATACTATGGACAGGTAAGAGGCGGCCATAGCGGCGGTATCCGGGTCATGCAGGCGGAAGAAGGATATGAGCTGGTGCCTGAACACTATACATATCAGGGAATAGACTATCATGAACAGGAGCATCAGCCTGATCGCTGTGCCGGCAAAGCGCCTTGCTTTTTCCTGATTGCCTTCGCCTATGGACTGCCCGGTCATGACCTGCCCGCCTATCTGAGGTATCATGGCGATGCCTGAGCCGAGCCACATAAAAGAACCCGCGACTCCAACTGCTGTCACGGCCTGATTGCCTATCTGTCCTACCCACATGGTGTCGAACAGATTGTATGCCATCTCAATGAACTGAGTTCCCATGATAGGGACGGATAACCAGAACAGCGCTCCGGCTATCTTTCCGTTCAGAAGATCTATTCTGTTTTCTGTTTTTTCTTTTTCCAAAAGCACCTCTTTTTTTCAGCCAATGCCTATTGTACATCAGCGAAAAACCCATAACAATCTCTCTTTTCAGCATCATCCCAAGAAGTCGCGCAGGGTCATTGACAGTTCAAAAAAGTTAGTATTAATTAACATATAAAAATAGCTTTATTTAGCCCCAAAATAGTGCTATATTGTGTGAAACAGCTCAAAAATGCTGAAAAGTTAGTTGCTTATAACGGTTGACAATCAATCGTTTTTATTCAAAATTGTAATATAAAGAGGTGAAATATGGCGACTGTTCTTAAGGAACCATCAAGAACTTTCAATGAATATCTGCTTATTCCGGGATACTCCGGAATGGATGCAAGGCCTGAGAACGTATCACTGAAGACTCCGGTAGTCAGATACAGAAAAGGCGAGGAACCGGCTCTGTCAATGAACATTCCTCTGACATCCGCTGTCATGCAGGCTGTTTCTGACAACAACATGGCTGTTGCTCTTGCAAAAGAGGGCGGCATCTCGTTCATATTCGGTTCGCAGTCCATAGAAAGCCAGGCAGAAATGGTCAGAAAGGCCAAGAGCTACAAGGCGGGCTTCGTACCAAGTGATTCCAACCTTAAGCCTGATGCGACTCTTCAGGATGTACTCGATCTGAAAGCGGCCAAGGGACATTCCACTATCGCAATTACCGAAGACGGCACAGCTGACGGCAAGCTCCTTGGCATCGTAACAAGCAAGGATTACAGGGTCTCCCGCATGAGCCGCGATGTAAAAGTCTCCGAGTTCATGACGCCTTTTGATAATATGGTATACGGAAAAGAGGGTATCACTCTTTCCGAGGCAAACGATCTTCTCTGGGACAATAAGGTAAATCAGCTGCCTATCATTGATGAAAACCAGAGACTTACTTCTTTCGTGTTCCGCAAGGACTATGACTCGCATAAAGAGCATCCGCTGGAGCTGCTCGATGAAGACAAGAGGTATATCGTCGGAGCAGGCATCAACACCAGAGACTATAAGGAAAGAGTACCGGCGCTGCTCAAGGCAGGAGTTGATGTGCTGACTATCGATTCTTCCGAGGGATACTCCGAGTGGCAGGCAGTGACACTCAAGTGGATCAGAGACAACTACGGCGATACGGTCAAGGTAGGCGCCGGCAATGTTGTTGATGCTGACGGATTCAACTTCCTCGCTGACTGCGGTGCTGACTTCGTAAAGGTCGGTATCGGCGGCGGTTCCATCTGCATCACCCGTGAGCAGAAGGGCATCGGACGCGGACAGGCTTCAGCTGTAATAGAGGTAGCACAGGCAAGAGATGAATACTATAAAAAGACGGGCGTATATGTACCGATCTGCTCTGACGGCGGTATCGTTTATGATTATCACATGACTCTTGCGCTTGCAATGGGCGCGGACTTCATTATGCTCGGCAGATACTTTGCAAGATTTGATGAATCGCCTTCCGCAAAGCTCATGCTCAACGGAACCTATGTCAAGGAGTACTGGGGGGAGGGTTCAGCAAGAGCACGCAACTGGCAGAGATACGATTTAGGCGGAGACGCCAAGCTTAAATTTGAAGAAGGCGTAGATTCGTACGTGCCGTATGCCGGGTCGCTCCACGATAACGTACAGGTGTCGCTGGGCAAGGTAAAGTCCACGATGTGCAATTGCGGATCACTTACCATCCCTGAATTCCACAAAAACGCCAAGCTGACTCTCGTATCGGCTGTCAGCATCGTGGAAGGCGGAGCGCACGATGTAATTCTTAAAGAAGTTTCTAACCGCAGCTCGGGCGGCGGACGCTAAGAATATATAGCCGGTATCACTCATCTGAGTTTCATGGAGGTAAAGAAATGGGAAACATCAGACCGGAAACAATGGAACGTATCACTACACGTGCACTCGCTGACAGGTTCATCGAGGAGCAGCTCGCTGAGATCAAGGCTCAGGTAGGAGACAAGAAGGTCCTTCTTGCTCTTTCAGGCGGCGTTGATTCAAGTGTAGTAGCTGCACTGCTTATTAAGGCGATAGGTGACAATCTGGTCTGCGTTCATGTCAATCACGGCCTGCTTCGCAAGGGCGAGCCTGAGATGGTTATCAAAGTGTTCAGAGAAGAGCTCGGCGCTAATCTCATTTACGTAGATGCTGTAGACAGATTCCTCGACAAGCTCGCAGGTGTTGATGATCCTGAGACAAAGCGTAAGATCATCGGCAAGGAGTTTATCGATGTGTTTGCTGAAGAGGCTGCTAAGCTTGACGGCATCGCTTTCCTCGGACAGGGAACAATTTATCCGGATATCCTGGAGTCTGACGGAGTAAAAGCGCACCATAACGTCGGAGGACTCCCTGAAGACCTTCAGTTTGAGCTCGTTGAGCCTGTAAAGCTGCTCTACAAGGATGAGGTAAGAGTTGTAGGCTCTGCACTCGGACTTCCTGACAACATGGTATACAGACAGCCATTCCCGGGACCCGGACTCGGCGTAAGATGCACTGGCGCCATCACAAGAGACAGACTCGAAGCTCTCAGAGAAGCCGATGCGATCGTAAGAGAAGAGATCGGCAAGATGGAAAACGTGCCATGGCAGTATTTTGCAGTCATTCCTGACATGCAGTCGACAGGAATCAAAGAAGGCAAGAGATATATGGGCTGGCCGGTCATTATCAGGGCCATCAACACAGTTGATGCGGTAACCGCAGAGTCGGTGGAGATTCCTTGGGAGATGCTTAAGAGAATGAGAGATCGCATCATCGAAACAGTACCCGGCGTAAACAGAGTAATGTGGGATATCTCGGATAAGCCTGTAAGCACAATCGAATTTGAGTAAGGGAGGACCGGATCAATGGAAACAACAATACTGGCAATAATCGGTATAATAGTATTGCTGCTGATACTCTCCATCGTGTTCAAGGGTATCGGATTTGTGCTTAAGATCATTACAAACCCGAAAGTACTTCTGGCTGCGCTTGTTATATGCATAGCCGTATATTTGATAAACAGAATGGTGTCATAATCTTAATGAAAAAATGCCGGAACTCTGCGTCTGCAGTGTCCGGCATTTTTAATTGTCATCAGTCCCGGTGTAGTTATTGATCATTGGCAGAATACTGAGACTGCATTTTTTCGTAGAAAGCAGGATTCTCTTCACCATACTTTGACTGGCATTCATCAAGGGCTTCCTTATAAAGTTCTGTATTGATATGTTCGTCAATATCTATTTTTTTAGAAGCTGCATTAAGCAGTCCTAAACGATCCATATAATCCCATGCTCTTTCAACTGAAGATTTCATAGGGTCTGTGTTGATTTCAAAGTGAGGATTATCCATATGCGCCCTTAGAACCTGTTCGTCGCGTCCGGTAGTTTCGCTGATGAACACTACTGATTCTTCGTGGTTGCTTTCGTAGTATGCCTGTGCTCTGATCCATGCTCTGAGGAGTGCTTTAACTGTGTTCGGATTGTTATTGACCCAATCCGTCGATGCTTCAACACGGCAGCACGAATAGTCCGGGAGAATGTCACTTGCATAAGTGCATACTTTGAGCTCGGGATCGCTGTCAATATCATAATTAAGCTGCGTACCGACCAGACCGTAATCAGCTGTACCTTCTTTTACAGCTTTTATACGGTCGTATTGGTCTTCCGAATCGTACCATTTGACATCATTACGCGGATCGTATCCCTTATCGAGCAACGGTCCGGAGACTGCGTACATATTCAGCTCACATGCCATAGTCTTGCCGGCAAGATCTTCTATTCCGTTCCACGTGGTTTCGACCTTTGCAAAAATCGGCATACATCCTGTAAGCAGATATCCTCCGAATATAGTAAGCTCCTGTCCGTCTGCAATCTGCTGCAGAGGAAGGTTAGTGCCTGAATTCGAGGCCACATCTATCGTTCCGTTTTTTATCCCTTCGAATACCTCGGAGTCTGTCTCTACAGGAACGTGTTCGACTTTGATACCCTCATCTTCAAGGTATCCCTGTTCTTCAGCAATGGCATTCAGAATATGACCATTCTGAAACATCGCAAGTCTGACTGTTTCTGTCTCGGGATTAGTGTCAGCTTTTACGATACTGTCAGGTTCTTTCCCGGAGCATGAAGCAAGGAGCGTGATCAACATGATCATAAAAAACGATAAAAGGACCCGGCCCGGTTTATTCTTTTTATTCATATCAGTCTCCCTTCTCCTCATTTTGCTCATTCTCTTTTTTAATCAGATCGTCGATGGTCTTACGTCCGCTTGTATCAAGCGAGGAGAATGTAATGTTCGGGAACGGAACGTTTATGCCATTCCTGTAGAATATCTGCAGCAGCTCTCTGTTGATGAAACGTCTGACAGAATTGATGTCTTTTTCATTACACTTACCAATGACAGAAAGCGTGACACCGCTGTTTCCGAGCTCGGAAACACCAATAAAAGATACGTCGATAAGTGCGTGGTTCTTCTCCTTAAGCAGAGGGAGCTCTCTGTTGAGAACTTCCTCTACATACTCGAGATCCTGCCCGTATTCTATATCGATATTGCAGAACGCATAGGACGCCTCCTGTGTCATATTCAGGATGCCTGAGATCTCACTGTTGTTATAGATCTTTATATTGCCGTCTGCTCCGAGTATCTTTGTGGTTCTGAGACCGATATCCATAACTGTACCTCTGTAGTTTGCGATCGTAACGATATCGCCTACTCTGAAATCTCCCTCAAATACAATGAAGATACCGGCAATGATATCCTTTATCAGACTCTGTGCTCCAAGGCCTATGATCAGGGACAGGATACCGGCACTGGCAAGGAGTTTGGATGAGTCGATGCCAAGCAGATACAGGCAGTAGAACAGTCCTCCGATAGCTCCGCCGTACTTTACTACTGAGAGCAGAAGGTGGCCTATAGTTTCACCTCTGGCGCCAAGGAGCGATGTCGTGATCCTTACAGGTATCCTGAACAGCTCAACTCCGATAATTATAGTAATAAATACAAGTGCGCATGAGCTCCATGCAAAGATGTTATTGCCTCTGTCCCAGGCCCCGCTGAGGATGAATCTGATTATTGAACTCTCACCGAATATCTTGTCTGCACCTGCTATCGTGATGATCACATAAAACAGCAGCAGAGCTATAACCGCAGTTACCATTGCTATAAGTTTTTGCTCAGGACTCTTATCACTCCATGAGATCCGGCGGTTATCCCATCTGGCGGCTGCCTGTACGGTCGATGTGCTGCGTCCGGATGGAAGCATGATGTTGAAGATCGGTGAATTCATGCCTTTTGCAGCCTGGTCTGCAGTCATTGTGGAGTACAGCCTTTCTTCATGCTCGTTTGTAAGAGTGATCGTACCGGTCAGTACAGTTATAAGCAAGAAGCAAATGATCGATGTTATCAATGCAATGATGAAGCGGGCTCTGTACATCTCTTTTTCAGGAAAAGCTGTTCCGATGAAATAGCCTTCATTATAGCGGAAGCATGAGAAATAATCGGTTCCTCCGACATTTACGAAGCCATAGTATTTATCTCCGCTGAAAGCCTTTGATGAAACGCCGAGAGAAGAAGCCTTCTTTCCGATGCTTGCCTCGTTCGGTGAATATACGCACCGATGATCTTTACTGCTGTCAAACATGACCATGAACCCATCGTTAAGCATATTGGTCGAAAGTATGCTGCCGACATCCGTTGATTCAAACAGCTTACCCGATACTTCGGATTTGAGCCCTATCTGAAGCATGCTTCTGTGAACTGTAATATCATCAGATCCGCCTTCCTGTTCATACTCATAGCTCGAAATATATTCCGTATCACCGTCTGCGTTTTTTCTTGTATAGTAGTTGAATGCTACACCGATATACTGGGCGGGTTCTCCAAGATCGTTTTCCATTGCTTCCTGTACAAAGCTGTCAGTCCTGCCATCAAGAACCTGAAGGAAAGGATAAGACTGGTCTTCCTCGTTGTGACTTATAGTAAAGAACCAGTTGGAAGTATTTGTTCCGATGGTATGACCTTCTTCATCAAATATATAAACAGAATCAATGTCATTTGCATCGCAAAGCTCCTGCAGTCTGGCTGAGGATGCGACCGACTTCAGGCGGTTGCCTTCGTCGTCTTTAATGAACTGCTTGCTGCCATTGTCATCATAGTAATTGTGATAATGCTCCGAAGATGCATTAAGTACTGATGGATCCTCTTCGATAAGGAAAGAGATCAGCCTGGCTTTTGAAAGGAAACGGTTGTCATAATAATTCTGAATAAGACCGCGGTTTGTCTGACCTTCCTCATATCTGCCCGAAACCTCATTGATTGCAAGATCAGACCTTTCGATTCCGTTTGTGATCTCAAGAAGTGTCTGCGTGTAGAATGAGATTCCGAACATTACAAGAGTGCCGGCAATGATAAGCGGAAATACCTTGTTGAAGATGGAGCGGTCAAAGAACAGCTTGTTATCAGGATTCTTGTTAAGAACTACTCTTTCCGTCATGACCTCATGTTTGACAAAATCATTCCTGACTATCACCGCATAAGCAAGGCATATCAGCATGATCAGGACAAAACCGGTGATCGTCCAGAACAGCACATACTTGTCGTGGTTATACACTTTGTCTGTCTGGGCTACAGCAGATATGACGGTCTGCCCGTTGTAATCTTTAGACACACAATAATATTTGACTCCGTTGATCACCTGAATACCTGAATACCCGTCTGTAAGAGCTTCCTCCGATAATCCGGTGCTGAGAGCTTTCTGACCTGTCAGGATCTCGTTTCCGTTCTTGTAATAAATGAATGTGCCGTCTTCTTTATTTACCGCGAAAACGAAGCCATCGTTGCCTACAGAGATCCTGCTGAGAACAACGGAAACATCCGTCAGAGAGGAGATCTGCACATCGAGTACTGAAGCTTCTGTTCCGAGAGACAGGATGTAAGTGTTCCCACGATACCGGTATGGCATGGAATAGAAATAGAATGTGCCGTAACGGTTTTTGATAGTCACAGGTTTTATAGTGCCGTCGTTTTCTTTCGTTCCCTTGAGCAGCTGGTTTATGTTCTCCTGTGTCATAAGCGACATTGATGCAGGGTTAATGCCATATAAGTCAGCGCTTGAAGAAAGAGCTATTTTGCCGTCCATAGACATGAGAAAGAGATATTTCACACCGGAGCGCTCGACCATATCACCGAAAATTCTTGATCTCTCTTCGCTGCTTTCGTCGGCCATCGACTCAAACAGACCGCTTGAGAACAGCTGGCACATATCGTCGAGTTCATCCTGGTTCCCGTCATGGAATATCGCAGACAGAACATCTGCGTTCTGGACATTGCTGTCCATTGCAGATACAGCTTCTTCGAGAGCAAGTCTGCTGTTTTCCTGCTGCTTGACCAGCGCAGTCTGTGCCTGCATCTGAGTAAGGAACGTTCCTATCACTACTGCTCCGAAAAATATCAGGAATGCGTTGAACAGTATTTTAATCAGAAAATATCTGTTCGCTTCCTTTATTGATTCCGGCTTTGAGACTTTTGTGTTGTTGTCAGACATATAGCGATTCCTTTGTTCGTAAGACTTTGTGAATATAGTTATTTTAACAAAAATATGACACTTTGCATATTATGGTTTCCACAACTATCCAGGGGAACTCGATAAGCTGCTTTCGATCGCGGTAATCATCAAAAACTCACAGAAGCCGAAGTACTGCACAGTGTGCAATGCTTCGGCTTTTTAAACTTCTGATGTATGCAGAACAGACTATTCCAGTGTGTTCTTTATAAGGTAGCTGTCTTCTTCGACAGGCCGCAGATCGTTCAGGTCGTATGGTGTGTCCTGATATACGAGATTGAGCCAGTTGGTATAGGTGCAGTTTGAACTGGAACGCCATGAGAGTATCGGCTCTTTGGAAGGATCATCATCCGGATAGTAATTGACAGGGATATCCGGATTCAGGCCCTTTGCAAGGTCTCTCTTGTATTCTTTGTCAAGATCATACCGGTCATATTCCGAGTGTCCTGTAACAAACACCTGCCTTGAGGAGTTTGCAAGAATAAGATAGCTTCCGGCCTCAGGGCTGTCAGCAACCACATAGAGTTCAGGGTTGCTCCTGACTTTCTCTTCATCCAGCCCTGTATATCTCGACTGAGGGACATAAAACTCATCGTCCATGCCTCTCATGAGGATCTTCTTTCTGTGTATGACACGGTGCAGATACACACCGCTCAGCTTTGCAGGCAGCATCTTTTTCTCTATCCCGTAGTGATAGTACAGTCCTGCCTGGGCACCCCAGCAAATGTGGAATGTGGAATACACATGTGTCTTCGACCATTCAAATATCTGGCAAAGCTCGTTCCAGTAGTTTACCTCTTCGAATTCCAGCTGTTCCACAGGGGCACCTGTGATGATCAGTCCGTCGAAGCGCTTGTACCTGACATCTTTGAATGTCTGATAAAACTTATTGAGATGGGACCTGTCCACGTGGCTTCCGCGGTGGGTTGCAGTAGTAAGGAATGTGATCTCAAGCTGAATAGGAAAATTTGAAAGGACTCTGAGTATATCAAGTTCAGTATCTTCCTTTAGCGGCATAAGATTGAGAATGGCGATCTCCAGCGGCCTTATATCCTGGGAGACCGCACGGCTCTCGTCCATAACAAAAATGTTTTCATCCTCCAGTATCTTTTTGACCGGAAGATCGTTCTGTATCTTTATTGGCATTAGCTTCTCCCTCTCCATGTTTTAATCGGCAATATGATACCGAAAAAAACTAACTTAATAATGATATTATGCATTCTCGCATGCTGTCAAATGGAATTTGCAGAGAAAACGGAGCCGGGCCGCTTGCATGATTTTGATTTATTAAGTAAGATTTTCTTATGAAAAAGAAAAGGGAGGTGTCAGAGAATATGAAAGACTATAAGTTAGGTACACAATGTGTTCAGGCAGGCTATACACCGGGCAATGGAGAACCACGGCAGATCCCGATCATACAGTCAACGACTTTCAAGTATGATACCAGTGAAGACATGGGCAAGCTGTTCGATCTGGAGGCATCGGGCTATTTTTACACCAGACTTCAGAACCCGACCAACGACATGGTCGCAGCTAAGCTCGCAGTTCTGGAGGGCGGCACAGCAGCAATGCTTACTTCATCCGGTCAGGCAGCAAACTTCTTTGCACTGTTCAATATCTGCGAGTCAGGTGATCACATCGTCTCATCCGCATCGATCTACGGGGGCACATTCAATCTGATCTCAGTTACCATGGCTAAGATGGGTATCAGTGCAACCTTTGTTTCTCCGGACTGTACAGAGGAGGAACTGAATGCTGCATTCAGGGATAATACAAAGGCAGTTTTCGGTGAGACCATAGCTAACCCTGCGCTTACTGTCCTGGACATCGAGAAGTTTGCAAAGGCTGCGCATGAGCACGGTGTGCCTCTTATTGTAGATAATACTTTCCCGACTCCTGTCAACTGCAGGCCTATAGAATGGGGAGCGGATATCGTCACACACTCGACGACCAAATATCTTGACGGACATGGTGCCGCAGTCGGTGGAGCCATTATCGATTCAGGCAAGTTCGACTGGATGGCTCATAAGGACAAGTTCCCTGGTCTCACAACTCCGGATGATTCCTATCACGGTATCGTATATGCAGAGAAATTCGGAAATGAAGGAGCATTTATAACAAAGGCGACTTCACAGCTTATGAGAGATTTCGGAAGCATCCAGTCACCTCAGAACGCATTCCTGCTTAATCTGGGACTTGAGTCACTTCATGTCCGCATGCCTAAGCATGTAGAGAACGGACAGGCAGTTGCCGAGTTTCTGGCGAATCATTCTAAAGTCAAGAAGGTAAGCTATTCCGGACTTCCGGATGATCCGTATTATGAAATCGCACAGAAATATTTGCCTGATGGCGGCTGCGGAGTCGTTTCGTTTGAACTTGAAGACAGACAGGCTGCAGAAAAGTTTATGGGACGTCTCAGACTCGCAGCGATCGAGACTCATGTTGCTGATGCAAGGACATGCTGCCTGAATCCGGCTACGTCAACACATCGCCAGATGACGGATGAGCAGCTTCAAGCTGCAGGCATTCCTGCAGGACTTGTAAGAATGTCCTGCGGACTCGAAGATAAAGAAGACCTGATCGAAGATATCAGACAGGCACTTGATTTTTAGGCAGGAGGAACTCTATGGCAGAGAACAGGATCCTTATTGTAGACTTCGGCGGACAGTACAATCAGCTGATCGCCAGAAGGGTAAGGGAGTGCGGTGTTTATTCAGAGATCATGGGGTACGAATCCATTGATCTGAACAGAATACGCGGATTCGATCCTAAAGGTATCATTTTTACCGGCGGACCTCAGAGCGCATATGGTGAGAATGCTCCGTCGATAGATGATGGGATTTTCGAACTGGGCGTTCCGATACTGGGTATCTGCTATGGGGCACAGTTGATGGCATACAGACTCGGAGGAAGAATAGAGTCCGCTCCTACCAGTGAATACGGGCGTACAGAAGTTGCCGTTGAAGGCAAGAAAGGTATTCTCCGTACGGCTGACGATATCAATGTATGCTGGATGAGCCATACAGATTATATCAGCGAACCACCGGAAGGATTCGAAATCACAGCTCATACTGATGACTGTCCGGTAGCCGCAATGGAAGACCGCTCCAGAGGCTTCTACGCCGTTCAGTTTCATCCGGAGGTCAATCATACAGAGCACGGAGCTGAGTTCATAAGAGATTTCGTCCTTGATGTATGCAAATGCGATCAGGACTGGCAGATGGATTCATTTGCCGAAACACAGATCGCTGCTGTCAGGGAAAAAGTCGGAGACGGAAAGGTTCTGCTTGCTCTTTCGGGAGGCGTTGATTCATCGGTTGTAGCAGCTTTGCTTGCTAAAGCGATCGGACCTCAGCTTACCTGTGTGTTTGTTGATCACGGCCTGATGAGAAAAAATGAGGCTGATGAGGTGTCCTCTATATTTGGAAAAGAAGGACAGTTCGATCTTAACTTCGTAAGAGTAGATGCGGCCGAGAGATTCTATGCTAAACTCGCAGGAGTGACTGATCCTGAGAAGAAGCGTAAGATCATAGGCGAGGAATTTATCAGAGTGTTCGAAGAGGAGTCTAAGAAGATAGGTGCGGTCGACTTCCTTGCGCAGGGAACCATCTATCCGGATATCATCGAAAGCGGGCTCGGCAAGTCTGCGGTCATCAAATCACATCACAATGTGGGAGGACTTCCTGACTATGTTGACTTCAAGGAGATAATCGAGCCGCTCAGAATGCTTTTCAAGGATGAAGTAAGGCAGCTCGGGCGAGAACTCGGTTTGCCGGAATACCTTGTCACCAGGCAGCCTTTCCCGGGACCGGGACTGGGTGTCAGGATCATAGGAGATGTAACAGCTGAGAAAGTGCGCATCGTGCAGGATGCGGATGCTATCTACAGAGAAGAGATCGACAAGGCGGGGCTCGCAGGAGAGATAAGTCAGTACTATGCCGCTCTTACCAATATGCAGACAGTAGGAGTTATGGGAGACTTCAGGACATACGACCATGCCATAGCTCTGAGAGCTGTGATAACATCGGATTTCATGACAGCAACAGCTGCTGAGATCCCGTGGGATGTACTGCAGAGAGTCATGACAAGGATCGTCAATGAGGTCGATCATGTCAACAGGGTTTTCTATGATCTGACCAGCAAACCGCCGGGGACGGTCGAGCTCGAATAGTCACAATTCAGGACAGGTATGAAACCGGTAAATCTTTTCAGGGTATCAAGAATACGCGATGAGAGACTGTTCAATATCATGGAGAAGCACGAGGCCAGTGATCATGACAATCACAGGATACGCATCCATGAGATCGACTCTCTTCGCATACTTACAGATGCTCTTGCCGGGCACGGAATAACGGTGAAGGATACGGACGGGTTCTACTTCGGATTCGTGATCCCTCTGATAGGCAAAGAATTTGATCTTATCAAGGTCACCGGCAAATACTGTCTTAACATTGAGCTGAAGTCACAGGATGTGGGTGAGGAGCAGATACTTGCTCAGCTCAGGAAAAACCGCCATTATCTCACACTTCTCGGAAGAGAACTGATGCTGTTTACCGTGATTACGGATACTCTTGCCTGTTACAGGCTTTCGGATGACGGCGAACTGGAGTCAGTAGATATAGAAGAGATAGCAAGGGCTGTAAAGAAGTGCCGCGCTGCTTATCACGGTAATATTGATAAGCTGTTCCGCTCTTCAGAGTATCTGATCTCTCCGGAAGAAAACCCGGACAAATTCCTTCAGGGTCAGTACTTTCTGTCTCCTGCACAGGACTATGTCAAAGCAGAACTGCTCAGAGATATAGCCAATGCATCATATTGTGCGTTTTTCCATGTTTACGGCAGACCATGTACCGGAAAGACCCTGCTTATATATGATCTGGCAAAGCACTTGTCCGGCAGCGGCAGGACTCTGATCACGTGCGGTGAAGAGCCGTCCGGCGGGCTGCTGTCCATAAGTGAATCGATAGAAAATCTGGATTTTATATCTGTATCAGATATTGTTTCACCTGAGCGTATCAGCGGGTATGACTTTGTGCTTGTAGATGAAGCTCTGCGCATTGAACCGGCAGTATTCGATACCATTGTCAATGCCGCTGAGACATATGAACAGGTCTGCATCTTTTCTACAGATCCATCCGCTGTTCTTACAGATCCGGAGCAGGAAAACGATATAGGGGGAAGGATACTCAGTCTTGGCCTGGCCGGTGAGTATGAGCTTTCAGAAAGACTTCGGGTGAATATGGAGATACAGACATTCATCCTTAAGCTCAAACATCTGGGATGCAAAACCGAGAAAACCTACGAGTTCGAACATATTTCAGTCAATTATGCCAATAACACTGATGAAGCTCACGAGATAATCCGATATTTCCGCAAAAAAGGGTATGTGTTCATCAATGCTCATAAACAAGAGGATGACCCTTTTGCGGACCTTGAGGAGTCCTTCAGATACCGGCATGTTGCCGGACGTGAATACAACAGCGTGGTAATGCTGATGGACAGCTCGTTTTCTTATGACGGTGAAGGATACCTGATGGGGATCCCTAAGCCGGATCCCGGACGTCCGTATCCGAATATATTCTATTCAGGCATCACACGCGTGCGCGAACGCTTGGCACTGGTGATTCTTGATGCTCCGGAGCTGCTGAACAATATACTTTCGATCCTTGATTAAGCAGCAATTGTGAAATATACAGGCGTATTGGAGGCTGAACATGATTTGCAGATACTGTGGCAAAAAAATACCGGAAGGTTCGAGCTTTTGCCCTTCCTGCGGGAAGAGGCTTGAAGCGCACTTACGTGCAGAGGACAGAGAAAAAGAAAAAGAAGAATTTGAGTATAAACCTGAACGCGAAAATGAAAACGAATATGAATATGAAGAGTCTAAGGGAAAAAGAAGAGTAAAGGCTTTCATATCGATCATCGCCGCGATCATTTTTGTTGTTGGAGCGTTCGTTGCCATTATGGTGTTTGCAAAGCCGTATTTAGGGGAAGAACCCTGGTCGGATACGGGAGAGCCGGCAGTGGAAGAGGAAGAGAACATCGGATTTCCGAAAAATATGTATATTTCGGCGGAAGGAGGACTGTTTCTGCGGCAGGACCCGGGATCCGAAGGCAAGGAAATCCATTTTCTCAGTTACGGACAGGGGCTACAGGTTGAAAAGATCGTAGACGGCTGGGCTTATGCCACAGTGGACGGCCTTTCGGGATGGTGCTCCACTGAGCATCTGACGGAAAACCTCGATGAGATCGTGCTGAATGAGGCAAAGCCGGAGTCTGATGAGGATAAGGGCAGGCTGGTAGAGCCGTCAAAGCTTATTAAGACCGGTTATCATGGGGTTGTGAATTCAGAAGGAGGACTTAACCTTCGCTGCGGTCCGGGACCGGACTATGATATCCTTCTCGTTGTTCCATATGAAGCGGAAGTAATTGAAGAGGGCTGGAATAACGGATGGATATATATCCGTTATGACGGACAATACGGATGGGTCAATTCGGAGTTTATTACACCTACGGGAGAAGTCGAAACTCCTTGAAAGTAAAATGATCTAGTGAAATAAAACCATTGCGGAAGAGGTCCGGAGCGATGAAAAACGGAAAAACATTACTGAAATCGATAGCTGTTCTGTGCTTAATGCTGATGCTTGTCTGGAGTGCAGCAGGATGTGCAAATACCGCAGGGTTCGTATCACAGACAGAAGATGAAAATGACGTCGCTGCAGCAGTGGAAGCTCCTGAGCTGGAGCCGAACGCTGATGATACTCAGACGACTGACGATGCTCAGACAACTGAAGATACTCAGGCTACTGACGATGCTCAGGCAGCTGATAACCCTGAGGCAGCTGATGCTGAAGAAATCTCAATAAAAGATATCGGATCAGTCATGATCGGGCAGACAGAGAATGCTGAAGCCGGAACGGGCTGTACTGTTTTTATCAGCAAGGAAGGAATGCCTGCAGGACTTGATGTGCGCGGCGGAGGACCTGCTTCACGTGAGTCGGAACTGCTTGACCCGCTTGCTGCGGCTTCGAGCATACATGCAATAGTACTCTCGGGAGGGAGCGCGTACGGACTCGGAGCTGCGGATGGCGTAATGAAGTATCTCGAAGAGAAAAATATAGGCTATGATACCGGCGTCGCCAAGGTACCTCTGGTAGCACAGTCAGATCTGTTCGATCTGTCCGTCGGGGACGGATCGATCCGTCCGGATGCTGATATGGGATATGAAGCTGCCCGCATTGCCATGGAGTCGCCTAATTATAAGGACGGCAACTATGGAGCCGGATGCGGAGCTACGGTTGGCAAGATAGCGGGCATGGATACCTGCATGAAGACCGGTATCGGCAGCTATGCAATCAGGATCGGTGACCTGAAGATAGGAGCTGTAGTGGCCGTAAACGCTCTTGGTGATATCTATGACTGGAATACAGGCAAAAAAATAGCGGGACTCCTGACTGAAGACGGAAAAGGCTTCAGAGATACTCTCACGTATATGGCTATGGACACTGCAGTAAAGGATAATAAGTTCACCGGGAATACCACTCTGGGTGTAGTTATTACCAATGCATCTTTCAGCAAATCGCAGCTGTGTAAGATAGCCGGAATGGCACACGACGGATATGCCAGGTCCATCAGACCGGTGCATACAACTGCTGACGGCGACAGCATCTATGCGGTCTCGGCAGGAAACGTGGAGGCTGATCAGGACCTCGTAGGATCGCTTTCTGCAATGGTCATGAGTGAAGCAATCAACAGAGCCGTATACAGCGCGGACAGCGCCTACGGATTCAAGGCCGCCAAGGACTTAAAAAATTAAGAGCAGGTTGTTATTGAAATCATAAATGAAAAAAGGAACAGCATCACATTTCATATTAGTTTTTATGATCACTGTGCTGACAGCAGCTTCAGCTCCATGTTTTGCGTGCTACGCAGACACGGGGTCTTCATTTGATTACAAGTATTATAAAGACCCGGCAATGTACAATACAGTTCTGAAAAGGACCATGTCTGATGTGCATGACAGCTTCGCCGGGAAAACCTTTGACGAGAAGACCATGCCGATACCGGGGCTGATAGAGACATGTATAGAGACCGGAGGTACAAGCAGCTCTTCAAATCAGTACATCCCACAGGGTATGTGCCGCGCCGGCGATTACTTGCTGATAACTGCCTACGACGTAAAGAAGAAGCATAACTCCGTGATATACGCCGTCGACATGAACGGGATGACTCTGGTATCGACTCTTACCATGCCTAACATGTTTCATGCGGGCGGTATCGCTTTTGACGGGGAAAACATCTGGATGACGGGGGAAACTTCAGATAAGTATAAAGGTGATCCGTTCGTTCAATACATGACATATGAGACCTTCCTTGATCATCTGGACAAACCGGTGAGTGAGGTTAATGAATCTGAGCTTTCAAGGTATATATTTATAAAAAACAAACCGTCTTTCCTTGAGTATGACAATGGAAGGCTGTGGGTAGGCACTTATGCCGGAAGAAAGAATACCGCTGAAGCATATATGTATGGATATGAAATCATAGGGGAACCGGGAAACCGCAGGCTGAATACGTTAATGTATTCAATTATTGCGGGTCTCGATACCAGCGCTCAGGGTGCAGATATCGTAGGAGATTATTTATACGTTTCAAGCTCGTACAATTCTGCATCGCGTATGAAAACATCCTACATTACTAAATATAATCTTAAGCGCTCAGAGACCGGGACAGGAAATTATCTTCTTGAAGGTCATGAAATGAAAAGGGTCGAAGTCCCAAAGATGAACGAGGAACTGGTCATCGACGGATCGACATTGTATATCAATTTCGAATCCGGGGCCTCGCATTGGAGGTATGCACTCATAAGGACGGACAGAGTACTTGCGCTGGATCTGTCACTATGGGGCAGGCGATGATAAGGGGGTTGCGATGATAAAAAAGATACTGAAAATAGCAGGAGTGATCCTTCTGCTTGTCGTGCTGGCGGCAATTCCTATAATCGTGACGCTTATCCGCAATCCGGGAGTATTTATAAAACTAATGTCTGAAAAAATTGTCGAAGATCAGGTCGTTGAGGCTTCCTATAATTACGATTTTGATGATACATCCAAAATAAAGACTGTTCCGTCTTTTTACTTTACACCTTCAGAGAGCGGAAACTATACCTTCAGTGCTGTCGACATTGAGAGCAGCAGCGAAGTGTATGTGACCATGAGCGTAATGGACAATAATCTTAATGACTACTTTGTTGCAGACAACCGCGGTCATGATACAGAAGGTCTGAAGGATACAATATCAGATACGACTGCGCTTCAGAAATCGCAGCTGTGTCTGGTGCTTTTTAACGTAGAACCTGCCGATGATGATCTGGCCCGGTACTCCGGATCGTTTAAAGTGACCGTGACAAGAGAGACCGGCGATGAAGGTCCTCCGCAACTCACATTGGACGGACCGGTGACCATCAAGGTAGATGCTGATGGACAGGCATGTGCATCTTTCATACCGCCTGAGACAGGATACTACAGGTTTGAGCATTCCATCATTTCAAAGGATTCTTCAAAAGGATATTCCAGCCTTTCATCTATTACGTCTTCTGACAAACTCAATGTCGGTCTGACGAATGGCATCTGCATGCTCATGAAAGATAAAGAGTATTACGTCTGGGCGATCGCAAATGAGACCAGCAGCAAAGAATCCGAGATAGAGCTTTCCTGCGTGCCGTTGAATACTGTGAAAGCAAAGGGCATATGCTCCGTGGAATTAGCCGGAGAAAGCGTGATAGAGTACGTTGCGAAAAAGGACTGTAATCTTGCAGTTTATTCGGTATCTGCAGGAGATCCTAAGCTCGTGATTTACGAACAGGCAGGATTCCCTCTGCGAAGCGATGACACGTCTGAAGCGTCGCTCAGCGATAATCCCAATGATGTCGCAACGGTGCTCACAGTAAAAGAGGGAACAGGACTGCATATATGCGTCTTTGATGATGTTACTGACTGCCGCGTCTTTATAACGGAATACACAGGTGACGGAACGTCACTTACTATAGATGATCTGGTTCCGGTATCTGAAGATGAAAAAGCTACTGAAGAAGTTGAAGAAAATAATGATGAAACTGAGGAAAAAGCTGAAGGGGAGAATCTATAGTGCAAAGAAACGAAATATGGCGTTCATATGGAACTGACTATAAGGAAATGACCAAAAGACTGCTCTTGCAGTCAGGACTTGCAGATCTGCTTCCGGAAGTTTCTGATGATCCCTGTATCGCGATCAAACCCAATCTTGTGACACCGGCGCCTGCTTCTTTCGGCGGAACAACTCATCCGGAGATAGTTGCAGGTATAGTCGAGTTTCTGCAGGAACGGGGATACGTGAATATAGTGATTGCCGAAGGATCGTGGGTAGGCGATAAGACAGCTGAAGCTTTCGAGTACTGTGGCTACAACTCAGTTGCACGCGAATATGGAATATCCCTTATTGACATGCAGAAAGATAAGGGCGCCGACACTGACTGCGCAGGGGAAACGCTCTCCATCTGCAAAAAAGTCAGGGACTGGGATTTTCTGATAAATGTTCCTGTTCTGAAAGGGCACTGTCAGACACATATCACCTGCGCGCTCAAGAACCTCAAAGGGCTGATCCCCAATACTGAAAAGAGGAGATTCCATACAATGGGGCTTCACAAGCCTATTGCTCATCTCAATGCGGGCATAAAGCAGGACTTTATTGTTATAGATCACATCTGCGGAGATCTGAGCTTTGAAGAAGGCGGTGATCCTGTCACACGCAACTGCATCATGACAGCTGTTGATCCGGTCCTGGTGGACTCCTACGTGTGTTCACTTCTCGGGTATGAGACTGAGGATGTGGAATACATATGTCTGGCAGAGAAGCTCGGCATCGGAAGCAGTGACCTTTCCCGGCTCAGACTTGTAACCTGTGAGGGCGAACCGTATGAGGACCTGCCTGCACACAGCATTCTGGATGTAAGCTATGCTGTTGATGAGGTGGATTCATGCAGCGCATGCTACGGAGTCCTGATACCGGTACTCGAAAGGCTCAAAAATGAAGGGCTTCTCGACAAACTGCCGGGAAACATCGCCATAGGACAGGGCCATCGCGGAAAAAAAGGACTTCTTGGCATAGGCAACTGCACCGCGGGTTTTGATATTTGCGTAAGAGGGTGTCCACCGAAGGAAGACGACATATATCGTCAGCTCAAAGCGCTCGCCGAGATGAGCTGATATCATACAGCCTCTGAATGCAAGCAACGATATTTGTAAAAAAGTTCCGGTTTTCGGGCATTAAAAGAGTAAAGCTACTTTGAAACAGACTTTTTTTGCCCTATACTTAAAACAATATAACTAAAACCGGACAATCAGGTAAAAGATAATGAACGAGTCGGAAAACAACAGAGACATAAGAAGAAGAGGCAGAAACAGAAAGCTCATTACAATCGTAGTGATGCTCCTGCTTTGCATAGCATTGGCAGCTTTTATCCTGTCGCATTACGGCAAGTCAGATAATAAAAAAGCTGATAAGCCTGCTAATGAGGCTCCTGCAGCTGAACAGGCTGCTGATGAAGCAACAGATGAACCCGCAGAAGCTAAGCAGGCTGCAGACAGCGAAGCAGCTTCGCATGTATATTCACACAGAGGATCAGCGGGAGACGACGAGCTTACTTTTGCTGCCTATGACAGGGCCATTGAAGCAGGCTCAAAATTTATTGAAGCTGACGTTGTAGTATCCGGAAGCGGAACAGTTTATGTAGCGCATGATGATTATGCCATGGATATGACAGGCACAGGCGGCTACTTCTCCGGAATGACTGATGGTCAGATCGATAAACTGAAAACCAAGTCAGGAAGCAACGTGATAAAACTGAAAGATCTTTTTGAAAGATACGGAGACTCCGTCACGTATATAGTAGATATCAAATATACAGGATCGCGAAACGTCGATGCCTTTACGATAGCTGTAAGGACGAGCGGGGTGGAGGACAATGTCATAGCCGCTTCATCTTTCTTTGATGTGCTCAGACCGCTCGATGAGTCGTTCCCTGACATGCCTAAACTGTATGTCTGCGCGGATCAGGCAACATTCGATCTCGCACTCGGAAATGACTATGTGGACATCATAAGCGTTCCGAAGAAAAACATGACAGCAGATAATCTTAAGGCTGCACGTGATCATAAAAAGAAATTCAGCGCATGGACACTGAATTCTGAAGAGGAGATCAGAAGCGCGATCGACCTCGGTGTGGATTCATATTTCACTGACGATAGCGGGCTTGCCATCAAGCTTGAAAAAAAGTACCGCACCGAACAGTGACTTATAGATCCCTGATCCAATCTACGATAAATGATGACAGATGATTACAGATCGTCTGTCATTTTTTTAAACTTTGAGCGTAAAAAACTTGACAATGAAAATATATTGTATAAAATATAGTTGTATCAAATATAAATACTTGAAGGTAATTTTCATGAAAGAAACAGATTATAAAGAGTTAATGAAACTGGAAAATCAGATATGCTTTCCTCTTTATGCAGCAGCGAGAAGTGTGACAGGCCTGTATACGCCATGGCTTAAAGAACTGGGACTTACATATACGCAGTACATCACATTTCTGGTATTGTGGGAAAAGGATGGCATCACTGTCGGTGAGATATGCGAAAGGCTGATGCTTGATAACGGGACCGTATCGCCGCTTCTTAAGAAAATGGAAAGCGCAGGGTATATCACCAGATCACGCAGCGCGGAAGACGACAGGGTCGTTGTGATCACACTGACAGAGCAGGGCAGAGAGATGCAGGAGAAAGCAAAGGACATTCCCGAAAAGGTAGGAGAGTGCATCGATCTGTCACCGGAGAAAGCTGTAAAACTTTATGAGCTGTTATATGAACTTCTGGGTAAGGAAAGGAGAACAAAATGAGCAACGTTTATGATTTTGATGTAAAAGACAGATTCGGTAATGTAGTGAGTCTTGCAGACTATAAGGGCAAGGTGCTTCTGATCGTTAACACAGCGACCGGATGCGGCTTCACTCCGCATTATGACCCTCTTGAGGCGATGTATAAGGAGATGAAGGATCAGGGCTTTGAGATCCTGGACTTCCCATGCAATCAGTTCGCAGATCAGGCTCCGGGATCAGATGATGAGATCCATGAATTCTGCACTCTGAAGTTCGGAACTGAATTTCCGCAGTTCGCTAAGATCGATGTAAACGGCGAAACGGCAGATCCGCTGTTTGCATATCTGGCAACAGAAAAGCCTTTCGAAGGATTCGGTAAGGGTCTTAAGATGGCAGCTCTGACAAAGTTCGCAAATGCAAACAACAAAAAGTTCGGCGACAAAGCCTACATCAAGTGGAATTTCACAAAATTCCTGGTCGACAGAGAGGGCAATGTAATCGCAAGATTCGAGCCTACTGTTGACATGGGAGAAGTAAAGAAGGCAGTTGCTGCAGCCCTTTAACTCCACGAAGCGAGGGTAGTGCCATCATAGCCTCTACGGACTGTTTCAAATGAAAATATGATCGGGATCATACATGCCGGAGCACTCACTGCTCCGGCATATTTGTTGTATCAAAAATGATAAAAAGGTTGAAATTTCTTTTTTTTGGAGTATTATGCTGCAGAGAAAGGAGAAAGACAAATGGCTTGGTATGAAGAGGCTGTTTTTTATCATATATATCCGTTAGGTCTGCTTGGAGCGCCTGAGCTGAATGATCACAGTCAGACGGTACACAGACTTCCTGAACTTAAGGAATGGGTCGATCATATGAAGGAGTGCGGTTTTACTGCGCTGTATTTCGGTCCGTGCTTTTCGTCAGGATCTCATGGATACGATACTGAAGACTATCGCCGTCTTGATGAGAGACTTGGAGATAACGAAGACCTTAAAGAACTGGTGAGATACTGCCATGAGAATGGCATACATGTGATCCTGGACGGCGTGTTCAATCACACGGGAAGGGGGTTCTTTGCCTTCCGCGATCTGAAAGAGAACCGTGAGAACAGCAGGTACAGAAACTGGTACTGCAACGTAAACTTCTGGGGAAATAACGAGTATAACGATGGCTTTTCCTACGATAACTGGGGTGGCCATAATCTGCTCCCTAAGCTCAACCTGTATGAGCCTGAGGTGAGACAGTATCATTTTGACACCATTCGTTTCTGGGTGTCGGAATTCGATATAGACGGCATCCGTCTTGATGCTGCAGATGTGCTCGAACACGGATTCATGCGCGAGCTCAGGAACATCGCGGACGGGCTGAAGGAAGACTTCTGGCTTATGGGAGAGGTCATACACGGCGAGTACAGCCGCTGGGTAAATGACAATACACTGCACTCAGTGACAAATTATGCCCTGCACAAAGCTCTTTACAGCGCTCATAACGATCACAACTATTTTGAGATAGCACATACTGTTAAGCGCCAGAGGGACATGGGACTCGGAGATAACGTACATTTGTATGATTTCGTAGATAATCATGATGTTGAACGCATTATGACAAAGCTGCGTGACAAGAGGCATTTCCTGCCTGTACATGTTCTTCTTTACACTCTTCCGGGTATTCCGTCCGTTTACTACGGCTCGGAGTTCGGCATTGAAGGAAGAAAGGAAAGAGGGTCAGACGCATCGCTGCGCCCGGCGCTTTCACTGAGGGAACTTTCATCACAGGATAATAACCCTTTGCATATCATCAGCGCACTTGGTAACATATATAGTAAGGAGTCCGCTCTGTGGTACGGAGAATACCGTGAGGCAGATCTGACTACTACAAAATACGCGTTCATGCGTGGTGATATACTTATAACAGTCACAAACAGTGACAGAGAAGAAAGCTTCGATCTGGGGCTTGACGGATCATATACCGGTGCACTTCACGGAAGAGAGATCTCTTCTGATCAGGGCAGACTGAGGTTCAGCCTTGAAGGCAACAGCGCTGAAATTTGGATCCCGAATTCTGAGAGGAATCACTACGAACCGCTGAAGCACAGTCCGGAAGAGATGATGGACAGAAATGAGCCTGAAGAAAGCATTGATGTAATGCCTCAGAGGGCTGAAGCAGGAAAGAGCTATGAAGAGATGAGCATAGAAGAACTTCAGGCTGAGATACTTGCTAAACTTTCTGCCAACGGGCCTCTGACTGACCGGATGAAAAGAGAAGTCAGAGAAAACGTTTACAGAGATTCTTTACTGAACTGGGTGAAGAGCTTCCGCTAACGGGGAGATACAGGAGAATAAAAATGGCAAACGAAGAAACAATGAATACTGAAAATATGGCAGCAGAGACGGCACTTCCACAGCCGAGAAGAAGCATCGTCTTCATCGGTTCCGAGTGCTACCCGTTCGTAAAGACCGGAGGACTCGGCGATGTAATGTATGCTCTGCCTAAGGCACTGGCCGCACTCAATTGTGACGTTAAGGTCATCATTCCGCGCTATCACTGCATCCCTTGGGAATATCAGGAGAAGATGGTATACCGCGGCTCATTCGACATGGATCTGTGTGCAGACGGAAAATCATATTACGTAGGTATCATGGAGTATGTGCATGATGGTGTTGTATATGACTTTATCGATAACGATGAGTTCTTCAGCAGCGGCAACCCTTACCTCAACCTTGTTGACGACATTCCGAAGTACTGCTATTTCTGCAAGGCAGCTCTTGCTGCACTGAATTACATGGACTGGATCCCGGATATCATTCACTGCCATGACTGGCAGGCAAGCCTGGTACCTGTTATGCTCCGTACTCAGTTTGCGGAAACAGCCATCAGGGATGCAAAGACAGTTCTGACTATTCATAATCTGCGCTTCCAGGGTGTGTACAATATTTCTACAATCCGCTACTGGACAAACCTGCCTGATGATGTTTTTAACATCGATGTATTCAAGACAGGCTATGAAGATGCCAATATGTTAAAAGCTGGACTTGCTTATGCTGATGCTATTACTACAGTCAGTGAAACTTATGCAGGAGAGATCCAGACTCCGTTCTTCGGTGACGGCCTGGATGCGCATATACGCCATCATTCCGGAAAGCTGCGCGGCATCGTTAACGGCATAGATGTTGTACAGTGGGATCCTAAGGCAGACACAAGAATTGCCGAGCCTTACGATATCACGGAAGTGCTGGAGAAAAAGAGACAGAACAAGCGCGCTCTGCAGGAGGAACTCGGACTTGAAGTCGATGACAGCAAGTTTGTTATAGGTCTTATCTCACGTCTGACGAATCAGAAAGGACTTGACCTGGTCAATGAGATACTTCCGGGGCTCATCGACGGCAATACACAGATAGCAGTGCTCGGCACAGGTGATGCCATGTATGAGGAATCGTTCCGCAACTTTGAGAACTGGTTCAAGGGCAGCGTCTGCTCATGCATCATGTACGATGAGGGCAGAGCACACAGGATCTATGCAGGCGCAGATGCGCTGCTGGTACCTTCGCTGTTTGAGCCATGCGGACTTACACAGCTGATCGCAATGCGTTACGGAACTGTTCCTGTGGTCCGTGAGACCGGCGGCCTGAAAGATACAGTTGAGCCATATAATGTGTTTTACCAGAGCGGAAATGGCTTCACATTTGACAGATATGAAGCCGGATTGCTCTATGATGCCATCAACCGCGCTAAGACGCTGTACTTTACTGATCGCTGGCACTGGGATGAGATGGTGCAGAGAAACATGGCGAAGGATGTGTCGTGGGAGGCATCGGCATGGAAGTACAGAGATCTGTATCTTGAGCTGAGACCGTAAGGAGTGCTGTTAAAAAAGATCCCTTACAAATTCAGATTAATCAATAAAGAGACTCCTTAATGGGGTCTCTTTTGTTGTTCAATGACGGATAAAATGACGAAGTCTATTTACAATATAAGGCAGTAATTGCTAAAATTAAAGAGCTATACAAATTACCTGAAATGGAGGAATGAAGTGCGGCATAAGATGAAAAAGAAAGCCAAATATCTGATCATCTGTCTTCTGATTTCTTCCGTTTTTGCGTGTTTTCCGGCATGCGGCAACAGCGAGGCGGCCGGTGGAGCAGTTGCAGAGACCGAGGCTCCGGCCGATGAAACTGTCGAAAGATATGAAGTGCCTAAATTCAGAGGCGCAAAGTTCCATGAGGATGAAGCTTATGGCAATGACGAAGTGCTGGTAGATACCTCAAGGAGCGACAAAGGCTTTTTCGGCATCCACTGCGTGTCGGATAAAAAGATCAAACTCCAGGTGTTCAAGGATGACGAGGTCTACACCTACGATGTTGTTACCGGAAAAGACCAGATCTTTCCGTTCCAGCTTGGAAACGGATCATACACGATCAAGGTCATGAAGAACATAGTCGATACCAAGTACAGTGAGCTTTACGCTACTACGGTAAACGTGGAACTGGAGGATGAATTCGATCCTTTCCTCAGACCGAGCCAATACGCGGATTATACTGATGAGTCATCCTGCGTGCTCAAGGCAGATGAACTCGCTGCACAGTCGACAGATGCTAATGATTTCATTACAAACGTCTTCAACTTCGTATGCAAAAGTGTCAAATACGACAAAAAGAAGGCGGAGACTGTGCAGTCAGGATACATTCCTGACCCGGACGAGACCATGGAGACCGGCAAGGGCATTTGCATTGATTATGCGTCGCTTGCGGCGGCAATGCTGAGGAGCCATGGTATACCGACAAAAATTATTTTCGGATATGTAGGTGAAAACGGTGATCTCTATCATGCGTGGAACATGTACTACACAAAAGAGACCGGATGGGTTGCCGTTGAATTCGAGGTTCACGAAGATGAATGGAACCGCCTCGACCTCACTTTTTCTGCCAACGGATCTGACAGCCGGTTCATTGGTGATGGTTCCAATTACATGGACGTATTTCAGTATTGAAAATGCATATAAATGAAAGGAGCTTAGACTAATGAGTTCTGAGAAAAAAACGGATTCCAGGATGCTGAACTATACCGAGCTCACATCATTCTTTGAAAACATGGGAATGATGGTAAAATCCGGCATTTCGGTAAGTGAAGCAATGTCGCTTCTGAAAGAGGAGACTCCGTCATCAGAGCAG
>CADCHO010000009.1 GCA_902801255.1 uncultured Eubacteriales bacterium | reverse complement strand
ATTCGTAAAAAAGTGCCTCATATCTCAAAATACGAGACACTTTTATGCAGCTCCGTGATGGGCACCTTTTCCATCACATAACTACTTATACATTCAACGTTACTAATTTGTGTTGTTTTGTTAGGGTTACTCTTTTATCTGTCCGCTTTTTCCAACATATCTACTGTTTCTGCCAGCCACTCATTGTAATAATCATACGTGCTCTGCGACCACCAGTTAAGCAGATTATTGATTTTACGGGCATCCTCTTCGATACTCGTGCATGAATACTGTTCTTCATCACGGCTGACTGTAACTAAATGCCTGTCGTCCGGTTTGAAATCAATTCTGTATATGCAGAAACCAGTCCAGCTGCGATGAGCGAACAAGGTGTCACCTTCCATGTACCAGAACCACTTGTCCTCCATCTCTTCAGGGATATGTCCGCGTCGGAGCGCCTCCATCTGAAGATCGCTGAAATGTCTCGGCAGAATAAAGCGTTCCTGCTCCTCCGGCATCTCCGTGGTTTTCCAATCGTCTTTTTCAGCGACTTTACCGTTCAGCGGCGGCAAATCATCCGGCAGATAATCTCTTGCAAAGTTTTTCAGGATTTCCCCGAGATCAGAAGGCAGTATGTTCTCGCACTTTTTCTTCAGCTCATCAGGCACACCATAGAAAGCTTCTGCGATGGATCCTGCCATAGCACCGATTGTATCGCTGTCACCACCAAGAGAGATGGCGTTTCTGATAGCGTCTTCAAAATCCATACTGTCGAGAAAAGCTATGATGGCTTCCGGAACGCTACCCTGGCATGAAACATCAAATCTGTAGCCCGGACGTATGCTGTCGCAGGTTCTGGCAAGGTCATAACCGAATTCATCGGTAACATATGCTCTGATATCATCTTTTGTGCCGCCGGCTCTCGCTATGAAAATCGATGATGCCAGTGCCTCTGCTCCCTTTATTCCTTCCGGATGGTTATGCGTGACAGCAGCCTGAAGTCTGGCCAGCTCCCTCGCCTTATCTATGGAACTGCAGATCCATGCCACCGGAGAGACTCTCATCGCGGATCCATTTCCCCAACTGTTGTATGGTTCCGACCCGTTTTCAAGCCAATCTCTGAAACGCCCGCCATACCCCGCATTCGGATATCTGAGGCCAAGTGTCTTCATGCTCCTGATGATTGACTCCTCAACCAAAGCCTTATTGTCATCGTTCACATCGTCTCCGTTCTCGATCTGATTGTCCGGATCGTTGAAAACTGACATGAACCCTGCTGCGACTGCAAGAGTCATCGCGGTGTCATCTGTAAACCGCGAAAACTTGCTGAACAGTGGGAAATCCTTGCTCTTTTTATTATGCCACTCATATGGGCTGCCTATTATATCTCCAAGTATCGCACCGTACATCTACAGCACCTCCATTTCAAATCTTGCCCATGTCTATTGACAATACTCTTCTACACTAAAAACCTTTTTCCTACAAGTAACATAACAAGCCATTATCATTGTTGATGGTATATGCGCAGACTTTGTATCATGGTCAATCATGACTGCTTTTATCTGATCATAGTCTTTCAATGATTCCAAAGATTCACTCAATTTGTAGCCTCTTTCTTTGAGAAAGGCTACAAGCTTCCGATAATCATCCTTGGATCTGCCCTTCACTGCTATTTGATTACTCATTCTTGTCCGCCTTTCCTAGTTCTTCTCATCTATGCATCTTTCAGAACACCTTTGCTTGTTTCTGACATTTATATTTTACAGGCGCATGTGTACCGAAAAGCACCCACTAAAAAAGCGCCAAAAGGCGCTATTGTGCCAATTTATACAGTTTTACTTTATTAATTATATGTCAGTTTTTTCTTGCTCTTCCACATAATCCATTTATTAAAAACCGAGATTTCCCGATTTTGCCTTATTTCAATCATCCAGAATTTAGTCGATATTTTTCAGTTCATCAACCCAAAAATTATCGTCCTCAATTATTTCATCACCATTTATAGGTTCAAGTAAATTAATGAAATCAGATGGAAATGCGAAAGCACCTATAATAGTATCTAATTATTGTTACTCCACACATATTTCATAGGTAAAAAGAGACTCTCTCAGTCAGTTTTATTTTTTCTTAATTCATGATATTTGATAACAACCTCAACATCAGGTCTATATGATGTGTTTGCCTTGAACGACGAATCTCCATTAATTGTAATTTCCTTTACTTTACCTTTCTTTTTTAGCCATCCCTTTATCAAATCGTATTCTGGCTCAAAAGTTATATTAACAAACCCTGCATCACTCAGTTGCTTAGCAAGAGCCTCATACTGCATTTTTTTAGCATCCTTAGCCGAGAGCGGAACATTTACATCTTTAATTTTATGATACAAAACTATTACATCAGCATCGAATTGATACCTTTTGCTTGCATTAAACGATTTATTCCCATCTATACTAACACTTTCAACCGTTCCCTCTATGTCCACTTCATTAATACCAATATCATATTTTGGTTTTGACGAAACTTTTGTAAAGCCTGCCTTTTCTAATATCGCAATTACTTCCTCATAGTTTTGGCCTGCCAGTTCCTCCGATGATATCCCTACCGTAATACTTCTCTGATACTGATAGTACTTATATCCGCCAAAGCATCCTACACAAAGAACAGAAATCAATAGCAGAAGACCTTTCCAATGTTTTTTATAGAATCTTCTCCTTTTCTCTCTTCTTTCTTTCTCTTTCTCTTTTTTTACTATTTCCTCTGCTTCCAGTAATCTTCTTTGCTCTTCTTTTCTACTTTGTACCGTATATGAAGTTTTATCCAAAGGTTCATAATTGTAATCTTCATTGTCGTCTTCATCTTCATTTTCAATATGATATCCATCATATTCTTTGACTAATGTTTTGCCGCAGTTTTCACACTCCCATTCAGAATAATAATCGTAGAATCCAATTTGTTGGTTAAGGATCTCGTCACAGTTAGGACATCTGTATAAAACTTTATATTCATCATCCTCATGGAATAGTTCAGTATCACAGTTTGTGCATGTGTGAGTGTCTTCATACTCATAGAATGAATACTGGTCCTCTAAAATGTCTCCACATTCTGGACATCTATGTTTATTCCTATTTTCATATTCCTCCGCTGACTCGTAAATTTCATCCTCTGAAATGGAATTTTCATGGCCGCACTTCGTGCAGTACCATGTACCACACGAATCATTAAAACCGCTCTGAGTATTTAAAATGGCATTACACTCATCACAGTACCAGACAACGCCACCAAATTGATCCATTGTGTTTTCAACATCATCCCCATACAGAGTTTCTCCGCATTCAGTGCATGTCCATGCCCCTAAATCAGGATCAAATCCGTCCTGATCGTTTAGAACAGCATTGCAATTTGGGCAATAGTATTCTTCATTCATCATCGTCCGCCTCCTTAAGCGGCATTCATAGCAAAGAACAGTAGAAATACTTGAGCAAGAATAATCAATGGAACTCCAACTGTGAAATAATCCTTTTGAATCTTATGTCTCAAAGTATACATTGCTATCAAAGCACCTATTGAGCCCCCAGCTCCAGCGAGTAATAAAAGTGTTACAATCCTTATCCTGGATCTTCCTTCTATGGCGGCCAGCTTGTCCCAAGCATATATAGCAAATGTCAGTACATTGATTGCTATAAGGTAATAAATAATACCTTTATGCGCTGCAAAGAATGACCAGAATGCCAATTGTATTTTGTCCCCATGAATCCCTTTTATCCATAGCACGACTATGATCTGAATGGCAAGAACACTGAAGACAAACACTCTTGACATCATGTTCTCTTTCACCGCTTTCCGGCTAAAAAGTAATATTGATATCACTATGCCTAGGGAGCCTCCAGCTATAGCAACTAAAGTGAGGACCTTATCTATTTGTCCCTCCTCAGTGAACGTATAGAGCAATGTGTTGATCCCAAATAATATGAAACCTGCCACATTGACTATAATCAGATATTTCTCAAGCGTTATATTCATTATGAATATCTCCCTACCCTTTTAGCATATATACATCATTCTTATCAAAATAGAGAACGTTTTCTTCATTGTATATGCGTCTGATTGTGGTAAGGCCGGATATGAATGGTGCTACAATGTCCTGCCTATTATCTCTCATTCTTCTAATCGCATGATTTACAGTTCTGCTCTTCGCTTTTTTAACACTATGTGCAGCATCTCCAAACACGTCTTTAATAGGTGTTTTTCCTATTAGTGGAGTATTACCGGCTGCTTTGCTTAATGCCTTTCCGGTAGACGCAACCGCTCCGAGCAATTGTGCTTCAACAGCTTTCCCCGCTTTATGCTCTATCTCATCGTAGCATTTAGTAAACAAGGCTCTGTAATCATAGGAATAATTTTCTATCTTGCTAATGATATTGTTAATGTATGCTTCATTATAATTTTCCTGTAAAAGTGTTTCCGCGAAGAAAGAAAAAGCGTGAACATATCTTGCAAGTTCATAGTCTCTGAACGAAGTAAGTAGAGATCTTACTTTCTTCTTAACATCTGACTCAGTTTCAAGCAGAGATTTATCTCTCATTTTTCTATGAATAGTTGCCCTATAATTATCTATCTTCTGTTCTGCCTCACGCCTGATTCCCTGGACCGTTGTTGCAGTGCTACTCTTATAAGCATCGTTGTTCCAGTTATGCTTGTAGTTTGCAATAACTTCATTCAGGAAATTCAAATCACCGTTTAGCTCAGAGCGTTTATCCTGTTCCATTGTTTCAAGGATCTCGGTCTGAATTTTCTGGATTCCATCAAGTTTTTTATCTATTCCTGCTAGTGCTATGGCTACACATATTGTTGCCGGATTGCACACCATTGGATTGACCGGATTAATTGCTGCTTGTCCAGTTACACCAATTCCGTCTGTAACCACCGCTCCAATACTGGCACCTTTTTCAGCAGAGTATGCAAGATGAGTCCCTTTGGGTATTGTAACCCTACACAGTTGAGTTATTTCTTCTCCTGAACTCCCAATATACTGTTGAAAGGCTTTTGCAATGGGCTCGAAAGCCGAGCCCATCGATGCCATCTGAGTTACTGGTACTTTATCGAACTTTGACAAAGATACATTGTTATCTATGAGTTCAGGGTATAATTCGATATTTGCAAGCGATTCTGCCATAGCCGCTTTGATTATTTCATTACCCATAGCTGTTCTCCTTTTATCGTGATCTTTATTAGTACAATTATATCAGGGTAGTATTGTTCATGACGATTCATTTTATGGCTTTTGGCATTGGAGCATTCACTAGATGGAAGACAACGAGATATTCGCAGGGTTCCTAAGCTCGCCCTCAAATATTTTCTTTATCGTCTCCATGCCTTCATCTGATGAGACAAATGAGAGATCAACATTTTCTCTGCAAACCATATCCATTACTCGAATGTAAGCTTCCCCTAGAGCCGCAGTAAGAGTTGCTGCAATACCACCACTTATCATGCCACCCGCCACTGAACCGACTCCCGGAATCATTTTTATAATATTGGCGACTAGTGTTTTTCCTAGGATCGTTGTTCCTGCACCTCCAATTGTCGAGGAGATTATTGCAACCAATGAACCTGTATTTATATCGACACCGTATACACTCGTAATTCCAGCTATCATTGAGATCTGAGTAGGAACTAGCAAGGCTGCGTCTGAGAAAGGCACGGGAGTGAAACCTTCTCCAAAGGCTATCGTTACACTTGCCGCAACTATCTTTCTGGCGTGCCTTCTTTTTAAATCCATATCTGCAATCTGAAGATTCTGTAATGTGTTCTGAAGCTCATCAGGTAAAGCACTAGTCATTACATTTATAAGTGTATCTAACCCATATGCTGGTATTGTAAATTCTCCTTCAATATCCAGATCCTGTGCCAATACCGGTACGACACTTGCAACATTCAGATTCTCATGTTCCAGCATAAGCTTCATATCAATTGCTTTCGTTCTTTGATATCCCTGAGTCAGTACCACTATTACCGGAACATGTGTCCTTGATGCAGCATCGGTGAGCTCTCTAAGCCAGTTTAACTCAGCATCTTCAAATCTATTTCCTGCAACGTTGATGCAGTACCATATGCAGTGAATCGCTTTATTGATATCATTGGAAGCGATGCCGTCCTCGATTATTTCCATAATCTTATTCTTTACTCGTGCCTGCTGCTCTGCTCCAAGTTCCAGGCCCGGTGTGTCGTAAATGTGCAGTGGATATCCTTTTCTTCTTATTTCTTTAATATCCCTTGTGACAGGTCGGCCAATTCCCGTCTCTGCCGGTTTATCCCTAAAGAAACTATTTATCAATGTGCCTTTGCCAACACCTGACTTTCCCATAACTATGATGTTCAGCTCTGTAAGGCCTTCTATTCTTTCTCTGATTTCTTTGCAACACTTACTGGCCATGTCTTCTATCTTAAAAACTCTATTATCCATCTCGTACCTCCATTTTTTCTTCATTTGCTTTTTATATCTCACTTTTCTAGATCAGTGTCTGGCTGTTTATTCATCGCCTATGCAATAGATACACGTGTCATTGCAACCTTTATGCTACTTGCGACTCTTGCCGCATATGGAGCTGCCTTTGGTGCTACCTTCCCAATCATTCCTGCTGCAGGACCGATCGCTTCCGCAATGATCCACGGTGCAGCTTTTTTCAGGTACTTTCCAGCTTCACTGTTGTTGAATTCCTTAGCTGTTTCAGCAATCTTTTCTTTCAAGCTCTTTTTGCTTTCTCCTTTTCCAGATGTCAGCACTTCCAGCGCCTCCGCAAAGTTTTCTCTGATTTCTTCATAATCAATGTCGCTGGTGAAACTTTTTCTGTTCTGTTCTATAGTTTCCATGATATCCTCTAAGGCTTCAAACTGTTCTTCCCTGTAGTAAGAGTTCGATGTATACGAAGCTATTTTGTGGTTCAAGCTTGTTCTAAAGCACCACTTCTCACAGTGATACTTGTCATCGACATTGATTCTGACTCCCTTTGGAGTTACAAAGACGATATAGCTCTCTACTGTAACTGGTGTTGTAAAACCTCTTCTTGCACATTCAAGATCAAGTCTTTCCTTCAGCAGTTTACGCTTAATCCCCATTTTTGTGCCAAGTGATCTTTTCTCATAGCATTCATCCCCTGAATGTACCAATCTACCTTCTTCGGTAATAGTTAAGTCGTCTTTTGACTTCTTGATTTCGAGGATTATTACTCCGGAATCAGTAAGCACTACTGCATCCAATTCTGTTTCTTCTTTCCCATCGGTAAGATAAACATTTCTATACACTTTCGCTTCTGGTCTGTTAACATATTCCAGAGTTCTTGCTACTAGGTTTTCTCCTTTTCTGCCTGCCATACATATATGCAGTTCTTTGTTCACGGTTTTTAAAGCGTTGATTCCTCGTCTTACCGTTGGATCTCCACCAAGGCCTCTTTCTCTAGCCTCACTTTCCATCCTGAATATTGCTTCTTCTACCCTCATTCCCGGAATATAATCTTTCCCCATAACTATTGGAACAATCAGATCCTGGAGCTTAAGCAGATCATCTGTATATTCAGTAAATGTAGTTTCCTTTGACATGAGAACATCTGACTGTCTCAAGATTTCTGTAATTGCATTCTTTTTCATCGTTCCTGTCTCCTTTAATATCTGTGTGATCTTCGTAAAAAATATCAATTCCTAGTTCTTTTAAATATTCTCTATTCTTTCTACCCTTTTCGGCTAACCTGGCTGCTAGCACCCTTTGTTTTACATTCATTGGTACCAACTCCTTTCTGCTATATAAGCTTTCTTGTTTCTTGACTATATTGTAGAAAAGAGTACATACACACACCATGACAACGATTACAGAATCACCTACCTATATATGACACTGTGTGCAAAAAAACAGAGCACTTTTTGCAAATGCCCTAGTATGGTTGAATATGTGCATTTATTCAATTATGTGTCCGTGTTAATTATGTTGCGTATTCCCAATTATTTTCTGTAAAAGCAAAATTTTCACAATACAATCAATTATTAAGCCGGGTAAACCCGGCCTAATGCTAAATTGTTAGTTTTTCTTCCTTATTTCACAATTCCCTAATTCATTTCTATAGTGCTGAAGGATGCACTAATCGATATACTTTTTCAACCAATCCGGCATGCTTGGATCATCTTTATGCCACGAATCTACAACGTATTCATCATGGCACCACTCGTTTTCATGCCCATCAAAGAATTTTTGACGATGGCATTTTACTTTTTCAATGATATCTCCTTCTTGCCTATACTCATTGTGATAGTAGTTCTGTTTTCCATATCCATCCCATTCTCTTGTTGTGTACAGTTTCTTTGGCATTTTTGAACCTCCTTTTTATATGATTGTGTGAAAGGTGAGTTGAATATTTTTCTTTATCCTCCGAATGCTTCTTATCTCTTGTTTGTACCTATATTTTATTAGCAGTAATGTCATCTCACCATGACATGAATTGAAGAATACTGGGATCATTTTTATCATTATTTGCAAAAAAATAAGGCGCATATTTCAGCGCCCAGTTTTCATAAAAAGCATATATCTACTTATGTGCATTGATAAGCTCGTTATAACGATCCATATTTATTTTACCGCTAGATATCATTTTGTCAGTCCACAGTTCCAAGGCATCTACAGCCAAAGAAACTCTCTCCAAAGTCTTTTGTATGTTGATAAAATCCACCAGCTCTTCGTCTGATATTTTGCCATCTTCTGCTATTTCTATCAGTTTTTCCTGTTTCCCATGCATTGAGTTTAGCGAGGCCAATAACTTTAACACTGTCTTCTCAAGATCATTAAACATAATCCTTGGTACATAGTGTTGCCCCATAGGACACTGATTAGCACAGTAGAAATTGCGAATGTTTGGTTCAGAGTATTTGTCAGCCATAATCATGACATCATCAGGATTTGGCAACTGTTTCTCATTCTCAATTCTCTCCAATTTTTCAGGGGAAATTGTTTCAAGTAGTTCGCTAGCTTTTTCTCTAGATAGTCCCAAATTGTTTCTTACTTCAATGTAAATATTCATGACATCCTCCAGAACACACTTGAGTGTAAAACTCAGTGATTATTCCCTTGTTTTATTTTCTTTTTCGTACTGCTATGTAGATGTTTTAATGAGATTTCTAGTTTTTGCAGCTCATGTATTGATTATACTATACATCCAAGATTAAAAGTCCTATGTCATTCGCAAGAATTTTGCGTTTGTCATAGGACTTTTTCGGATTCTGCAAAGGTGCTTTCTAGTAAGCAACTTCGAGAAGTTTTTTCTCTATTCTGGCAGTTACATCTATGTAATACGCAAGCTCTGCATTATTCATCTCTGACTGATCCATGTTTTCAAGTTCTTCAAGCATTTTTGTTTCTTCAGTCAGAAGATCTGTCATCTCACTCAGGAGTTCCAGATTTGAAGAATCTTCCTTATATCGCTGCATAACATCACAGTAGTGATCGAACCAGGCTTCATAATCGTCCATCGTCTTCTTAAACTCCGGTGAGAGCAATCCCGAATCAGATTCAGAAGATTCCTCGTCTGAGCTCGATGTCTCTGCTGATTCCGCTTCTTCTTCGACAGTATCGTAGTTTTCAACTGTTCCGGTATCATTTTCTACAGTTGTTGTCTTATCTTTTCCGCATCCAAACAGAGCAAGAACAAGTATAAGTGCAATTATGATCACTAAGTATTTCTTCACCTTTACACCTCCATTTACAAACTGCCCTGATCCATGTTTCATTCATCAAGGCATGTTTTCTCAAACATCTTATCCAGCAGCTCTTCCTTGACCTCCGCATCCGAAGAGATCTCATCAAGCAACAGCAGCATGCCAGCTATTGATATCTGTTCATCCAGGAATTGCCGCTCCTCACGCAGTTCTTCGAGCCGGGATCTGAGTATGACTTCATCCATTTTGTCCGCTTTTTCTATCACTATTGCTATGCTCTCAACAGGTATCCCTATCCTTCTCAGAAGCAGTATTCTCTTAGCCCTTCTTACAGCCTCGTCATCATACAGCCACTCTTTTCGCCCCTCAGAGTTTCGTACTGTAGGATGCAGCAACCCTTTACTGTCGTAGTATCTTAATGCATTCACTGTAATTCCTGTTATTTCAGTGACTTCCCGGATCGTATTCAGTGACATTGCATACCTCTCTTTTCAACTATACATCTCGTTGTAACGACGAGGTCAATGCCATATTTGAAACACTTTAACCGCTTGTATTTACACCTCTTTTCTGCACAGCACCTCGTCATAAGAACAATGTTTCTTATGATAGGCGTTGTAATTTTTGCGAATCTGTTCTACGAGTTAATGCAGTAAAAAAGACGCTTTTATTCATCATAGTTCGCTGACTTCCGTCCCGGGGCCTGTTTACGGCGTTTGATACGGAAGTTTCACCCCCTGTTCACTTGCTGACTTCCGTATCTGAGGCCCGTTTTCAGCGTTTGATACGGAAGTTTCACCCCCTGTTTGCTCGCTGACTTCCGTATCTGAAGCCCGTTTTCGGTGTTTGATACGGAAGTTTCTCTTCCTGTTTGCTCGCTGACTTCCGTATTTGAGGCCCCTTTTCGGCGTTTGGGACGGAAGTTCATTGCACAGACTCACAAAAAATTCAAAACCCGTTGATTTCAACGGGTTCATCGTTCACTATTCAGTTTTCTCTGACATCAACACCTTATAAGCTTTTCTTTTTCTGCGCGAGTCAACTGCTTTATTGCATATTCGCGTCTCTGAGCTTCCCTTTTATCATCGAATTCTTCGGTATATATCAGCTCCACTGGTCTGCGTGACCTTGTGTACTTAGCCCCTTTGCCGGAATTGTGCACTTTTGCCCTTCGCTCCGGATCAGTGGTATAGCCAGTATAGAAGGTATTATCAGCGCATTTTAGGATATAAACGTAATGCTTCTTGTCATTACTGCCTATATGCTCAAATAATGCCTCAAGTATAGCCTTTGCAACGTCATAAGCCTCCGGGCATTCACTTGCACGAGGACCTCCTATGCAGAGTTCTGTTCCATCCGGAAGGCTTTTGACCCACTTGACGATATCAAGAATATCGTCCGTGCCTACAGCAGTATACATAGGCTTGCCGAGCGCTTCTCCTTCTGCCAAGCCTGTTTCAGTTCCAGGCGAAGATTTGGAGCCTTCAGGTATGATCGTAAGGATCGCATCGCTGTCACGCATATTCCATTTCGTCCGCTGCTCAGTGTCTTCTGAAGGAGTCTCCGTTAGTTCCGGATAATCCGCAAGAAGCCCTGGAGCATCGGGATAATCCTCTGCCCAACCGTTTTTAGGACACCATCCGCACAGTGGAATTTCATGCTCTCTGGCGAAATCCATTGCCGCCCTATCGACACCGCTCTGTCCTCCTGTGCGGATCCTTACTATCTTCTTCAAAAGTCCCACGTTCCCCTTCTTTCTCTGGCGAAAAAGAGATATCCGATCAGGTCTTTCTGATAAGGTATGAAGCGGCCGTCATCGACCATTTCTTCGATTTCGCTCTGGCTCGCCCATTTTGCCTCAGCAACTTCTTCCGTTTGAAGATGCACATCGTCGAGTGATATATCCATCTCTATAGTGTAGAAATCATCGAAGCCATCTGAGAAGTTGACTGAGATAACAGGTCGCCTGTCGCTGAAGTCGATATGAAGTCCAAGCTCCTCAGCTGTCTCACGCTCTGCAGCAATACGGCTGGTATCTCCGGCGCTTGCACCTCCGCCGACGCTTACATCCCAATACGAAGGCCAGCGGACTATATCGTCGGCCCTTCTCTGTATCAGCATTTCGCCTTTGCTGTTGAAGATGCAGACATGGATTACCAACCGGTATGTGCCGTTTTCAAGTTTATCTCCACGCTTTGCAGTCTTTCCCGTCAGCTGACGGTCAACATCATAAAGATCTATTAGCTCAGCCATTATTTCACTTCCTTCACTTTGCATATTGGTCATAGCACCACTCCGCGATTTCGGCTATCAGCTCTTTTGGGAGCGGTTTATCATAAGGCAAGCGGATCGTTCCTTTGCTCACATCATAGCCTTTCAGCTTATCCGCAAACACCGTAGTTGCTTCTCCTCCCGGATACAGACCCAAGTGCTTTTTCGATGCTGCGAAATGGATGATATTGACACCCTTCCAGAAAGTCGGCATGCTCCAGGATATCTTCTCTTTCGCTTCGGGGATAGCCTCGCGGATAACCTGCCTCACTTCGTTCAGATACGGCCTGACCGTTTCATCCTGCTCATCAATGTATTGATCTATGGTTTCGATTTTGCCGCAGAAATGGTGCTGACCTTCCCTGCTGAAACTACGGCCGCATTTAGGACACTTCCACATATTATTCTCCTATGGCTATCTTCTTACGTATCTCAGCTGGCATGTCGGGTCGCCTTTTGCTATCGTTCCCGGAAGATCCAGCTCCACGCCAAAGCACTCTCCTATCCCTCTGTCACCGCACATGGCATGATCGCACATAATCGCTATCTGCTCATCGCTGCAGCCCTGCTTCTGCCAGGCTTTGACAAGCGGACAATAGTGGAAATCTATATCCAGGTGATCGTCATCGCAGCGGAGGATATCCATCTCGAACACCTTCTGCGCGAAGAAACCAAACAGGGCTTTCTTCAGGCCTTTCAGCGACTGACCCTTCTTGCCTTTCTCCACGAGATTCTTTCCCTGATACAATCCGCATCTCTTGATCGCGTCAGGAGCAAAGTCCTCAGCCTTGAGTCCGTGCTTTTCCGCCTCGTCACACAGAAGATACATCCACAGCGCGCGGTGCTCCAGCTGCTCTCGAATACCAACAATAAGCGGATTTTTTACTTTTGCCTCGTTAACTATCCTGCTCATGATCCACCTCCATCATCCCTTTCTTTTTTACCCGCGGATCTCTTCGACCATGGCTTTATACGCCTGACCGATCGTGATCGTATCTATGCTGTTTGCGACAGCGTCGAATCCCTTTTCTATGTACATCCTCGCTTCCTCAGGGGTGCTTGTGAACGTCATGCAGAGTTTGCCGGCCTGTTTGCACGCCCGGAGTATCCTATCGACTGCTTCCTTGAATTCCGGAGCGTCGAACTGACCGGGTATTCCCATGCATATCGAGAGGTCGAACGGCCCTATGAAAATGCCGTCGATGCCTTCTATCTGCACTATCTCCTCAATATTGTCCAACGCTTCCTTTGTCTCGCACTGCGGCAGGAGCAGCACCTTATCGTTGCTGTTCTGCATGTACTCCGTCAGTGTACCCGACGCCCATGGTTCGTTGCCGAAGCCGCTGCCCCGCCCCTTTATGAATCCTCTGTTTCCAAGCGGGGCGAATTTGCCCAGATCCACGACCTTCCTGAAGTCGTCCATGCTTTTAAGGCACGGGATGATGATGCCTTCAGCGCCATTATCGAGGGCTCTCTGCATCTCCTTGTGTGTGATGTCTGCGATCCTTACGAGCGGCGACAGTCCTTTGCTTTCCGCTGCCTGAATAAGATCGCTCATCGGCATCGTGTCATATGGACCATGCTCCGTATCGATAACCACAAAGTCCAGCCCTGTGTATCCCATGATCTCCACAATAGAAGGATTGGCAGCTCCGAGGAAGGTGCCGACTGCATACTGTTTCTTTTCTATGGCGTCCCTAAGCTTGTTCATCATTACTCCGTCCCTCATTTTTTATAATCATCCACTGGTTTTATGCGCTTTCCGCTGATTTCAGAGTCATTCGCTAAAAACCGCTTATTTGTTCAATAATATCACATCAGCATCACATCAGGCGCTTGTAGATGTCGAGCATGCTCTCGATATGGTATTTCAGCAGCCACGACGCGCTGGTATATTCAGGCGTCTCCTTGACGACCCTGAGCAGCTCCGGGAAATACTTCTCGGTCTCCTCTATATAGCGATAAATACCGTCACGGCTCAGACCCCATGACATCGTTGTGATGTTGTTGCAGCGGTCTATGCACTTGATCAGCGCGGCTTTCGGATTTGTCGCAAGCTCGCCATAATATTTTTCGAGCGTTTCCGGATTATGGCTCCCCTTAGACTTATCTTTTGTCATGAGCTTCACGAGTTCCTTGGCCCCGTCGTTGACAGGCAGCTCTTCAACTGTCTTTCCGCAGTCCTCCACCACGTCGTGGAGCAAGATGGCTGCAATTATCTCATCCTCCCTGATGCCCATCGAGAGCGCATGGCAGGCCATGTTGAGCGGATGGTAAATATACGGTATCTCCGACTTCTTGCGCTTCTGCCCCTCATGTGCTTCGACCGCATAGTCGACTGCCTTGTACGCATTGTGCATACCGAGGGCCGATGCTGTCGTCTTTACGTAAGTCTTCATGTGCTCCCAGTTATAGATCGTTTCTTTCGTCTTGAACGTGCCTCTTTTGTCTTCTAGGATCGCTGACGCCGGGACGTCAAACACCTCGGCAAGCTTCAGCAGATTAGCCGTTTCAGGCAGATACTCATCACGCTCCCAGGACGACACCGCCTGAAAGGTCACGCCAAGCTTCTCAGCCAGCTTTTCCTGTGTAAGTTTCTTATCCTCCCTCAGCCGTCTTATATTTGTTCCAATGCTCATAGCAAATTCTCCTTAATAGCATTCCTTAGCCTGTATACTTTGGTCTGTTTTCAGTGTTCAATCCTCTGTGTCCGGGTTCAGTTATAGTGGACCCAGGAGAAAAACTCGTATTTCACCCCATTTTCGTCCAGCCACAGCTTCGCACTCTTCTTATCGAGGTGTATCCCGAACTCTGCTTCGATCATCTGCTTGAGCGAGCCGCTATTTGACCTCGACAGGATATCGGTCAACTTCCTTGTATTCGCCGGATCGAACGAGTAACACCACTCATAATCAGCTCCTCCAAAGGATTCGACCTCATAATCCTCGATCCAGATCGTCACACCGCCCTCAGGCTTCTCCTCCAGCCAGAATGTTCCCTTTATCATGACAGCCTCCTTTCCGTTTTCATAAGCATGATCCTTACATGCTTATGATAGAAGGCCTTACACAATTATTGTAGCGAGTGGAATTTGAACTTTCAATCCAAAATTCAAGTTGAACTTGAATACGCATTAAATGAGCGTTTTGCATAAGAATGAGTATATTAAAGTTCGTCCTTATTACACCAAAACCAACCTTGAGTACGATCTTTTTCGTCTTTGAGTCGCTATATTAGCATTAAAAGTACGAAGTTTTTTCTAAATTTTTCAGCTGTAGGTTCTCAACAATATTCTTTTTCATAACGCTCTAGTTGAAAAACTGATAATCTTAACAATTCGTATAATGAATTAGTCATTGTAATGCATAACTATTCAAAAAATGAGCTTAATCAACTATTTTTCATAACCTCTTAAATATAATTTCGTCCTTCCTATTAGAATAATGGTCTTGAAGTACGAAAATGTTCGTGCTTTTTCTCATTGAAACGCATAGAAAGACGAACGCCATTTGTGAGTAGATGTCCTGCATAAAGTGAAACCGGATCCTGGAAGCAATATCCCTACCATAGGGCCTTACCTACAGTCAGCTTTTGTACAAAATAAGACGCCTCACATTGGAGGCGCCTTCAAAAGCTATGAGTCCCTCTTATCTAATCGTTTTGCATTTTGGGTGGATGTCTGATGACTGTCTTCAGCTTTTCCGGTGCCTCTTTGTGGTCCGGGTAGACTTACCTTGACATGAGCTTTCTGACCACAGGCATTGCAATCCTGTATGGCAGCGGTCTGAGCTCCTTGTCTGCCTTCTTAAGCATCTCTCTGATCTGGATATGCTGCGGGCAGTGAGTCTCGCATTTGCCGCATCCTACGCACTGACTCGCAAAGCCCGGCTTCCCCTGCAGACCAACGTTGCGCGCGAATTCAAATCTTACCGCGTTCTTCTTACCCTCTATGTGCATGAGGTTCCAGTGATGGAAGTTTGCCGGGATGTCCACGCCGCTCGGGCAAGGCATGCAATATCTGCAGCCCGTGCAACCGACTTTTTCCTTCTCCTTGATGATCTTTTTGACGCTGTCTATGAGAGCAAAGTCGCTTTCGTCGAAGCTTCCAGGCTCCGCGTCCGATGCGATCCTTATGTTCTCGTCAACCATCTCGAGAGAGTTCATGCCCGAGAGCACTACAGTCACCCCGCTCTGGTTCCAGAGCCATCTCAGACCGAGCTCGGCAGCTGTGTAACTTTTGCCACTGTCCGCAAGTTCACGCTTCGCCTTGACCGGCAGATTCACGAGCTTGCCGCCACGGAGCGGCTCCATGATGACGACAGGTATGCCCTTCTTCTCAGCGGTCTCGACGCCGCGCCTTCCGGCCTGGCTGGTCTCATCGAGGTAGTTGTACTGCACCTGGCAGAAGTCCCAGTCATATGCGTCGAGGATCTGCAGGAACATCTCCGTATCACCGTGATACGAAAAGCCTATCTGTCTGATACTGCCGTCGGCTTTGCGCGCGGCGATCCACTCCTCGATGCCGTATGATTTCAGCCGCTCCCACTCAGAGATGTCTGTGAACATGTGCATCAGGTAGTAATCGACGTGATCTGTGCGGAGGCGCGAGAGCTCCTCGTGGAAAGTCTTATCGATCGACTTCATGGATCTCAACATATACTGCGGAAGCTTCGTCGCTATGTTGACCTTGTCGCGAACCTTGTTTTCTTCGAGGATCCTTCCGAGGCACTCCTCACTGCCGCCATACGCATAAGCAGTATCGAAATAGTTTACGCCCATTTCTACTGCGCGCATGATCTCGCGTTCAGCTTTCTCGTAGTCGATCTTTCCGCCCTTGCTTGTGAACCTCATGCAGCCGTAACCAAGCTGCGACAGCTCATTTCCGTATTTGTCTTTTCTGTATTTCATTTTTGGTAAGACCCCTTCTGCATAGCTATGATGAGCTTACTCATTAGTTTTCAGAAGTCCCAGCACTGCATCGCCGTGATGCACCTCGTCGTTCATTACCTCTACTACTTCCGGGAAGTCGTCTATGATGTGCTTATACTTTTCAGCTGCATCGTACTCGCCCTTTGCGATAATCGGATAGACCTTCTTCTTTCCGAGCACTCTGTACATCAGCGGCACAGCTATTCCTTTTGTCGGATTTGGCTTTAAATCCTGGTTTGTGTACTTCTTGAACACTCCCGCATGCCTTGCCTCATCTCCGGCAAGTCTCTGGAATGCCGCGCGGTCAGCCTCATCGCGAACCACCTTGGCCAGCTGCTCGTACATGTAGACTGCGTCTTCTTCACCCTGCTGAGCAGTGACGAGAGCATTCATCTGATCCATCGTTATACCGGCTTCTGCAGCAGCTGTAAACAGCGAATAGTCCGGCTCCTTCTTCAAATCTTTTATAAACTTCATGTCTTTATACCCTTTATACCCTTTCTCTTTTTTAGCGCTTTTATGCGTTTTTATGCGCTGCATAAAGCTTTGTCGAAATGCGCATTTCAAGCATTGTTAACCCACTATTGCAAGTATTTTCCCATATGTATACGGGCATGTCAATTTGCTGTTTTATACGAAAACTAAAAAAGCCCCGGACCGTCTACCGCATAAATGCGGATATCACTACGTCCGGGGTATTATTTGCAGTTCATTTCCAGGATTTTCTTATGGGTATTTTGCCGCTCACTTCAGGAATTTTCTTATGGCTGTTTCATCTGCTCCGGGCAGGATGTTCCTTAGATGCTCAAACAGGATCTCATAAGATTCCTGCGGTGTACACTGATAAACGTTCTGCCTGAAGATGTCGCCCATGAAGTGCTCCGGTGTGGAGTATTCCGCTACTCCCCAGCCGTACTCCCTTCCGTCTTTGTCGAGCATGTACCTGAAGTCGCTGATTATCACATAGCCCTGCGCCTGAAGCCTGTTGATGATCGTGTCAAAGCCCTTGTTGCCGCCCTTGCGATAGTTGCCGAGCTGCTTCAGGCGCTTCGACAGAATCGGTGCATGGTTGTCTATCAGGTCGTACACCATTTTGTCGCCATGATAAACCAAGCCGTCCTCGAATCTCGCATCGAAGTCATAGCCATCACGACGGTAGTTCGCAAAGTGCAGGAACCACTCCGGGCTTATGTACGCCGCCTTCTTTTCGAAAAACTTGCCGTAGGCGCAACCCAGCTCGTTGATAACAGGTCCCTTCCACTCCCACGGACCATCCTCGCCCGTGAACCAGATCCCAGGGTCGACATGCTCATCGATCGAGAATCCGCGAATCGAGTTCATGAAAAACGGCAGGATGCCGAGCTCCATGACCGCATTCTCCAGATCGTCTATTGTTCGTATGTAAAGATCATTGATCGTCATCTCTAAATATGCTTAATCCTCCCGGCTCACGGGGAATGTCAGCTCAGCCATGACCGTGTCTTCTCCGTCAATATTCAGGATCTGTATCGTCACCGGCTGTGAGGCATCCACAGGGAACCAGTAATCACAGTTGATCATACTGCCTGCGTCTATCATTTCATACGCATTGTCTTCCTCAACAGTCTCCGCCTCTATCTCGCCTCGCGGGTATATCACATCATCTCCCTGAACAGCCTGTATGACGTACGACCTGTCAAGCGCGTCCTGATTCATGGGATCATCAACGCTGCTGTCCTGTGTTATGAGGTTAAGATCATTTGAGAATGTCATATGCAGGACGAAGAACTCCTCGTCGTCATCCACCACAAACTCGCCTTCATCTATGTCGACGCTTGTGCCCTCATACTCCACAGAACATGTGAGGCTTTCCTGATCGACGGAAGCGGTGTATTCATACCCGGATCCTGTCACGCCCGTGTCCCTGTGATAGCCGGACTCATCTCCTCCATCTGATGTCACTGAAGATGTCCCTGAGCACGCAGCTGCTGTGAATGCAAGCATAAGACATAGTACATATATAATCGTTTTTCTCATTATCCGATCTCTCCGTTTGTTAATACTGTCTCTATTATAACCTCTGCTGCTGTACAAATGTCGCTGATTTCCATGAATGGTTCGTCCGCGTGACCTTGCTCCTTTATGTACGGCACGTGGATGAAACCAGTCGGGACCTCACCTCCGCTGTGCTTGAGCATGCTGTAAAACAGAGAGTTGCATACGAATTCGCCTGCATCCTCCGATACCTCACAGCATATGCCCCGCATTGTGAGCGCATCGACAATTTTTCCGATGGGTAATGTGGAGCTCATTGTTTCCGGCCCGTTTTCGGCAATCCGTAAGTGGTCTGCGATGCGGCCTGCATTGTCCGGCTTTTCGCAATCCATGAGGTTTCTGGCAGTTTTTTCCGGTGTGATTGCGCTGCGTCCTCCTGCCTGGCCAAGCATTATTACGGCTGACGGCCTCAGCCTGTCATACTCTGAAATCGCAATATCTGCAGATCTGCCGTACTCCACCGGCAACAAAAGCTTTCGGATGGCATAACCGCTGGTTTCATCAGGCAGCATCCCAAGAACCTCTGCTGTCGGATTAAGAGTCTCTCCTCCAAATGGCTCAAACGCTGTAACGAGTATTGTCCTACGCCAGATAAACCTTACGGTCTCTTCGTCCTGACTTTCAACGGTGAAGCCGAGATTCCTGTATATCTGGAATGCGTAGCGTTCATGCGGTATCTCGTATCTTATGGTCTCAAGTCCCGAGTTCTGAAGTTCTTCCATCAGGAGCTCAAGCAGCTCGGTGCCTATGCCATATTCAGCATATTGGCCCTTGAGGTTCATCTTCATCACTGCCGCTTTGCCGTCATCACTTACCTCGGCATAAGAAAGACCGGCGAGCTCATCGCCGATCTTCGCGACAAAACGATGTCCTCCCATATGGTCCACATGATAGCTGTCTTCATACGGCCAGCCCATTCGCCTCGTAGCAAGATATTGTTTAAGATCTTCTTTTTTCATTATGATTCCAGTCCCCCAATGTTTGCCTGAGCAGCGGCAGTCCGCTGTTCAGCCTATTGATCTGCCTTTCTGCCGGAACTCATGCACAGCAGGCTGCACTGCACACCAATAAACGCCCAGAACAGCAGCATCACGATATTTTCGAGGATCACAAGAGCTCCGGCTTTTTCGTAGTCCAGGAATGCGAACGGAACGCGGAAGAACAGGTAGTCTGTCATGTTGTTCCGCAGGAAGAGCCACAGGCCAATACCCGCGATGCAGCAGAATACAGCGGAAACAAGAGTCTTTTTCCTGCCTTCGATCTTCATCTTTGCAGTCATCGCCGGGATGTGCAGTCCGAGATGGAGCCCCATCAATACGAATGACCAGTGCGACATGGACAAGTGCATCCGCCTTGCAAATGTGATAGGCGCAATGCCGTACAGGAACGGCACCGCGTGACCACTCATCGACATCCCGCAGAATGCCGTCAGCGCGAATGACAACAACAGCAGTATGTTTACTGCTGTTGTTACGATTCTGTATGGGCGGTATTTGCCCTTAAATAGCGCACCATACCACTTTCTGTTCAGGATCTGATGGATGATCACAAGCACGGTCATTCCTATTCCGATCCATTCATGCAGCGTCTCCCCCGTGACCTGGTAGGCCATCAGGAAGAGCAGAAGAAGAGTCATGCACATATCTATGACTCTTCTCGCCACATTGTTATTATGCTTCTCCTGCATAACTTATCTCCCGGTTTTACTGCAGACCGTCTATCCACGTCTGAAGTTCTTCTTCAGATACGCCTCCTCCGAAGCGCTCTCCGTCGAGCCAGTTGCCGCTTCCTGCATTGGATTCGAGGTTCTTACCGCTCATGCCTATGCCGCTGCTGCTTGATGTGCAGAACGGAATCATTGTGATGCCGTCGAAGTTATAGCTTTCCACGAATGTGTCCATTATGCGCGGTTCCTCGCCCCACCAGATCGGGAATCCGATGTAAACAGTCGAATAGCCGTCAAGTGAGACCGGGTCGCTGCCTATCTCAGGACGGACCGACGGGTCGTTCTGCTCGTGAGTCGTACGGCTGTCCGAATCATTCCAGTCAAGATCTTCACTTGTATATTCCTGAGCCGCATTGATCTCATAGATGTCTGCGCCTGTGATCGATGCGATCTTCTCGGCAACGCCCTTCGTTGTTCCGGTCGCGGAGAAATACACTACCAGAATGTCACTTGCATTCTGTGTATCCTCTGCTGCGGCCTCTTCAGATGAGCTTTCCGCCGGAGCCTCAGCTGCGCTGTCCTCAACACTTTCCGTGCTGTTTCCTCCGCCGCACGCTGTCAGCCCGAATATCATCAGGCACGCTATCAGCAAAGCAAATATCCGTCTCATTGTCCGTCTCCTTTTTACCAAATTTTACATATATATCAGAAGCTGTTCTCTGTCAGCCATTCAACTGCTTTCTTTACCATATCCGTAATGTCTCTGCCATCCTCCGTGAATACTCTCTGCTTTGACAGTCCGTTATTGAAGTCGACATGCTCCGCCTCTGCGAACGCGTTCTTCAGGTAGTTATTATCATCGGAGAAACCCGGATCCGGCTGGATCTGGCATATGCTGTAAGCCTGAAGGATCGCACTGACAGGAACGCCGTGGTACATAATATCCTTGTACTCCTCGATCTCACTCTGCTTGATCGGCGCGCTTTCCCTGTAAATGCGCATGGCTTCAGCAAGCACCTTGCGGTCCTCGTCCGTCAGTTTTTCAGCTGCGTTGCTAGTGGCCGTATTGTCTTTTACCTGCTCAAGCGTGCTCATTCCTGAAAGGACTGTGATCACATCGTCCAGATCAAGGCAGAAACGCACGGACCAGGATGCTATCGACCAGTCAGGATGTGCTGCCTTCAGCAGCTTTTCAGCTTCTTCCGGAAGCTTCGCAAGACCGCCGCCTTTTACCGCCTCCATGATGACCACCTTGCGTCCGTGTTTACGGATCACATCGTAGCAGAGTCCGGCCTGAACAAGCTCACTGTCCCAGTCGATCGGATTCAGCGCGATCTGTACAAACTCGATCTCAGGATGCTCCGTCAGAACGCGGTCCAGCAGCTTTGCGGACGAATGGAATGAAATTCCGAGATGGCGGATCTTTCCGTCCTCTTTCCACTTTTTAGCGTGATCAAACAGATGCGTCGTTTTTACGATGCCGCCCTTTCCGTCATAACCGTCATAATAAACATTCTGGATATTATGAAGGAGGTAATAGTCCACATAGTCTACACCCAGATGCTCCAGCTGACTCTGGAAGATCTCCTCGATCTTATCCTCCGGAACCATCAGGAAAGTCGGGAACTTTGTCGCGACTGTATAGCTGTCTCTTGGATGACGCTCGACAAGTGCCTTGCGGGTCGCCTCTTCACTTTTGCCGTCGTGATAAACATAGCTCGTATCAAAGTACGTATATCCTGCTTCCAGAAAAGCATCTACCATGTCATTCAGCTGCTTATAATCAAAATCAGTCGGACCGGAAATAACCGGAAGCCTCATCATGCCGAAACCTAAATTCTTCATGAACCCTCTCCTTTCACGAACCAAATAGTTAAACTTATTGCTTAGCTCCATACTTCCTTTGCCAGGCGAAATACCGCCCAGCCCTTCGGCCAGCCTACATACATTGTAGCATGTGTGATGATGGCCGCAATCTCTTCTTTAGTTACACCATGCGCTTTGGCGTTCTGCAGATGATATGTGAGCGACGAATCCGTGATGCCTGATGCCATGAGGGATACGACCGTGATGATGCACTTGGTTTTCACATCGATCGCTTCCTCATTCCACACTTCGCCGAACAGCACATCATCATTCAGGTGCGCAAACATCGGCGCGAATTCTCCAAGCTGGTCCCTTCCTGCTGTCTGTACGATTTTCTCACTCATTTCTATATTCCTCCTCGACTATTGTCATAATGCCTGAAACTATTTTCTGATAAACGCCTTGTCCTTTTCCGGTACTCCTTCCGAGTCGGATACGTAGCGCTCCACTGCCATATGCAGATCGTATTTTTCACGTAATTCCGCTATTTTAGCCATCATAGGCGATGCGTGGTGCCTGTCGAGTGACTCCTGGTCGCGCCAGCAGTCTATGAGGAGCACGGTCTCAGGATCGTTGATAGGCTGAAAGTACTCGTATCTCTCGTTTCCATCCTCTTCCCTGATGGCATCAGCGATCCCGCGGGACTCCATCTCCTGCGCAAAGCTTTTTGCGCTTCCGTCGTGGCCTTTATAATACAGATTTACAATAATACTCATATTGTTTTCCTCCTGTTGGCTGTGCATGTGCGCCTTATAGTGCCTTTTCCAGCCAGTTTCTGATCGTAGATTCGTTCGGACGGTTGATCTGAACGCCTTTTCCCCACTTAACATCGCCGCTGACGTTCTTGTGAAGTTCTGTATCGCTTCTGCCGACGCCGCTTCCGCCCGATGTGCAGAACGGGATGATCGTTTTTCCGCCAAAGTCATAGCTTTCGAGGAATGTCTCGATGATCCTCGGAGCTACGCCCCACCAGATCGGGAACCCTATGATCACCGTGTCGTACGAGTCCATATCGCTGACGCGGTTTGCGATCTCCGGTCTCACGGATGGATCGTTCATCTCTACACTGCTGCGGCTCCTGCTGTTCATATAGTTAAGGTCGTCACTCGTATATTTCTCTGCAGGGACGATCTCAAAGAAGTCGCCGCCGCTGATCCTTGCTATCTCCTGTCCGACACGTTTAGTCACGCCACTTGCTGAAAAAACAGCAACCAATACTTTATTCGCCATTTATATTCCTCCTTGGTATTTATCGATTCTGTCTGCCGGGATTTCAAACCCAATTCATATGTCCGGGTCACCTTTCCAGGTCCCCAAGTCACTTGTCCAGAAGCCCGATCAGACAGTTGTATGTGATTTCATAAATTGAATGATAGATGTATTCGACCTCAGCGTCTTCCATCGCTTTTTTCTGCTTTTCCGTCACTTCCGCGTACGGGTAGATGCCGAACATGAACGGGAAGAAGACGTACATGACTGCCTTCGCCTCTTCTGCAGACATCTCCGGACAGTATTTATCGAGGATGCTCCTGAAAAGATCCAGCGACCTTCCGTATGCACGCTTGAAAGACGCGAGCATTTCCTCACGGCTGTTCTCCTCCATATCGAAATTGTTCATTGAAAGAAGCCTGAGGAGCTGTGCTCTTCTCTCGAGAGACCCGGCTATCTTATCAGCCAGCTGTTTTCTGGTGCAGCTCTGATCACTGTTCAGGATGGTCTCGAGCTCGGCGTTCCATCTGTCATATTCACGCTCAAAAAGTGCAAGGAATATCTCCTCTTTTGTATGGAAATAGTTGTAGATCGTCGGGCGTGAGAATGATGTTACTTCACCGATTTCCTTAAGATTGATCTCCTTGAAGCTCTTCGTCTGATACAGCTTCTCGCATGCATTGACGATCTCTTCTCTCCTCTGCGCGACGATCTCAGGGGTTCCCTTGAACATAATTTCTCCTCTCTGTCGGTTGACACCGCTTAGAAATGTCGGTTGACACCGCTTAGAAATGTCGGTTGACACCGTGTCAACAATTGAATTGTAGCACTGCGCTGACACCGTGTCAACCAGTTCCGCAACCTATTTTTTCCCAGTATCAGAAAAAACTACTTGATTTGACACCTTGGATACAAGAATCAATCTTTCTTACCATATATACACTTTTATTCAATGTGCAAGTTCGTACATGATGTGTCAAAATCGACCGTGATGCACGAAGAAAGTCGTTCTCCAGCCAAGAAATCACGAGGTGAAAGACTAATCACTTCTTTATTTTGAGCCTCATATCCACACGGAAAAACGGCATATTGACGATCACAAATGCAATTTTCTAAGCGTAGGGTAATTTCGCACTAAAGAATAATCTTTTCTGTGAATATTTATGTAAATAAACCATTTTAAGTTATGTGCTAAATAAAGAATTCGTCCTTCAACTTAAAATATCTATTATCAGGAACGATTTTTTTCGTACTTTTCACACTCTTTTTCCACAAAAGGACTAATCGAGTTTTTCTTATAAAAATCTTCTATGTAGAAAGCTTTCTTGTTAGGACCTTTGTGACGTTACAGATTTTTTGCAATAAAAAAGGCCTTGCGGCCCTTCAGAGTACTTCATGGTGCTCCATGACGATCCATAGTAATCAGCGGCGGCAGATTATAATCGCGACAATCAGCCAAACGGTCCCACATGCGGCAACCACTTTGTTTGCCAGTCTGTCCGCATAGAACCAGCCAAGGCAAATCCCCTTCTTTGCCGGATACAGCAGCCGTACTGACCGCTTATTCATCATGTCGAGAAGCACGTGTGATGTGAACGCGATCGCGAATGGTACGGCCACCGCCGGGAATATCAGCCACAGGCATACCGTCTCCAATGCCATTGCAAGCAGCGAGTGTGAGAAGCCGCGGTGGCCGGACCCACTGGCGAATACGCATGTGATCACAAATCCTGCAAGTCCTGCGAACCACAGATACTGGCCGATCTGGCCTGACGAGCCCCACAGAAAATCTCCGCCATGACCGATCGATCTCCACATTCCGGCATCCAGCAGATGGTCTTCGATAAGTGCGGCTGCGGCCACCAATGCCATCACGACCCGCCAGTGCGACGAGTCGCTCTTTTCAGATTTGTTCTCGCAGTCCAGATCGCAGATCAGGCAGCCCAAAGCTCCGCCTGCGATGACAGGCAGAGCCTCGGCGACCGTCCCGGGTCTCACTATTGAAAATGCCGCAGCCATCCCGACTGCAATATGAGCTTTTGCTAACATAATTAAATACTGCTGCTTGCTAAGAAAAAGATTGCTGCAAATACCGTTATTATTGTGGTCAGGTGTCTTGTAAGGTTGTAGGTTTTCATCGCTCGGACCTCCTTGTTTTACTGCATCCTCTCCTTCTGTTTGCTTAAGTGTGTTTTGACATCTACAGTGTAGCGCACCAGGAGTCCCGAAAACCGGACAGTAAAAAAGGCGCCCCTGCGAGCGCCATCTGGTTGGTACATTGGTATATGGCGAGTATTCGTTGGTACATATTTCGCTGGTATTTTTGGCTTGTAATATCGCTCTATTATGCTTTAACCTTTCTGCCGGTCGCGGCCTCAAAATGATATGCCACAATGCCCAGATCTACTTTGGTATAGGTGCCCAGGCCTTTGATTTTTACCGACGGTTCGTCATTTTCAAGCATGAAGCAGAACTTCTGCTGATTCATAGCGGTCGGTGCTTTTAGTGCAGACTCGACTCCTGCCACGAACCACTCCGGCATACCGCCCTTTACGTCTATGACATCAAACATGCTCTTGCTCTTATGCGCGTTACCCTGCGTCTCGCCGTAGCCGAGCGATATAACCATGCACAGTTTCTCCCCGGCCGGAACCAGCTCTTTCACCTTCTTCTTGTTGAATGTGAGCGCCGTCCAGCAGGTGTTGAGCCCCAGCTGCTGTGCGCAAAGCACGATCTTTTCGCCGTAATAGCCACATACGAAGTCGAAGTCCGCACGTTTGCTTCCCTTCAGGATGATGTAGTTGCGGACATTGCTGAAACTGCCATAATGCGCCAGCCTTGAGTCAAATCCGGCCGGATCATCATAGCTGATGGTGATGTTCAGTCCGCTCTCATCGTTGCAGGTTTTCACGAACGCATCCAGCTGATCGCGAACCTCCTGAGGGATCGGCATATCCTTATATGCCCGCACCGAATGCCTGGCATCTATCGCTTCCATTAGTGTCATCTCCAGTTCCCCTTTCTAGTGTTTATGCGGCGGCCGCATCTGGCCTCGGCACATTTTTACTGTGCGGCTGCATCTATTCCCGCCAGTCCCGGGATCTCCGCTGCGCTGTCGATTATAATATCAGCGCCATATTCCTCAAGCTCCGACCTCGGCCTGAATCCCCAGGTAACTCCTACCGCAGTGACCCCTGCGTTGTGTGCTGTCAGCATGTCAGTATTGGTATCGCCGAAATACAGGCACTCGTCCTTCTCCGCCCCGAACTTCTCAAGTATCTCAAACACTCCAACAGGATCAGGTTTTATAGGAATAAGGTCTGTCTGGCCCTGGATGTGATCGAATAATCCTTTGCCGAACACAGTCTCAACAACTCCTATGGCGCTTTCGTGCGGTTTGTTGCTGAAAACTGCGATCTTCACGCCGTTCCTCTTGAGCTCCTCAAGGGCCCACACCATGTGATCATAAGGAACCACGTGATAAGCCGGATCCTCCTGCATCCATGCACGGCAGAGAGGCAGTCCCTCCTCCAGATAAGATGCTGATGTATCGCCGGCGGCGATCATAGCCCTTTTTAGCGCATTTTTGATGCCGTCCCCGGCAAAGTAGTTAAAAGCTTCTACAGGCTGCGCAGGAAGGTCATAAACAGCCAGAGTCATATTCACGGGTCTGGCGATAGACTCCTGTGTTGCAGCCAAAGTTCCATCAAGGTCAAAAATACAAATCTTTATCATATGCAACATTTCCTCTACTCAAATCATTACTCACATTGTAACGAGTGCACGGCTTACTTTCAATATCGCCGTAGTGAGAAATAGCACTCAGCGCTTCCTGATGAAGAATGACGAAGAACGGTGATTAATGGCGAAGAAGACAAGTAAAAAGGCCTTGCGGCCCATCTGAGTGAAGATTATAATTTGGTCAGGAAGAGCGTCGTTCGTCAACGACTAACTCAACCTTTGTGGGTTGCCGCCTAGTTACGTGAACTGGCGGCTTTTTTAATGCTAATAGTTACCCGCATAGTCCGTGGACTAAACGTTACTGTAACTACGCTAATAGCATCAGGCTGAGCGCAATCAGCAGTTGGCCGGCGTAGTACAGCGATATATTTGTATTGCGCAGGCTCTGTTTGAATTCACTTCCGAACGTATTCAGTATGAGCACGATGTCGCTCACCAGGAAGAGCACAGCTCCTATGGCAAACACAATGTTGAACGGAGACTGCGCCGCTATTACGTTGCCTATCGCCACACAATTGAGCAGCATTATGGCGCCTATATATACCACACCGAAGATCTTGAAAGCCGGCTTTGCTGTGATGCGCTGGAATATCCATACCATCAGAAGTGCTGTCAGTACCAGCCCGGCTATAATACACACAAGCTTATATGCGCACAGCGGCAGCACAGCCGCGAGATACATGATATGTCCGGTCAGGAATACCAGGATCCCTACCAGGAAAATCAGCTGTCCTTTCTCCTTGAACACCATCCTGAGGTTAAGCATCACGTCAGCGATGCATCCAATCACAAGTCCCGCGACTATCAGATTCGAAACGTGATTGCCCGGATTGCAGATAAATCCAATAATCACGAAGCACAGCGACGCCAAACCTTTCAGGATCACAGCCTTTACGTACTCCTCTTTGCTCTCCGTGACGAGAAATATACGCGCCAGGACTGCGCATAGAATTATCAGAACAAACAACATATCCAGTCCCCCTTCTAATTGAATTCTCAGTTGTTTCCAATCCCTTATAACATGCACTACGATTATTATTTGTATCGTGCATTACATGTTCTGCGTTTTTGCCTGCGAATACAGCTTGTCAAAAGCCCTTGTTTATACACTATATTTTACCATTCAGCCAGTGTATAAAAAAGCAGCAGCCATGGTGCCGTGGTATGAGCTGCCTATCTTGTAAATCTGTCGTTTTTTATGGCAAGTTTTCAAGATTCATTGCTTTTCTACTTTGATTTTTGCCTGTTATTTAGAGAAATCTTGAATCAAAATGGTTTTGCCCACCGATTTTCAAGATAGACTGAAAAAAATCTTGAAAATCAATTTCTCCAACATATGTATTTTCAAGATTGCTAATCAAAGCCAATCATTTTGTTGTCCAAATCTTGAAAAACTGCTCAGGTTTGATACTAGTTTTCAAGATTTAAATAAATAACCCCATCAAGCAGCTATTATTCCGTTCCAAGCAGGTATTATTTCGTTACAGACAGGATCTGCAGCCATTTCTTAAATGAAAAAAAAGCCTTTGATTATGATGATCTGAGGCTTTTTCTATATTTGCCTTTATTTGATTTGTTTATCTTTATTTGTATTTGTTTGCCTTTATTTGTCCTTATCCGAATCTGATTTCTAATCGTTTCACCTGCCTTGTGAGGTGCAGTTTTCAGTCGGGATCACTCTCTTCCGCCGGCTTTCCCTTGGATACGAGCACGAATGCGTATGCTGCCTCAGCTGCGAGAACCACAATGAATGCGATGATCAGCGGGACCGGTGTATTGCTGGCTGCCGCGAATATCTGGTTGGTGATGTCTATCGCTGCATGTGCGATCATTACGGAAAGAAGGTCTCCCGTCCTGATGTAGATGGCGCCGAATACAAGTCCTACCACAATGGAATAGCCGGTCTGCACCAGTGCCTGCGGGATGTTCCCATTTACGGCATTTGTCATGTGTATAAGGCCGAAGAACAGCGCTGAGATCAGCAGCGCAGCCATGTCGCTCTTGCCGCTCTTTTTGAGATTATCTATGAATATGCCGCGGAATACGACTTCTTCAAAGATAGCCGGCGCGAGTCCGAGGATCAGTATTTCCGTTGTGAGCGGGTTGAAATCGCCTTTTGTAAGGAAGTGATTGGCGACGTTCCATAGCGCAAAGCCGAGCGCCGGCAGCATGATCAGGAATCCCGAAAACTGCTTCCCGTTTTTCAGGCAGCTTCTGAAAATGATCAGAAGTACCAGCCCTGCCAGGATCCTGCCGACCGCCATGGCCAGCTCGTTATCAAAGCCGATGATCTGGCTGGCTAATCCGAACGCCAGAGCCAGCACAAATGCTGCAACGATCAGTACTATTTCAAAGATGATCGGTGACTTGGTCGCAAATTTCTTCATTGGCTTGTATCTCCTTATGTTTTAATACTCTAAAAGTATATATTAACTTACGGAAGAACATCTTCAACCTATACAATAATAAAGAAGCCCTGTAGCCTGACATTGTCATTAAGCGAATAGTGAGAGATGTTATTATTCATCGTGGCTTGCTGACTTCCGTCCCTGAAGCCCGTTTTCACCGTTTGGGACGGAAGTCGATCCTCGGGTTTACTGGTTTATTATGACCGTTTTGTCCAATGTCATTATCCACAATAAAAACTGGGGGTCCACATATTCTGCAGCTCCCAGTTGATTCTTTTTGCCATTAACTCAATGACATTGCGGAGTTGACTGATGTAGGAAGTTCAGTCAGATCCGGGGTTCGTTTTTTACTTTTGCGCGTATATGAATTCCGCGATGTCGGCGATCACGTCCTCGCCTATGTGGCGTTCAACGCTGTACTCCTTTGTAGCTTTGAGTATGTCGTCGTAAATGGCGGTGACGAAGCAGTGATTCAGCTCCGGATACAGCTTATAGGTTACGTTGTCGCGGCCTGCGAGCTGCTCCTTGAAAGCCTTGAAATCATCGTCTGCAAGCACCTGGAAGTCTCTGCCGCCCTGCATTATCAGCGCAGGCTTATCGCTTTCAAGCAGATAATCCGCTGCTGTCTTCTGCCCCATCTCCTTAAAGTAGTAAAGAGAAACATTGCCCGCGAATTTCTTCTTTTTCGCTTCCTCGTCGCTCAAGTCGTACATGACACTGAACTTCTTCGCAAAATACTTGCATTCCATGCCTGTTACGAATCTGAGAACAGGATTGCCTCCACCTTTGCGGCTCTGATTCAGCTGCCGTATCACGATTTCCTCGAGACGGTACGGTGTTCCGGCCATCATAATGAGGCCTTTCACGTTTCCGCCTTCAGCGTCGATACGCGGCGCGAGCATTGCTCCCATGCTGTGTCCGAGAATGAAGATACTATCGCTGTCGATACGTTTGTCGTTCCTGAGCATAGCGAGCGCCAGCAGGACGTCTTCTATAGTCTCTTCGCGAACAGTCATGCCTGCGGCGTTGTTTTTCATCATCTTGCGCCCGTGCACAAAAGTACGCTTGTCGTATCTCAGCGAGGCTATGCCGTGCGCAGCGAGTCCGTCCGCCAGGTCCTTGAACGGCGTCAGCTTGATGACCTTTTCGTCCATGTTGCTCGCGCCTGAACCATGCACCATAACTACTGCCGGAACCGGTCCGGATGCACCGTCCGGGATCGTCAGCAAGCCGTTGAGCGGATATTCTGTCCCCTTACCTATAACAACTTTCTCTCTGTACATCTGAAACTCCTTGCCGGATTTACCGGTTTTTCACGCCGCTTTTATACATAGACCGTGCTCAGCACTATAAGCAGCAAGCCAACAAAGTATGTGAGGCTGTTGAACCTGATGAGCCATTTGTTGTTGTTCATAATGAATCTGTACACGTTCAGGTCGATATCCGAGATCATGAAAAGGAATGATCCGAGACCAAGCATCGCATAGTTGGTGCCCGGCATCTTTATCATCAGGGCAAGTCCTGTGATTCCGTGCATGAATATCGATGACAGATAGAATATCATCGGCCAGCGCATCTTGCCCATTCTGATCCTTTCAGGCCAGCGGCCGCTGGCGAATATCACTACAGCCAGCATCAGAGCGACCACCACATATGTCCACGCGAAGTCGTTGAACCAGTAGCCGCCTTTGTCTATAAGCACTGCCTGTTCGTACAGCGTAAAGCATATGTTGCCCGCGAGGAAGAAGTCGCCTCCACGGTTGAAATCGAACACGAGGAAGATGTCTCCCAGCCACGCGAGTATCAGAGCCGCCATGAGCAGGAGCTGGTAGCTCGCGAACTCATACTTGTTGAAGAATGTCACGAAGGCCAGGACCAGATACATGGTGGCCATGAAGTACTTGTTGATGGCTCTGTGCCTGATGTTGCCCGACGTTCTGGTCTTGAAGTAACAGCACAGAGCGATCAGATAAACAGCTATGAATATAATCATTTTTCTAAAACCTCTAAAAACCGCTAAAAACTACTACGGATTCATTATCGGAATGTCTATCTCCATGTCTGACTCCGGATATGTGGAGCAAGGATGGATGTAATTGAACTTTTTGTCCGCTGCACGGCGGAAGTCGTTCTCTTTGGCGATAAAATATTCTCCGTTAAGCACTCTGCTGTGGCAGAATCCGCATACTCCGTTGCGGCATCTGACTACTGCAGGTATTCCCGCACGCTCAAGAGCGGTGATCAGGGTCTCATTATTCGCCGCTTCCAGCTCATAAATCGTGTCGCGGATATGCACGGTAAGCCTGAACGCCTTGATTTCACTGACCTCACGGTCTCCGACTGAGTTTCTCTCCTGCCGGATCTTAGTCGCATCGAATCTCAGACGTTCAAGCTCTTTGCGAACGAATCTGTACATCGCGTCAGGTCCGCACATGAATACGCTTGTGTCATCGTCGATGTATTCTTTCAGCAGATCAGCGGTTATGAAGCCGTGCCTGTAGCCTTCAGCTTCCTCTTCGGAGAGCACCACGACTACCTCAACGCCTTCACCCGCAAGCTCTTCGGGATCGAACGGGATGTGGGCTTTGGTCCTGGCTCCATAGATGAGAGTCAGCCTGAAATCCTCGCTTCCCTCGCGGATAGCTTTCATCATTGAGAGGAAAGGTGTGACTCCGCTGCCTCCCGCTATTGCGAGAATATGGCTCCTGTCGCGGATGCTGTCGTGATAGAAATCGCCAGATGGCTCGCCCATCCATAATTCAGTGCCTGCAGGAGCTTTCTCAATCAGGAAAGTCGAGAATATGCCCTTTTTTTGCACCATTATCTCCAGCTTGCCTTCCAGAGCCTCTTTTGGCGAGGAGACTATCGAATACGGGCGGCTCAGGAACGATTGGCCGGCCCTGCAGCTCAGTGTAATGAACTGGCCGGCCCTGAAATACGGGAACTCCCCGCCGCCCGCCGGCTCCAGCCTGATCCGCCAGCAGTCGGCGCTGCATGGAGTCTTCTCTGCTATCACGGCCTTTACAAAGCCCGGATGCAGCGCCTTAGCCAGACGGTTAACTCCATACTCATATACGAGGGGAGTCGCAGGCGTTTCGTCTATCAGCTGACGGCGCTTCGCCGCCATTCCCATGGCGAGCCTGATGTCTTCGCCCGGAATATCACTTCTTTTGAAAGCCATTCTACCTGCCCTCCTTTTCAATGTCTCTAAGGGTGCGGCCGGCTTCGTTGACACCGGATTTATAGCTGCTCGGGAACCCAAGCAGTCTCTCTCCGTAGCCTCCGCCTATCCTGAGACCCGGCACGAATCTGTCTTCTTCTACCATCTGGATCCTGTTCATCAGGCCGTCGTAGTACTGCGATTCGTAGCCGTAGACCGTGCCTTGCGGATGTCCGCAGTATCTGGCATATGTCTCAGGGGTAGCAATAGCGATCTCTTCTATATAGTCGTGGATGTTGGTGCCGGTCGCTTTCTCGAATCTCTCGATCATGCTCGCGGCCACCTTGTTTTTCACCTTGAAATAATCCTCTTTGCTTACGGAGCTCCATGCGTCATCCGTGAACAGTGTCGTCATATAGATGATGCATGTGCCTTCAGGTGAGCAGTCAGGATCCGCGTTATTGAGGCAGACGGTCGCCTGCGCTGCTGTGTTGCCTATCGTCTTCATGGACTCGTACTGCTTAACGTTGTCCGAAGTGTCGTATACGAAGTAGTTGTGGTCCTTAAGCCCCAGCTCCTCAACGGACTTGCTGATTCCAAGGAATACCGTGAACCCCCTGCCCGCGAGCTTCCTGAAGTTGGTGAGCTTAAGTGCTCTTTCAGGCACTGCATCGCTGTCGAGCAGCTTTCCGTAAACTACATGCGGTGAGCAGTTGGCTATAACATGCCTGCTCTTGATCTCTCTTCCGTCTTTCAGCCTGACGCCGCAGACATGCCCCTCTTCATCCGTAAGGATCTTCACGACCTCGCTGTTGAACCATATATCGCCTCCGAGCTCGTGTATGCGCTCCTCGAACGCAAGTGAAAGCTCGTGTGAGCGGTATTTCGGGATGGCAGCTCCCTTAGAGAAGTAGCTGTATATCATGTTGGCGTAGTGCAGGAAACTGAGGTTGTTCCCGTCTGCGCCAAGGTAGCACCAGTACGTATTCAGGTTATCGACTATCTCTTTCGGATAGCCAAGTGCCTCGAAGGCCTCGTTGACCGAATACGACCCGCAAGCAAAGTAATCCGGATACTTCTCCATCATCACCTGCGGATCAGGCTTGCCCTTCATCTCACCGATATATCCCATAGCATCTCTGATCTGCTGGCACAGCTCAAAGAATTCGTTAATGTACTTCTCGCCGTCCGGGTGCAGCTGATTATTGGCCTTAGCGAAGGCTTCCCATCCGAAAGGCATCACAAAGTCATATCCTTCTGCTTCTGATATCAGATGGTATGCGTCCTTGAGCTGGATCCACTCGATTTTGTCAGCAACTCCCAGCTGCTCAAACAGAATGCGCGTGCTTCCGGGTTCTTCAGGCGTGCCTATGCCGTTGAATTCGTGGAGCGAGGCCTCAAACTCGAATCTCCCGCGCACGAAACTCGTGGCAAAGCCGCCCGGTATATTGTGCTTTTCGCACACCAGGCAGGTCTTACCCGCGTTGAGGACACGGCAGGCAGCTCCGAGGCCGCCGTTGCCGGCTCCTATTACTATCACGTCATATTTGTCCATGGCATGCTCCTGCTATACGCCTGTCTCGACTGTGTAAGTCAGAACATCTTCTATGACGTCGCCGTCTATCTGCAGCGCGCATAGCTGATCAAACGATACCGTGACCTTCTTACCGGTCTGCACAGTGACCCAGTCTTTCTTCAGGACGTGCTCGCCCTTGTTGAGCGACGGGAATCGCATCAGCGTCACGAGCCTGTTTTTCTTGTACAGAGTAACGACCGATACAGTGCCTTCCTCGTTGAAGCGGTCCTGTGCCGGAGCTACCATCATGCCTCCGCCGTAGAAACGGCCTTTCATGGTTGAAGCCATCCAGACGTTCTCGAATTTGCTCACTTTGCCGTCGACATCAACAGTCGCCTTCTTGAGCTTGTAGCTGCCAAGGAGGAGCCGGATGGCGATTTTCGAATAGCTGACCGGCTTGTCAGAAGTAGCCCTCTGGATGTCTCCTATCCTGCAGGTCTCGCCGTCGATGCCGTAGCCTATTCCGTTGACGAATCTCCTCTTTATGCCCTTGACTGTGACCAGTGGCAGGTTCTTAAGGAACGGTCTGAGGTCGATTCTTCCGTTTACAGCGTATTTTTCGTTGTCACGGTAAAAATCATTGCCACTTCCACATTTTACGTAATATACCGCATTTTTGAACTCATAGCCGTATACATCATTGGCGAAGCGGTTCATTGTGCCGTCACCGCCTGTCAGGATGACTTCATCGCCCTCACCAAGGCTGTCTAAGAAGCCTTTCATGTCACTGATCTCCAGCAGGCTCTTGAATTCACATTCGACTTTGTTGTCTTCCGCCCATTGCCCGGCATCCTGTTTGCCCTTTGAATTATTGGCCAATGGATTGTAAAGCAGATAAGTCATGATTCTCTACCCCTTTCTTCATAAAGACCTTGTCCTTCATCAATGATTGTATCATATGTACTTATATTAGAACACAGAAAAGCCTCTGACCTTAATGATCAGAGGCTATGTGATTTCTGTTTCGGAATGCCTGTTTCAGAATGTACGGTCCGGGCTGCCGTTAAAACGCGAAATTGCCGTTTACGAATACCTGGATCTCTTTACCGTCGTGTGTGATTCCGGTGATCTCGAGATCTTCGGATCCGACCATAAAATCAACGTGTGTCATCGATGTATTTGCTCCCAGCGCCTTGAGCTCTTCCTTGGTCATGTTCTCTGCTCCCTTGACCAGCGGATACGCTTCACCGAAAGCGAAGTGGCATGATGCGTTTTCATCGAACAGCGTGTTGTAGAACAGTACACCGCTGTTGGAGATCGGCGAATCATACGGAACGAGCGCTACCTCTCCGAAGTACGAAGCGCCCTCATCGACCGAGATAGCATCCTTGAGGATGTCTTCGCCCTTGTCTGCATGCGCTTCAACGATCTTTCCGTTCTCCACTTTGAAAACGATGCCTTCGATGACTGTACCGTTGTGGCTGAGCGGCTTCGTGGACACGATAGTGCCGTTCATGCTGTTCCTGTCAGGAAGTGTGAACACTTCTTCGGTCGGGAGATTTGGCGAGAAGATGATTCCTGTGCCTGCCTTCTCCGAGCCGCCTTCCCAATAGTGACCTTCAGGAAGATCAACAGTAACGTCTGTGCCTGCAGCGTTCTTATATCTCAAAGTCTTGAAGTTATAATCATTCAGGATATCGACATGCTTCTTGAGCTCGTCGATGTGATCCTGCCAGTTCTGAATCGCATTGCCGCCGTCAACTCTGCAGCACGCAAGGATCTCTTCCCACATCTTTGCGACAGCTTCCTCTTCGCTGAGATCAGGGAACACCAGGCGCGACCATGCCTTCGATGGTATTGAGCAGATGCTCCATGGAACCTCGCTGCTCATCAGCTTCTGGCGGTAATGTACAAGAGCTTTTCCGCTGCTGATCTGAGCTCTCTTGATGCGGTCAGGATCGACTCCCTTGAGGCATTCAGGATCTTCCGCAAAGATCGTGAGGAATGCACATCCCTCATCAGCCAGGCTGTTGGAGCGTTCTACGACCCACGAGTCGACTTTGTCAAACACCTCATCATCGGCTTTCAGATACTTCATGCGTGTCAGCTCATCGTCAGTCCAGCGGAACAGGACCTCCTTACATCCTGCATCGTATGCGGCTTCTGCGCAAAGCCTTGCAAAGTCCACGCACTCGATCTCGCTGGTGATCTGCAATCTCTGCCCTTTCTGAATATTTACACCTGATTTGATAACCAGTTCTGCATAGTCCCTTTTAAGTTTTTCAAGATCTGTCATTCTTTTAATGACTCCTTTCAGTGATAGTTGTTTTGTCGATTCAGCATAAAAAGCGTCCCCGGTTGAGGTCACCGGAGACCCTGTCTGAATCCGTATTGAATGTTATCTTAAGTGGCCCGCAGTGTCAATCCCACGATTCAGGTTTGAACTTGCGGTCTTTCATTTCATCAATAAATTTTCTATATGCCTGCGTATCAGATATTCTGCATCTGTTATTAATAGCTTCCTCGACAGCCGCGAGCTTGGCCGGATCGTATCTGTCGCCCACTCTCCACTGATATGAACGAGGATACGCGTCGTCCTTGTCGAGCACGGTAGGATCCCTGAGAATCATCCTCTCATAGTCGTGATAAAGCAGCTCAGCCTCCGCGTTCGGATCATTGGCCTTATCCGCGCCTTCTTCAGGCTTTCTGAAATCATTGACGTCAGGGCCAATATAGCTGGCGTCCATTACGATCGTATATTCAAAATCTTTCTCGTTAAAAGTCTTTTTGTCCATTTCAATAACCTCTTGATCTATATTCAAAACGTGCTTTCCGCACCCTACCTTACTTTATTAACTACATTTACTACCTGAACATCTATGTTGTTGCTTTTGATGTATTCCATTATCTGCTTCCTGTAATCGTTGTCTACCGAGAGGACGATCCCGCTCAGATCTTTTGAGAAGAAGCAGGTGGATTCAACGAAGGATCTGACAAATGCCACATTGTCCCATGCCAGTCTGACGGATTCCGAGCCTACCTTTTCGATCTCGACTCCATTCTCATCGAGTGTAACAACGGACGGACGGTCGTCTGCCAGATATCCGTCTACCATCTTATTCATTCTGAGGAGGATGACTACGGTTGCTGCCGCTGCCGCCGCGGAGAATACTGTCACAAGGATCTTGGTCGCATTGAATGACGCTGTGATGCCTCCGTAAATATTCATGAGAAAAATGAGCACCATAGCGACCGTAAGAAAGATATATCTTGTGAAGTTGTCTCTCAGCTTATCCTGCGGCCTATACAGAAGCTGTCTGTACTGGGTTTGTACATTGACAACCTCCTTGTAAAACTGCCTGGTTCCTTTCTCTTTTATCTCAATAGTCATCTTGATACCCTCCGTTGTCCAGAGTCAAATGATACCACTTTTTGCGTGCCATTTATTCAACCCTTACAGTTTATTATTATACTCCATGCGGCTAAGACATTTGCGTTCAATTGGTGAAAAAGGCTACTGCAACTGAACAATCGTAAGCATTGTCATCCTGATCATCTTTAAGCCCGTTGTCTGCAATTTAAACCCGATAGGAATGGATCTGTGAGCGAATCAGAGCGAACATTTCGGAGCGAATCTGGAGCGGATTCATAAGCGGATCCGAATGCAAATTAGTGATCGAATCTGAGTGCGAATCTAGGTTGAAAAATACCGCGTTACGAGTTGTTTTTTCAATATTTTTCACTTTTGCCGGTAAATTTAATGCTCTTTTTCCGAGCAATCTTGAAAGATCAGATTATTTCCCACAGTTTTTCAAGACTTATCGGGATAAATCTTGAAAATTCGTCAAAAAGAGTTCTGATTTACAACCTTTTCCCCAAGAGCGACCAGTTATTCAATTCAAATCTTGAAAAAAAGAGGGTCAGCGCAAGTATTTACATGATTTGCGAATCTATTCGACCCATTTATAAGATCGATGCATCTGTTTTATCCTATTTACAAAATCAACGTATCCATTTGTCTGTTATGGTTGGCGTGTCGTACCCCCAGTCTTCCGGCACTGCATGAACTACAAGATCGAATCCGTTTTTTTCAAGAACTCTTGCTGAGCCCAGGTTTTCGACCATGGTACTTGCTGTTATGATCTCGATGTCTGTCTCGTTGTAAAGATAATCGATCATCAGGCCAAGTGCTTTCGTTGCGATGCCCTGCCCCCAGAAGCGCTCAAGGAGCCGGTATCCCACACTGATCTTGTGGATCTCGTCGCGGAACCCGTACATCTCTGCGATTCCGCAAAACACTCGCGCGTCGTCTTCTTTTTCGTCTGCTTTGACGTATATCCCCAGGATTATCGATTCGCGGAAGCACTCATCATAAAGATGATCGATCACATATTCGATGCTGTCATACTTCTTTTCGAAAAGAAAGGTCGGAAGATATCTGTAGACAGCTTCGCTTTCCGTGAGTTCGCGCAGCGAATCAGCATCGTCCTGCGTGATCTTCCGCAGAATGATGCCATTTCCCTCTATGTACGGTATCTCTGAGAACAGTTTTTTCATTGTTTGATATCAGATGGATCTGAGCTCTGCGCTGAATGTTCCGTTTTCGATGTTCAGAACTGCATAACCCGGATAGTATCCATAGCCGACCGTTCCCGGGTTCAGCAGTGTGACGCCATCGTTCTCGGAGAGATGCTGGTAATGTGTGTGTCCGAAAAGCGCGATATCCGCCCCGGCCTCCTTCGCCTGATAAGTCAGGGTCCGCAGATCATCCTCGTACTTTACGTTGGACAGATGACCATGGGTAGCAAATATTCTAACGCCTTCTACTTCGCATATGATCAGCTTCTGCAGATCTGTTCTGAAGTCGCAGTTTCCCCTTACCGCATAGATCGGAAGATCGGGGAACTTTTTCTCAAGTCTTGCGAGATCCCTCTCGCCGTCTCCAAGGAAGAAGCAGAAATCCGGCTTCTCCATCTCTATAACTGACATCATATGGCCGACAAGGCCGTGTGAATCAGAAAAAACACATGCTTTCATAATTTGCATAATCCTTTTTATTTATTCAATGAGCCCGAGTTTTTTAAATGCCCACTCGATCCCGTCATCATCAGTCGACGGGCAGATAAGGTCACTGTGTTCTTTAAGAAAATCGCTTCCGTCTTCCATGCAGACACTGGTGCCCACGGCTTCTATCATTTCGATGTCGATCTGACTGTCGCCGAATCCGATAGTGTCAGCGATATCAAATCCCAACGCATCTGCCGCGATGCGTACGGCGCTTCCCTTATCGAACTTGCGGTTGATTATCTCGCCGAACAGACAGCCCGGCTCCGAAAAATCGTGAACAATAAATCTGAATTCGTCCCCAAGCGCATCTATTGCGGGAGTCAGCTGCTCCCTGTTTTCGCACGCGAATACGATCTTATAGATCGGGCAGCCGTCATATTCCGAAATAGGCGTTGCGGCAGTTCCGGCCCAGACAGCCCTTATCATGTTGATCAGATAGGTGTTTCTGGAATCGCTTTGTTCAAGGAACACCTTTCCCACCTCATCGCTGTAAATAGTATCTCTCGCCTCGATCGAGATGGCTACGCCTTCGCCCGATAACAGTGTTATGAGCGTTTCTTTCTGTTCTTCTGTAAGCGGGCAGTCGTACAGCACATCATTTCCTTCGTAAACGTAGCCCCCGCAGCTGGCGATGCCGCCGTCAAATCCGTACTTATGGAAAGGTTCAAGCATATTGTAGTTTCGTCCTGAGCACAGAAACACCTTATGGCCCAGCTCCTGAGCTTGTTTGACAGCTCTTATAGCGCTTTCCGGCGGTAAATAGCTGCCCGGCGGTGTCAGTGTGCCATCGACATCCAGAAATATAAGTTTATGATTCATTACCTGTCCTCCTGAACAGTTTTTTTTCTTTGATTAATTATTTTTGGCCCGGTTCTTTTGCGGGATCTCAACTGCCATGTAAACCGTGCCGCTGAGCCTGTCATGCGCCATCGGTCTCTCGCCTCTCAGAACAGCTTCCTTTACGAAATAGATCACGAAATAGGTCCTTGAAGCAAGAAATAAAACTATAGTTAAAATATCATTGATATCTCCGAACTGCCCGCCCGTCAGCAATCCGACAAGGATAAGCGGAAGGTCCGTAAAAAGCCAGAGATAGAAGTAGCGCTTTATGAGCTGACCTGGGCTTGCGGCGCTTCCGTCCCTCGATACCAGGATCATCCTGCAGACCGCATGCCCCAGAGTGTAGCCCTTGGTCAGCAGCACCTGCAACAGTGAACAGACGCAGAAAAACGTCCAGTGATACACCAGAGTGTTGATGGAATAGTTCTTGTATCCCGGCATCACAACATACAATACGCCATTCAGAAATACAAGCAGTATCGAGACGCCAACATAGTCAAACAGTGCAGCCCAGACTCTGCGCATTCCCGTAACGATCTTTCCTTCTTTACGGCAATTCTCGTCGATCTCTTTTCTGCTCGGAAGTATTCCTTTGAACAGATACGCGATCTGAAAACCGAGCGCTCCGCCCAGCGTGTTGCAGATCAGATCCTCTACATCAGCGAGTCTGTAAGGGCCCGGGTAGATCCCGAAAAGAGCTGTCATCTGGCTCAGCTCGTAAAAGAGGCTCAGCAGGAATGACAGCAGGATCGTGCGCTTAAAACTTTTATTGAAGTAATAGTGCATGTATATGCCGAACGGGACCGTAAGCAGTATGTTGAACAGGAGCTGCCAGAGCGCCATGCTCGACATGTATTCTTTCAGAGTCGTCCAGCTGACCACCCTGTTGTGCCAGTACAGCCATATCTGCCTGAACGGTATGAGATTGAGGTGATCCTGCAGCGTATTGCCGACGGTCGATGCCCTGTCAGGCAGCGGCAGGATCACCATGAAGTAAGCTATAAGCATGTACAGGATGAAGCTGTAGATGATAAGAGACCTGTACTTAGAGACCGATCCGTATCTGTGATACTGAATCATCACATACGGGAACGTAAACAAAGCCGCTATGAACGGAAACACTATCAGACCTGTTACAACATCGTCGATATATACCATCTACCCCGTCACCCTATGAAAAACGCCCTGTCTATCCAAAAATCTGTCCCGGCAGCTTCAGCTTCTCCTTCGGCGGGAAGCCTTTGTCGAACTCCTCGACCTCTGTATCATCCACATAGTATCCGGCCGGCGTCTGATAGACCCCGGTCACGTCATCGAGAAATCCCGGGATCAGCTCCCTGCAAAGGAAGAATGAGTCATCAGCGCCCTCCGGCAGATCGTGATACCTTATACCAAACCTGTGGGCAAAGTCAAATCCGCTCTTTCCGTAGAAATCTATGTTTCCTTCAAACAGGACTGCTCCGAAGCCCAGCTCAGCCGCCTTTTTGAGCGAATAGTCGAGCAGGATCTTGCCATATCCCTTGCGTTTGAGCGCAGGTGTGATGCAGATCGGTCCCATAGTCAGCACCTCTACGTCCCTGCCGTCATCAGCATTGATCACTGTCCTCATGAACATGTTCTGTCCGATCAGCTGACCGTCTTTTTCCATCACGAAATCAAGCTCCTTCACGAACGCCGGATCATTACGCAGCACATGGATCACGTAGTGCTCGCTGCATCCCGGGCGATAGACGTTCCAGAACGACTCCCTTATAAGGTTCTCGACCTCTCTGTATTCGCCTTTATTTTCGCAACGTATTGTTACGTCGTTTTTATTCATTGTTTTACCTCCTGAAAATTGTCGACTGCAATTGCCTTTCAGCGGGAGGTTTGTAAGAATGCCTGCAAACCTCCCGGTCAGCCGACAATCTCCAGTGTGTAGTTCTTTTTCAAAAAGCACTCTCCTTTGTATTTCAATGATTAGTGTAATTATACCATCTCAAGTTACATTTCCAAATAAAGCAAGAAAAAGTGACCGCCACATTGACGGTCACTGATGTTCTTTGGATATCGTTCTGCTATTGAATTTTTCTGCGCAAATCGGCAGAGATTTTTTCGTAAAGCGGTGTGCTGACGCCGTATTTCTCCCCCATTCTCACTACTTCATAGATAAGTCCGTCTATCTCTGAGTCTTTGCCCGCAGCCACATCGCGCTGCAGCGAAGTAGTCATGTCAGGTGAAAGTCCGGCTGTTATGTCCAGATTTACCGGGACTATATCCTCGCCGAACCCAATGCCCATGGCGTCAGCCAGATCGGATATCTCTCTGATAAGCCCGGCAAAGCAGTCTCTGATCTCTCCGGGTTTCTGAACCGCCCCTACCGGGACATCGTAGTAAAGGCCGCAGGCTCCCTGCGGAGATACATATGAAAACTTCCTCAATGTATCTCTTTCTATGTTGTCCGACAGGATGCCCTCGATGCGGCTGCTGCACAGGTCGTCACGTATCCTTTCCAGGATCGGCATGAGCTTTTCGCTGAGCTGTTTCTGATCCTTTCTCAGGCCGAATACCACTCGCAGGATGGTGCCTTTCATCAGGATGTGACCGGGCTCACTTATTTCTGATGCGACATAGATGCAGCCGTCTGTCACCGTTATGCCCGGGAGCTCCTTCTGCATCTGTGAACCTGTGCCGAATATGTTGAGGATCGGGATCACTATGGTATCCGGACCAGCAACAGCTTTTATGAACGGAATCGTGTCTTTTATAGAATATCCTTTGACGCAAACGAATATAACGTCCGGACTTAAGCCTTCGCCCTCCTTCTTTGACTTTACACAGAGCTCTGTGAACTCTTCCGTTGTAAATGCTTTGACCGGATCTATGACAAATTCTCCGTCCGGGCGGCTCACTTTGAGGCCATTCTCTCTCATAGCCGCAAGATGACGTCCGCGTGCTATGAATGTAACATCATGCTCGGCATTAGCCATGTGAGAGCCTATCGCTCCGCCCGTGCCTCCTGCGCCTATTACTAAATATTTCAGTTTTTCTTCTTTCATTTATGTCCCTTCCCCATTTGAGCATGCCCTATGAATTCAGGTTCTGATGCCATTTCAGTATGGCCATGGAAATTATGATTATGTATCCGCAGATGCTCAGGGCATCAGGTATTTCGCCAAAAGCTATCAGCCCCCAGGCAGATGTGAACAGTATGTTTGTATAGTCATATACAGAGATCTCTCTGGCAGGCGCAAAAGTATATGCTGCGGTTATCGTCAGCTGGCCTCCCATCGCCGACATTCCTGCCCCGAGCAGTATCAGAAGCTGCGTCAATGTCATCGGATGAAAGTCGAATATCATAAACGGAAGGCATACGATGCATGAGAACAGCGAAAACACCATTATTATGACCGGTCCGCGCTCTCCGCTAATGCCCAGTTTGCGCACATATGTGTAAGCTGCTCCGGCGCCAAATCCCGACAACAGTCCTGCAAAAGCCGGAAAGCTTGCGATCCCGGCAGTCGGCTTGATTACGAGCACGGCTCCGAAGAACGCGATCGCTACGATGGCCCATTCCTTCCTCGTCGCTTTCTCCTTTAGAATGATCGCCGACATGATTATCGCGAAAAACGGCGACATCTTGTTGAGCACGCTGGCATCTGCGATCGTTATATGATCGATTGCCCAGAAGTTCAGGATCACGCCCATCGTGCCGTACAGCGACCGGCGTATAAGATCGGGCCAGCTCTCTTTCTTTATATAGAACTTCTCCGGCGTACGTGAAAGTATCACGATGGCAAACATAGCCGCTATCGCATTTCTGAAGAACGCCTTCTCCATTGTAGGCAGATCTCCTGCCATCCTTACAAACAGTGACATCAGCGAAAAGAAAAAAGCTGATGCTATTATGCAGATTATTCCTTTGGTTTTATTGTTCAATTCCTATCCTCAAAGACTTCTTAAAATCTTTGTAACAGAGAAGTGGCTTACTGTGTTCAAAATCCCAGGTATGTGTCGAGTCCCCGCCGCAGATAAAGCGCTCTGAGCACTCCAGGCATTCACTGCAGCCCTCAGTCCGATCTGTTCTGAACGGCCTGAATCTATTATTCCACACATCCATGAAATTGTCTGTCCTGATGTTTCCCTGTACGAGCTCGGGTCTGTTTTCTATATCCAGGCAGGCGCAGATGTCTCCGTTGCTGCATATGCTTGCAGTAAGTATCCCTGCACCGCACAGGAAATAATGGTCGCGTACCATGCGCTCATATTCCGTGCCCAGATAATGCGAGCACCCGAATGTGACCTCCATGTCGCAGTCCGGGTCAAAGCGTTTTTCGCGTATAAATGCCAGCAGATCTGCAAACTGTTCGTGAGTCAGCAGCATGTCGCCGGATTCGCATGCTCTTCCTATAGGCTCTACGTTTATAGGCCTCCAGCTTGTGATTCCCATATCACAGGTCAGCTTATACACGGACTCCAGCTCCCCATAATTACCCTGATGCAGAACTGTCGTTATCTGCGGCTGAAAGCCCGCATTCTGCAATGCTTTGATCCCACGCAAAGCGAGCTGCCAGGCTCCTTTCCGCTGTCTGAGCTCGTCATGGGAACGCTCCATTCCATCCAGACTTACCGACACTGTAGACATTCCTGCATCTCTGAGTTTCAATGCGGTTTCATCGTCTATCAGGGTCGCATTTGTCGTCATTCCCCATGAAAAGCCCATATTCCTGATGCATTCAGCTATGTCAAAGAAGTCCGGATGCATCATAGGCTCTCCGCCGGTCAGGCAGATCATCGGCTTGTCAGGCCCGATCGTTCCAAGCGTTTTTTCTATATCACCTAAGGTGAGGTTCTGCCCTTCCGCAGAGCAATTGCTTCCGCAGTGTCTGCACTCGAGATTGCATCGATCCGTTATCTCAAAAAACAGCCACCTTAAGTGAGGTGACGTTTTTAAACTGTCACGATGTAAGGCAACGGTTTCAAGCTGAGAACGCTTCAGCTCTGAGACCTGCATCACTTGCCGCCTGTTACCGGAGCCTCGCCGCCGCACTCAGGGCACCACTTCTCATCGTCTATCATAAGTGATGTTTGCCATGAGAATCCGCACTTCTTGCATTTATGAGTTCTTTGTACCGGAGGCGGTCCGTAAATACATGCAAATTCTTCTTCGATGAAGCCCGGTTTCCCAAGCGGTGAACCGCAGTAGCGGCAGTATTTATCGCCTTCTCTGTAGGTATTCTTGCAGTTAGCGCATACCTTACGCATTGGTAATTCCATCCACGACCTCCCTTCCTGAAAAGAGCCGGAATCCCGCTGTTCAGAATTCCGGCTCCTGCTCACTTATAAGTAATTATCTGGCAAGCTTTCCGGTACCAGCTCTCTCCTCTCTCTACAGTAAATATCAGTGCACCGGCTTTTGCTCAGGCGCATATATCTACACGTTGTCTATAGTATATCACGAGGGAGACCAAGATACTCTGCGCAGTTTTTTTTGCGGCATGCACGAAGGGTGCAATTTATGGCAAAGATGTGCTTAGCAGATCCTGAATCTCAATATCAATCAGTATCAATAGGTGTATTCTGTAAAGATTGAGCATGGCCATCCTAAAAACAAGGGCGTATGCGCAATCTTTTTTATCTGAGAAGGTTTATCCCGACTTTTTCTGTTTGATATGGCCCTTTACCCATAGGAATTAGATAAAAAATACCTATTTTAAGCCATAAATTAGGTTAGTGATAAGCGAATGGATATATAAGGATGACAAAACTGCGCATAAGGACAGATTATTCTCAATGCTGTGCGCAAGCAAACTCGTGATTGCGCATAGGAGTTCGGTATAACAGGCCGTATGCGCAGTCTGAGGATGCTATTTTTATATTCCGAAGCATTCTATGTAAGTGCTGAAGATGATAATATCAGAAATCCCTGCGAGCCTTATAATGAGAGCCTTATAATTAACGGAGGCCGAATTCCCTGCACAGTTTGTCAAAGCGCTCCTGCTCCTTCTCTTTAATGGCTTTTGACAGATCGTTCATGCAGTGATGTATGACGTCTGCGTCTTTAAGGACCTCGTCCATTGGTCCATCTGTAACGAGCTTATCGTCATGATGATAGATGGCGGAGCATATAGTCTCCGTCTCTTCCTCAGTTGTCAGGTTCAGCTCGCCCAGGATCTCCCTCGCAAGGTCTGCGCCCTTATGCGCATGGTCATCATATGACCCGCTCTTATACGCATGCAGATCATGAAGCATAGCTGCCATCGACGCGATTTCCCAGTCGAGGCCGCGCTTTTTTGCTATCATGGTCGCCGCAAGCGAAACGCCGTAAAGATGCACGATCGCGCCGGTTCGCTTATCCTCATTTTCCATTTTATTCAGTTCGGCATTCACGTATGCCCGAAGATCCTTCAGTCTGCCCATAGCACTACTCCTCCACTTTCCTTATTGCGGCATGTACATTTCACTTTCTTCACTATTCTCATTGCGGCATGTACATTTCACTGTAGAATACTCTCATACCAGGATCGGCCTTCTTCAATACAGTTATCATAGATTCCTCATCAAGAGCCACACAGCCCATTGTAAACGGCTTGGCGCCTTTGCAATGGATGAACAGGTTCGACCCTTTGTTATACTCATTGGCAGGATTTGTAGCTGTCTGGAGTCCGTAATTATACTCCGGCGAGTATTTAAACATCTCCTCGCCCTTGCAGTCGTGACCGGTCTCCTTGATGTCAATTATCTGATTGTAATACTCGCAGTCTTCGTCGCAGGCAAAAGTAGTCGGCGTGACATCGATGTAATTGAGCGAAGTTCCCGGATTATTGCGTATCCCGAAAGCATTTCCTATGCCATAATCACCCAAGGGCGTATATCCGGATTGCTCATTCGGCACACCCATCTGGTCGATTCCTATATAAGCATCCGTACTGAAATCCATCACCCAAGCATTGTTCTCTTCGGGAACTTTCACATAGAATTCCGCTGTTGCCTGAGTTCCCTCAGTATGTGTCACAAACAGGATCTGATTCACCTTGTCATCATCTCTGTACTTCCACATTTCTTCCCTTCTTGCCTGAGCACTATCCTTGTCCACTTCAAGATCTGCTGCAGACCCGTATTCAGCAGTTTCAGTTGCTGCAGGTTCTACGGATTCCGCTTCATTGTCCGTGCTGCCGCATGCGGAAAAACACATGCTAATCCCAATCAGCAAAGCGAATATAAAGCTTATCCTGCGTCTTAGTATTGTTCTCGGTATCATTTTTTCAGTTGCCTCTCCCTGGTCCATCATCTGCTGAACAGCAGTTTGTACTGGATATAATCGTTATCTTTTGTGTCAAAGTTTTCTGACGATATAAAGTATATGTTTTTATACTTTGTCCTGTATGTGAAAGTGTTAAAGAAGGACTCCACCTCTCCGTGCTCGTCATATACACTCTCAACATCGTTCTTTTGTACATCGAACTCGACCTGCAGTCTTTTCGTGAGCTCATCATAGTCCGGAATCGATCTGCCGAGGCTGCATGTAAACGAATCTAAACAATAATCATCGTCTTTTTCGAACTCTTCCTGCAGCAGAGCCATGACCCATGAAAACGCTTCGTATAAGCTGTTTTCTATGGTGTAGCTGATCACTCTGTTTACCCCTACATAATTATCGTCACGTATGAGCTGTCTGACAAGATCGGCTGTTTCCAGCAGCGCATCGATATCGTCACGGTCATTTAAGTGATTATTCCGGATCCAGTTTTCCAGTTTATCCATAATTACTGCCACTTCCGTATTTAACAGCCATCGCTTCCGCAGAACCTCATCGCTTCTGTATCATATTATTCATCTGATTTCTATTCCTTTTAGTCATATTTCTGCAGCTCACTCATCACCTGATGGTATAGCTGTTCTTCATCAATACCGCAGGAAAAGACGCCTTTGCTGTATACAACTTCCCCATTTACGATAGTGGTATCAATGTTTTCAGCAGATGCCGAATACACAAGTGTGGCCAGCGGATCATGCATAGGAACAGATCTTATCCTCGCCGGATCAAACAGAATGATATCGGCCTTCTTCCCTATCTCAAGAGTTCCGACTGTCTTTTCCATTCCGAGTGCTTTTGCGCCTCCGAGTGTCGCCATTCTGACAACCTTTTCAGCACTCATGGCCGTTGCATCGCAGCAGGCTCCTTTATGTATCAGAGCGGCCAGCCTCATCGTATCGAGCATGTCAGTCGTATTATTGCTTGCGGCACCATCGGTTCCCAGCGATATATTGATACCTGCCCGAAGGCAATCCGGTACCGGTGCAATTCCGGAGCCGAGGTACAGATTTGCTGCAGGGTTATGGCTTATCGAGACGCCCCTTTCAGCAAGAAGCTTTATTTCGTTCTGTGTAAGGTGTACGCAATGCACCGCAAGGAACTGATCTGTCAGGAAACCGATCTCATCAAGGAGATCCACAATGCTTTTGCCGTAATGCCGGCGGCACATATCGTTGTCTTCACGCGTCTCATTGAGATGCATGGTGTAGCGTACCTTCCGGTCAAGACAGTACTCCAGTATCGTCTCGTAGCCCTTTCGCGTTGTTGCCCATGTTACGTCAGGACCTGTCCAGATGGAGATCATGTCATCTGAATCGTATTTTTTCCTCAGACGTTCTACCTCCTCTATCGCTTTTTCTACCGGTTCGACGTAGACGTCCGGGACATTATACTCTTCGCCGTAATCCTGAAAAGTACGCATCAGAACACTTCGGATGCCTGTCTTTCGCATCGTTTCTATACACACGTCTGCGAGCTCAGGATCCTGGTTCGTATAGAAGAATTCACACAGAGTCGTGCACCCGCTCTTCAGAGCTTCAAGGCACGCAACGAGCGCAGCGAGCTCCTGCTGACGATGGGTCACTCTGACACCAAACGGCTGCACCGAACTGTTCAGCCAGTCAATGAGAGGCTTGTCCGCGCCAAGCCCTTTGAGCAGTGACTGAAAGCAATGAAAATGTGTATTCACAAAGCCCGGAAGAGCCAGCATTCCCTGCGCATCAATACGCTTTTCGGCCCGGCAGCAGAAATCCGGTGTCTGTTCTTCCAGAAGCGATATGACTCCATCCTTAACACCAATGACTCCGTTCTTAATGATCGTCTCATTGGCATCCATCGTCAGGATGGCTGCATTTTCAATAACAAGATCATACTTTTTCATACAATCCCCTAATCCCATTCCTTTATTTTTCTGCTGATCAGATCACTTTCGTAATAGTGGATATAGTGTCCGCAATCAAGAAAAACCGTTTCAGCATTCATTAGATCAGCGAATTTATTTTCATTGTTGATCCAATTGGAAGATACCTGTTTGCCATCAGAGATGAACATCACATAAGGCGAATACGTTTGGCAACCTGATCGGAGCTCCACTCTTTATATGTCTGCGGTGCAGCCATATCAAGGCCTATGATGGCTTCGACCTCTTCAGGGTATAGCTGTGCCCACCTTATCGCTTCAAGCCCGGACATTGAATGCGGCAAGAGAATAAACGGCCCTTCCTCGCCGGCTTGCTCCAGTGCCTGTCTTTGAAAAGATACTATTGAATCTATATCACATGGTCCTTCATACAGATCTGAATAACCATAACCGAACTTTTCAACTACAATTATTCTGAAATCAGGGATCAGCTTTTCATACAAAATCCTGAAATCATAAATGGGCGAGACTGTCCCTGAAGCTGACATAAACACAAGTTTTGGGTTTTTTTTCACCGGCTTCGAAAACAGACATCTTATGATCGTTGACTATAACGGTCTTTGTCATTGCTTATACCAATCTACATTTATCAATACAGCTCTGCATGGTGAACCGTCCGCACCGGACATATTCAGCGGTACTGCATTTAAAAGATAAACACCTTCTGAGACATCTTCCAGCCGGATTCCTTCAAGCAATATAACACCGGCACCTAACAGTATGACATGCACTTCCATCGGCTCGTCTTCATGTCCGACGGTCTGGGATTCATTGCCAAGCAGTAAAATTCCTGAGGATGCAAATACCTTTGCCGCTTCTGAAGATACTTCGGCGGCTCCCTTAATAAGAATTCTCTTTGCCGCTTCAGGGTTCTGTGCTTTCGCCTTTTTAAGGATTTCTACGGCATCTTCACCGGAGACGATTCCCTGATGTTCTGCAACATAAGCCATTCCCACAAATGCGTCTAAGGATATTTCATCCACAGTCTTCCCGTCTTTGATGAAATGAAACGGTGCGTCTATATGTGTGCCGTTGTGAGCGCACATGCTGAATGCCGACAGGTTATATGAGTCACCGTTCTCCATTGAACTAATCACCGTTTTTTCCGGAGCCGGATCGCCGGGATATACCTGACAGCTGAATACTTCCTGAGAAATATCGTAGATTATCATTGCTCATCCTCCACAAATTTGCATCAGAGCTTTTAATATTTTATGTCCGCAGCCTGATCCATAGCTTTGTCATAAGCTGACATGGCCTCTGCGATCCTTTTCTCTGATTCTTCCTCGCCCTCAAAGGTAATTTCTTCAGCCTTAAAAATGTCTCCGGCTTCCAAGACCAAATCGACACTCTCTGGCTGAACAACAGACGAAGAAGGCGTTAGTGTCAACTCCTCAAATTTGACAGTCTCTTGTGAAGGCTTGCTCGGTATCATTTCAATGTCACACATTGTTGCTCCTCTTGTTATAAATACTTGTGATATATTCACAAACGGAAACTTGTCAATCTGTTTGTTGTTATATGTTGACCCCCCTCAGGCACAACGATATACAAATCCGAAACAAAATTGCGATTTGTCGCTATGTACTGCGACACCATAAATATATCATATTTGATGTCGCTCTGTGACTGCCTTACGCCTTCCTGTCAGTGCATCCTGCCATCTACCTTTTGTCATCATTCTTGACCAATGTATAGGCATGCATAAAATGAGTTCGTGCCCCATCTCGCGATATCGTACATGAGACACGATTTTTTTCGTATATGCCTTTCGTTTTCGGTATCACAATAACTAACTCTGTTCTATCAGTCCAGCCATGTAAAATATGTGCCAGGTACAAATCCGGCATCTTTTGATGCAGATAGCACACCGAATCCTGTTTACATTTGATCCAACTCATATAAAATAAAAAACTGAATAGTGTAATATTCACAATTATGAATATACTTTCAGAATAACGTCTCTCGACCGGATGCTTAAAATCCCGATTCGTTATGCACATGGGAATATTGGTTACGGGGTACGAATTTCTTCGTGTCCCTGGTGTATTTATAGGCATAGAAGCACGAATCAGGAGCAAATCCGGGCAAAGCAAAAGGCTCTCAGAATCTCTGAAAGCCTTGCAATTACTTGGTTGCGGGGGAGGGACTTGAACCCTCGACCTCCGGGTTATGAGCCCGACGAGCTACCAACTGCTCTACCCCGCGTCATCGTATTAAGTATTATGGAAGGTGGTACCGGAGACCGGACTCGAACCGGTACGAGAATCACTTCTCATAGGATTTTAAGTCCCAGGTGTCTACCAATTCCACCACTCCGGCATATTGGGTTAAAAATGGCTCCGAGGGTGGGGCTCGAACCCACAACCTACCGGTTAACAGCCGGTTGCTCTGCCATTGAGCTACCTCGGAACGTCTGCCGCTTTATGCGACTTGATTATTATAGTTTACACAGGGTGCCGTGTCAACACCTAAATCAAGCTTTTTTAAGTATGTTTAACCAAGCACGTCCTTTATGATCCTGTGGAAGTTGCCATATGCGATCTTTGCCAGCTCGTCCTCGCGCATTCCCCTTTCTCTGAGGATATCGAAGAACGCCGGTATCTTTGACGGATCCTCAAGACCTGTTACCGCACCACTCGAAAAGTCCGAGCCTTCCGAATCGTCCGGGTCTTCGATGTAGTCGCAGAAGTCGAATCCGCACCCCACATGATCGATGCCCATTACGTCTATCATATGCTCACAGTGATCGGCTAGTCTTTGTACGTTTGCCTTTCTGCGGTCAGGATCTACAAACTCATTCCACGTGTTGAGTCCGACGCAGCCGTTTGCATCCTTTATAGCCTTGAGTTGGTCGTCAGTCAGGTTGCGCGGATGGTCGCTGAACACCCTGCAGTTGGAATGCGAAGCGATGAACGGCCTTCCGTCCATTATGCGCGCGATATCCCAGAATCCCGCCTCGTTGAGGTGTGAAGTGTCTACTATCATCTTCTTTTCGATCATGTGAAGCACTGCCCTCTTTCCGAGGCTGCTGAGTCCTTCAGTACTGCCGGATGCTGCGCTGTGGCCGAAGCCGTTCTCCTCGTTCCATGTCAGGATGCCGTGCCTTGCGCCGAAGTCATAGTACTCGTCGAGCCTTGCGAGAGACGGATCATTGGAAGCATATGCCATGCCCTCAACGCCGATGAAGATATAGAATATACCTTCTTCCCTGGCCTTCAGCATCTCATCGTAGGTCTTTACAATGCGGAAATCTTTGGTCTCTGCGATCTCATCTTTTACACAGCGGAAAATGTCGTGTGTTCTCGTCTCGACATCTCTTTTGCCGAGAGTATCGACCCACACAACTAAAACGGAGCCTTCCACTCCGCCCTTTCTGATGTTCTCAAAATGGCGGTTGTGGAAGACGTTTGTTTCTCCCCTCATTCTTTTGTTGGTGACATCTGCCCAGATGTCACTGTGTGCGTCGAAACATCTCATGATAGGTTGTCGGACTTCTCTTCTTCAAGATTTCTGTTGATAATACCGATCTTGTTTCTGTACTTGGCAGCGTTGGCGGTATCGCCCACAGCCTCGTAGAGGTGTACGAGTTCATCCATTGCGTCGATGTTGCTAGGCGAGAGCCTGAGCACTCTTTTGAATGCTTCGATCGCTGCATCAGGGTTTGCGAGCGATGACTCAGCGATGCCGAGGTAATACCATAGCGGCCACCACTCGGAGTATCTGCCCTCCTTGAAGCGCGCAAGTGTGTCCCTGCCGCCTGCGAAGTCACCGCCCATTATCTTGTTGCAGCCCAGCTCGATCTCGACCGGCTCTTCGAGTTCTTCGACACGCGCCGATATCTCATCTCTGAGCGACGCGAGCAGGTCATCGTCCATCTCGTAGGTCTCCATCTCGCTGCCTGCCGAATACTTCAGGAAGTCCTGCCATGTAAGCTTTGCCTTAAGATAGAGGCCCATGTTGAGGTAAGCATATCCGAGAAAGTAGTAGCCCATCGCGAAGTCCGGGTGGATCATCGTGAGGAGCTCAAAGGTCTCGGATGACTCTGCCTTGAACAGTCCTGTCTTTTCCTCGTCGCCCAGGCCGTCCTGAGCTTCAGCTTCGTAAATCTCCTTGCAGACTCTGGCATAAAGGTAAAGAGCCTCTTTCGACTTAGGCTCGAGACGGAGCGCTCCTCTCAGGAGTATGCACGCATCCTCAAAGTCACCCATGTCAGCGGAATGAGCGCCTTCGGACACAAGCATCGGCGCAGCGTTGTCGCCGGTCGCATGCTTTATGAATTCCACATACTTTTCCGCAAACACAAAGTACGGATCGCCTCCTATCACCCTGCCCATGTTGAGCACGATGTTTTTAAGATCGATCTCTCCCTTGGCGTCGCTGCCTTCTATGCCCACCGGTACCGGGATCCCCGAGAGGATCTCAAGGGCGCCCGTCCGCGAAAGATAGTCAGGCGAAAGCTCCGCGAACATCATATTCTGAATTCGCGGAGAGAGGTATTTGCTTATTCTGTCTTCGTTTTTAACTTCGCTCAATCTAAATCCCAGCCTTTTCTGTCGAATTTCTTCATGGCATCTTCGCCTATCATGGTCTCGAGGTCGGCGTAGATGACGTCTTTCAGTATCTCGTGCTTCACGGAATCGGCAAGGTCTGCATAGAGCCCGTCCGTGTATGCGTAAAGGATCCGTGCCAGGTGCTCCTTTTTGCGGGTCTTGCCGGCAAGATCGTTCTTCGTTATGTATGAAGTCAGCCTGCTGAAGAGGTCGTAAGGCTTCAGGCCGGTATCGTTCAGGATCCTCGGGATCGACTTTTTGAAGCCTCCGTCCCCGATATAGCTTTCGACAACACGTCCGATGGCTCTTATGCGCAAGAGTTCATCTGAAGTCATGTTGCCCGTCGCGATCACCTCGTAAGGAGCATCGGCTGCATAAATGTAGCCGAAATCATGTGCCTTTGCCCTGAGCATGGTGCCCTTGCTCATGTATAGGTTGTCTATGTGCACAGGCATGCCCTCTGCCATTCCGTATGCCTTGTTGAAGGAGCGGGCAAACATGGCCTCGGTCTCATGCGGAAGTCCTGCCTTGATATGTATATCCGTGCGCACCTTGCCGCTCTGGAGCAGCTTTGTGGTGTTGTACATGAGGCGGTAGATATTCTCGCCCCTGCCGCATGCTGCGAGCACCTCTGCGTTGGTGCTTGCGATATCCATGTTGAAGATGATCTGGCCTTCCCTGGCTTCCGACAGAAGTCTTATGGTTTCCTCATCGAGAATGTCTCCGTCGATATTGAACTCGAACGATGTAATGCCGTTGTCATTGTTGATGATGTACTCGAAGATCCTGTATGCCCTCTCGCTGTTGAAGTTGAACCATTTGTCGAGGAATACGACGCGCTCGACTTCGTTGGCAAGGAAGTATCTCAGCTCGGTGCATACTCTGCTCAGGCTGAGTGCTCTGACTCTTGCGTTAGGAAGGAACTGCGAATATACGGTCCTGTCGGATGTTCCCCTGATGGACTCATAATAGACTGTGCCCTTGCCCACTTCGAATCTCTCGTACGGGAACGGCAGTGATTCCATCTCGACCGGAGCATCATACGGGTTGACTACCACCTGATCGCCCTCCCTGTAGGCAAGTCCGCCGATGTTTTCAAAATCGAATTCGTAATCGAGCACCGACTTGAGGAAGTTGAAGAGCACGCTCTCACCTTCGCCTCTTATGACGTAGTCAACAAAATCGTTGTTCTTTATGAATGAGCGGGTCTCGAACGACACCTCCATGCCGCCGAAGATGATTGCTATGCTCGGGATGGCCTTCTTGACCATATCCGCGACATGGCACAGCTGCCGTATATTGCAGCTGTCAGCGTGGAAGTAAACGATGTTGTACTGACCGGTCGCGATACACTCGAATATGTCTATATACAGCTCGTTGCGCCCGAAAGTCTTCAGCTGTACGTCCAGTGAAGAGTCGGCAACGACGTTGTAAATGGACTTGAGAGCCAGATCGGTCTGTTTGCAGTCGCTTTTGATTGTAGTTAACAGTAATTTCATATCTGTATACCCCGCATGATCTTACCATATGCCCAATACTTTACCGGAAAGCTTCTATCGAAGGAGCCCTAAATGCTTACATCCTTTCCGGCGCTGCTATGCCCAGCAGTCCCAGACAATTTGCAATGACTGTCTTTGAAGCCTTCACGAGAGCCAGCTTTGTATTCCTTTCGGCCTCATCATCGACCAGGATGTGCTCATCATGATAGAACTTATTGAATGACTGTGCTATATCTACCAGGTGGCGTGTCACTATGGACGGCTCATACTTTTCAGCAGCCTCGACTACCACCTCAGGCACTCTGTAAATGAGCTTGGCGAGGGTGTAAGCGCTGTCGCTGCCGAGATATGCTGTATCTATGCTTCCGAGATCGTTCACGTTTACTCCGGCTTCCTCTGCCTTGCGGAGTACGCTCGATGCTCTCGCGTGCGTGTACTGAACGTACGGACCGGTCTCGCCGTCGAAGTTGAGGACCTTGTCCCAGGAGAACACGTAGTCCTTGATCTTGTTGTTTGAGAGCTCCTGGAATATAACGGCTCCGATGCCGACTTCCTTCGAGACTTCGTCGATGTCTACGCCCTGAGCGTCCTTCTCGCGCATGATCTCCGCTGTCTTGGCAACAGCTGTGTTAAGAACGTCCTCGAGGAATACGACTCTGCCCTCACGCGTCGACATCATCTTGATGTCGTCTCCGTCCGAGAGGCTTACCAGTCCGAACGGGACGTGGATGCAGTCCTTCTCCCACTCATAGCCCATGAGCTGGAGGACCTTCTTCCACTGCTTGAAGTGGAGATTCTGCTGCGACGCAACTACATAGATGCACTTATAGAAATCGTAGTGCTCCTTGCGATATACGGCGGCTGCGATGTCTCTTGTTACATAGAGACTGGAACCGTCGGATTTTGTGATCATTGCCGCTCCGAGTCCGTATGGCTCGAGATCTACGATCTGTGCGCCCTGGGATTCGATGAGGAGCCCCTTGTCCTTGAGCTCCTGAATGAATCTAGGCATCTTGTCCGAGTAGAAGCTCTCGCCTGCATAGGAGTCGAACGTGATCCCCAGCATGTCGTATACGCGGTTGAACTCTTCAAGACTCAGCGTTCTGAACTTCTCCCAGAGCTCGAGCTCTGCAGGCTCTCCGGCCTCGAGTCTTACGAATGTCTCTCTGGCTTCGTCTTCGAGCTCAGGATGCTCCTTAGCCTCTTCGTGGAATTTTGTATAGTAGCCGAGAAGCGCCTTGATAGGCTCCTTTGCGAGCTCTTCTTCGCTGCCCCACTTGCGGTATGCCACGATCATCTTGCCGAACTGTGTGCCGTAGTCGCCGAGGTGGTTGATCCTTACGACATCAAAGCCTACTGCATCGTAAAGCTTATAGAGCGCGTTTCCTATGACCGTGCTCCTGATGTGACCGATGTGGAACGGCTTAGCGATATTAGGCGAGGAGTACTCGACGATGACCTTGCGCCCTGCACCTCCGTCAGACTTGCCGTAATCCGCGCCGAGCCTGTCTACTTCTTCGATGACCTCAGCAGCGAAAAATGCTCTGTCGATAAAGAAGTTAACGTAAGCGTTGACGTTCTCGACCTTGGCGAATGCTTCAGCATCGCCGGCCTTGGCGGCGATGTCCGCAGCGATCAGCTGCGGAGCCTTGCGAAGTGCCTTCGCAAGCCTGAAGCATGGGAAAGCATAGTCTCCCATCTTCTCGTCGGCAGGGATCTCGATCATGTTCATGATCTCATCATTCGTAAGTCCGAGTTCTTCACTGTAAATTGAATCTGCTATGAGTTCTTTGAAATCTACCATTTTTATTTCCCAAACACTTTCATGAAATGATTTTCGTCGCAGATCCTGAAGTCGTCTGCGAACACTCTGTTTTCAGCTTCTATTGCCGCATTTGCCCTCTCTTCAAGGCAGGCATCTATCAGCTTGTCCGTAAACATGCCGTTTCCGCCTGTGAGTTTGCCGCTGAACGTTCCGTCATATATGACGCCGGATCCGCACGACGGGCTGTTTGCCTTGAGTATTGCGCCTTCTATCTTGCATGTGCCGTGCTTTCTCGATCCGTGCTCAACGAGCACCGAATTCAGGGAAAGCTGCGCTCCCTCGTCGAATGCTCTTGTGAGATCGTTTCCGGACTTATCAAGTACCTTGAAGTACTCGTCATCTATCGGAACGATCTCTGCCGGTTCGCGCGGCACAGGCAATCCTGCGGCTGTCTCAGGGCATATTGTAACATAATCATGAGTTTTGCAGAACTCTATGACATCATCATTTTTGTTATTGCCGCCATTGTATTTGCAGTCAAATCCAAGGAGGCACCTGCTCACTATAAACATATCTGTTTGCTCTTTTCTTAGTTATTTTTGGCGATTATTGGCAGTTATGTACGGTCGACGAGCGTGACTATGGTGTTGCCCTCTCCGCCCTGGTCATACGGTGCCGATTTATAAGACTCAACATGCTTGTTGCGTCTCAGCTCTGCCCTGAGGCCTTTCCTCAGGATGCCGGAGCCTCTGCCGTGAATGATGTTGACGGTCTTGAGCCCCGCCAGGAAGGCATCGTCGATGTACTTATTCATTTTGTCAGTGGCATCGTCGAGGTTCATGCCTATGAGGTTGATCTCGGTGCTTACTGTCTTGGCTTTTCCGAACGACATATTGCCGTATTTGGCTTTTTTCTTCTCTTTGTTGCCCTGCGGCTCGGACTCGGCGATCACGACGTCTTTTACGTTGACAGTCATGTGTATCGATCCCAGCCTTATTTTGAAGTTGCCCCTTGAGTCAGGAAGGCTCTCCACGTCTCCGGTCTGATCGAGCTTTGTATACTTGACCCTCATGCCGATCTTAAGATCTTCAGGATCAGGCATCTTGCCGGTCTGTATGGTCTCCACCTTAGGAGCATCCGCAGGCTTGAGAGCGGATTCCGCCTGTCTGAGCTTTCTGCGGCTTTCGGCGGCTCCTCCGGCTATATGGCCTTCGTTGAATCCGGCGTTCTTCTTTTTATGCTGTATGTCTCTGAGCTCGCTCGCGATCTCATCAATCGTTCCCTGAGCGTCCCTCAGCATCACGCCGGCCTTCTTGCGGGCATCTTCCACGATCTTCGCCGCCTCAGCTCTCGCTTTCGCGAGTTCCTTTTCGGCTTCGCTCATGGCCTCCTGCGCAGCTTCTCTTTCTCTGCCGGCCTCTGCCAGCCTGGCTTCAGCTGCCGCCTGGTCGGCCTCGACCCTGCTTACAGCCTCTTCGAATTCAAGCTGCTCCTCGCCCATGAGCTCCGCCGCCCGCTCGATAATTGACTTATCAAGACCGAGCTTTTCGGAAATCTCGAAAGCGTTGGATTTGCCCGGAAGTCCGACCCTGAGCTTGTAAGTCGGCGAAAGAGTCTCAACGTTGAATTCCATCGAAGCGTTCTCGACTCCCGGAGTCGAAAGCGCGTACTTTTTCAGCTCCGTGTAATGCGTCGTTGCCGCTACCAGTGCGCCTGCCTCTTTCAGTCTCTCGAGCTCAGCTATTCCGAGCGCGGCACCTTCAAGCGGATCCGTGCCGGCTCCGAGCTCATCGAGAAGCACCAGGCTTCCCTCTCCCGCGTTCCTGAAGATCTCTATGATGTTCTTCATGTGAGACGAGAAAGTGCTGAGGCTCTGTTCTATGCTCTGTTCATCGCCTATGTCGGCGAATATTTCCTTAAGCACCGGCAGGCTGGTCCTTTCATCTGCAGGAACATGCAGGCCGCTCTGAGCCATCAGGCACAGAAGCCCGATGGTCTTGAGCGTTACCGTCTTGCCGCCGGTGTTAGGCCCGGTTATGAGGAGAGTGGTCCAGTCACGGCCGAGCTCTATGTTTGTAGGCACCACCTTGTCCGCAGGGATCAGCGGATGGCGCCCCGTTCTTATGTCTATAATATTTTCGTCATTCAGCTGCGGCTCGGCGCCGTCCATCATCACCGAAAGCCTGCCCTTGGCATTTATGAAGTCGAGCTCGGCCATCAGCCTCTGGTCATTCTGGAGGCTCTGATGGTGCTCTCCCACTCTGCTGCTGAAAAGCTCGAGTATCCTTACGATCTCTGCCTGCTCGTCAAGTTCCAGCTGCCTCAGCTCGTTGTTGAGAGTAACCACAGCCTGCGGCTCCACGAAAAGTGTGGCTCCCGTTGAGGACTGGTCGTGCACCATCCCCGGGAACAGGCTAATATACTCTCTCTTGACCGGTATAACATACCTGCCGTTACGCATGGTTACGATGGCGTCCTGAAGGTGCGACTTCGCGGAGGATGAGCTTACCATCTTCTGCAGGCGCGACTTTATAAGGTCGTTCTTGTTTCGCATATCGCGTCTTATGGACTTCAGCACCGGTGACGCGTTATCCGACATCTCGTCTTCGCTGATTATGGCATCGTAAATATCCTTCTCCAGCTTGACAGCCGGATCCAGAAGACTCGCGATCTCCGGTATGATCTTCAGCCCTTCAGGCATGTCTTCCTTAAGGAAAGCCTTTACCTGACGCGACGAGGCTATGCTCGCGCGCACCTGCAGCAGCTCTCTCATGCTGAGGCATCTGCCTCTTCTTGCCATCGAAACGATGCTGCTGATGTCTCCGATCTCTCCGACCGGAATGCTTCCCTTATGAACAATAACGGAAACCGCTTCAGTAGTTTCCGTTAGTGCATCCTTTGCCATGCGCATATTGGTCATCGGTTCGAGCTGCACTATTCGTTCCTTAGCGAGTCCCGAACCTGCCAGATCGCGCAGGAGGTCAAGTATTTTATTGAATTCGAGGAGTGTCAGTATCTTAGAATTCATCTTCACTGTTCAGTCTCTTGATGGATTTAAGCTCGTTCCTGAGATTGACATTTTCCATCTGAAGATCGAAGTAAGCATTCTCCATCTCTACGAGCTTCTCCTGAAGCTTTTTCTGATCCTCAGTGTTCTGTGTCTGTCTGTCGACTTCAGAAGACATCTTGTCCTTAAGATCCGTGACCTGCTTCTTGGACTGCTCCCACAGCTGGATGTAGTGCTTAACGTCGTTGTCGAGCTGATAGTTCTCTGTCTGGAGCTTGAGCGTCATGTCTGTATTATCCATGAGCTTCTCTGCGATATTAAGTGCTGTCAGTACCGCAGCCTTGTAATTAGGATTGACATTGAGCGCCTTGCTTACTGCTCTGAGCTCTTCATCCACCATCTTAGCGATATCCTTGATGCGTTCCTCGCTCTTCTCGCTTGAAAGCACATAATTGGTTCCGCAAATGATTACATCGGCTCTGTTCTTTTCCATTTCTAACCTCGCATTGAAAATTGTAGTTATCTGCCCCGGACGGCCTCATACATCAGTATGGCCGCCGCAACAGCTGCGTTTAAAGATTCGATCCTTCCCTTCATCGGAAGCGTCACCTTCACGTCTGCCATTTCTATCATGGCGTCTGATACACCGCTTCCCTCATTGCCTATTATAAGGGCTATGCCCTTGCTGAGATCCTCCCCGTAATAAGGCACACCTCCGTCAACTGCAGTAACGGCAATTCGTCTGCCCGATTTTCTGAGGATGTCTCTGAGTTTGTCTTCGCCCGTCACATATATTACCGGGATCTCGAAGATCATGCCCGCCGTCGCCCTTAGCACTTTAGGTGAGTATATATCCACCGTTCCGCTCATCGCGATTATGGCTTTATAGCCGGCTGCGACCGCGGTCCTTATCAGGGTGCCCATGTTGCCCGGATCCTGGATACGGTCGAGCACCAGCAGGTTGTCGTCTTTATCTAGACTATCAATGAGCTCCGGTCCGCAGGCCTGCTGCTTTACAACAGCCAGCATGCCTATCCCTCCGCCCGCATCAGTAAGTGCGGCGAATTCGCGCTCAGGTATCTCGCAGACGGTCATGTCCGGAGACTTGATGCAATCCTTTATGAAATCCGGCGCGTCATTGGCTGCTCCTGCAGGGATCATTATGAAGTCGACGTCAAGGCCTCTTTCGAGGACCTCTCCGACCAGATTCCTGCCTTCGACTGCAAAGCGTCCCTCAGTATTGCGGCCCTTGCGCGTACTGAGTTTTCTGACGAGCCTGATCCTGCTGTTGTCACCTGATGTTATCCTGATCAGCATAGCCTCGTGTACGGATCGATTTCTTCCGGCTTACTTAAGGAATTCCGGTATATCGAAATCATCGGAGCTGCGCGGTGCAACAGAATTGCTGTCGTCGAAGAGCTTGTCGAGCTCAACCTCAACGGCATCGAGACCGTCAACTGTGATCCTCTTTGCTGTAGCAAGAGTGTCTCTCTCAGTCTGCGGTGTGATCGTGATGCCTTCCATGCCCTCTGTGACTCTGCCGAAGTCCGTAGCAATGATGGTTACGGAGATCTTGTCTGTCATATCCTCGCTGATAGTAGCACCGAAGATGATGTTTGCATCTGCATCTGCCTCGCCCTGTACTCTGTCGGCGATCGTATTGATGTCGAGCATTCCCATGTCATATCCGCCCGTAACATAGAGCAGGATGGATTTTGCGCCTGAGATCGATGTCTCGAGCAGCGGGCTGTTGATGGCGTTTGTGATGGCCTGTTCGATCCTGTCTTCTCCTTCGCCTGTACCAACACCCATGTGAGCCACTCCGCGGCCTTCCATGATCGTTCTGACATCTGCGAAGTCGACGTTTACGAGTCCGTACTCGGAGATCAGGTCTGAGATGCCCTGTACGCCCTTTCTGAGAACGTCGTCTGCCATTGCGAACGCCTCGAGCATCGATGTGTTCTTGTCGCTCGAATCGATGAGTTTGTCGTTAGGGATCACGACGAGCGAGTCAACGAAGTTGCTGAGATACTGAATGCCCTTTGCGGCACGGTTCCAGCGCTTCTTTCCCTCGAATGTGAATGGCTTTGTGACTACAGCTACTGTAAGAGCTCCGCAGTCCATCGACGCCTTTGCGATGATCGGTGCAGCTCCTGTACCTGTGCCGCCGCCCATTCCTGCAGTAATGAATACCATGTCGGCATCCTGGATGTTGGAGATGATCTCGTCGATGCTCTCCTCGGCAGCCTTCTGGCCTACCTCAGGGTTAGCTCCGGCACCACGGCCTCCTGTGATCTTCTCACCGAGCTGTACCTTGATCTCAGCTTTACATCTCGAGAGAGCCTGTCTGTCTGTATTCACACCAATGAAGGTCACGCCCTGCAGTCCGGCGTCGACCATGCGGTTGATCGCGTTACATCCGCCG
>CADCHO010000008.1 GCA_902801255.1 uncultured Eubacteriales bacterium | reverse complement strand
AGGGCTTTTAGCCCTTTAATTCAAGACCTGTTCTGCACTATGAAGTTTTCAAGGTTCCGCTGCGCTTTTCAGCGACAGCTTCATTATTATATATACGACTACACGTGCTGTCAACACAAAATTTGATTTTTTTTGCTTTGATTTCGAAACAAATTGTTACCTTATTAGCTCGGTAATTTGTCATTATTTTTTGAGTCCAAATCGCCATCCGCCGGCAGCCTTTCTTCTTCTATATATGGTTCTGAAACCGATGCTGCTGACATCTCCATAGGTTCCCATATAGTATAAGGAGGATATCTCATCAGATATCGCTTGTATGCTCTCTTTGTGCTCAGAAGAGCGTTCTTTCCCAGAGCAACAGACTGGCCTGATGTGAAATTGACCGAGTAGTTGCTGATATCGCTTATATGATCCATGTTGATTATTAGACGTTTGATTGGTCTGTAGAATGCTCTCTCAGCCAGTGAACCTGCTATCGTATTCAGTCCTCCGTAGAACGAGTAATCTTTTGCGGCTGTGATCACGTGCACCTTACGCCCCTCCTGCTCAATTACCTCTATATCATCTATCTTTATCTTTGCACATTTATTTGCGCTGATAACCGAGATGTATTCCGGAAGAGCCGTTCGGCGTTTCTTCTGATAATCATACTTCTGCATGTCTGCCTCCTGTGTGTTTTATTCCCTCTCCATCCGTGTCCTTGCGAACAAGGCACCGGTAACACAAAATATGACACAGCATGATGCGTACGTGACTGTCTCTATTGCGCAAAAAAGCGCACCCAGGCGCTCATAATTTATATTGAAAACAAATTGTAAACTATGGTACACTTCTAGCCGTAGAGTAAATATCAAGCGTCAAGTGTCCTGGGATGGGATGTTGCCCGGGAACGAAAACTTTCAGAGTTGCGGTTTGATATTGCATCCGCTACTGCAGATCAATAATAAGCAAGAGATGACCTCTTGGGACGTGATTGCTGCAGTCGAGCGTAATTCGTTATTGTATTGCAATTACTGTGTTCCGGAGGTTTTTAAAATGAAAAAAACAAAATTCACGACAGAAATGCTCGTTGTTACGGGCTTCATGATCGCACTAGCAGTTGTGCTTTCGAAGCTGGTCTCGATCAATATCTCGTTCCTCAGGATCGGCTTCGGTTTTCTTCCTATCGCTGTTCTGGCGATACTCTACGGACCATATGTGGCAGCTATAGGATACGGCATAGCAGATCTTCTGGGAGCCTGGCTGTTCCCTACCGGCACCTTCTTTCCGGGATTCACCGTTTCCGCTGTACTTACCGGTCTCATATTCGGCTGGGTACTATATGAGAAGGAAGTCACATTCGCCAGAGCGCTGCTTGCATCGGCTCTCGTATGTCTGATAGTGAATCTTCTTCTCAACACCTGGTGGCTCACATTTATAATAGGAAAAGGCTTCACGGTTCTGCTGGCATCAAGAGCTGTCAAAGAGATCGTAGCGATCCCTATAATGGCACTTCTAATAGTCGCTATCGACAAGTCAGTTCTGAAACGCATACAGAACAGCAACTAGTTCAATAGTATGAATCAAAATCAAAAGGGACACATTACCGGATTCGGAATGCGTCCCTTTTTTAGTTTATAACTTCATAGAGTGAGTCTGCGTCGTCCTTGCGTACAGCCTCCGGCATCGCAAGCACCCTCACCTTCAGTACATTTGATCCGAAAGTGACCTGTATCACGTCATCTATCCTGAGCTCGAGTCCCGGCTTTGCAACTTTACCGTTGACCTCGACTCTTCCCTGTTCGCAGGCCTCCTTGGCCACAGTACGTCTTTTTATTATTCTTGAATTTTTCAGATATTTATCTAATCTCATTTATTATTATCCTGTTAAACGTAATGTCCGGTTGATTATCAGTTAATTAGCTTTAAAAGCCATACATCAAAAAGAGCGGATAGCCTGAGCTATCCGCATCTCCTTGTTTTTAAGATTACTTATTGACAGCATCCTTAAGGGACTTGCCTGCCTTGAATACAGGAGCCTTGGAAGCCGGGATTGAGATAACTGTATCAGGCTTCTGTGGGTTTCTGCCTGTTCTGGCTTTTCTGCTTCTTGTCTCGAATGTTCCGAATCCAATCAGTCTTACACTGTCACCTGCTACGAGAGCTTCTTCGATTGTCTCGAGAACTGCGTCAAGAGCCATCTCAGCATCTTTCTTCTTGAAACCTGTCTTATCTGCAACCTTTGCAACCAAATCTGCTTTATTCATGATTAATCCTCCTTCAAAGTTGTGTCATATACTATGCCTATTATAGGGGCCAGTTTCCGAGATGTCAACCTTAAAATCGTTGAAATATTAAGGTTTTAACAAATTAACCGTTCCTATTTTGCCACCCTGAGTTTCACTGCCAGGCGGTATAGGAGATCACCTTTTGGTATCAGTTCTATTTCCTCTTTAGTCACCGCCCCGGTTCTGAATGCTGCTACAAAATATACTGCTGCAGCGAGCATTATCGAGACCAGCGTCGAGATGGAATTACTGGACGTGATCACGAAGAAAACCTTGTAAGATATGAGAGCTGCAGCACCCATTATCAGCGCGGCACCAAGCGGCTTGATGAAAATGCTCTTCATATCGAGTGAAACGTCTGTGTACTTTTTAAGCGCTCTGTAGTTGAGTATGCCGGCCGTTACGTAAGCCATTACCGAACCGAAAGCAGCGCCGTTTATGTTGATCGCCGGTATGCCCAGCAGTATATACGAAACTATGGCCTTTACGACCGCGCCTATCAGAAGGTTCCATACAGGGAGCATCATTTTGCCTATCCCCTGCAGGCTCGTCGAGAAAGTGCGCATTATTGCGAGCGTAATGATCGAGACTGCCAGTATCTGAAGTGCAGGTACTGCCATTACCGCTTCGTCATGCTTTCTGTAGAAAAGCATCGTCAGGATCGGCTTTGCGAGTACGATCAGTCCGATAGCACAAGGATAAGTAATTATCATCATGGTCTTCAGACCGGTCTTTATGTGTTCGTCCAGATCCTTCTTTATTTTGAGCGTAAATGCTGTAGTTACTGCAGGCATCAGGCTGATGCAGATAGCATCAATAAATATGTTAGGCAGATTGATTATAGGATCACAGAATCCGCCCATGAGGCCGTACAGCTTGTCAGTCATTACGCGGTCAAAACCTGCATCCAGCAGCCTTCTTGGGATAATTGCCGCGTCAATATTGAACATTATCGGCATTACCGCAGAGCCAATCGTTATTGGGATGAGAAACGCCAGAAGCTCCCTGAGCCTGGTCTTATCCGTCTCAGGCCTTTTGACCGAATCCTCGAACAGCTTTGACCGTGTTTCCTTATCACGCGCATATATGACTGCCATCGCTATGAAAGCTGCGATGATTCCGGCTGATGCTCCGAATGTTGCTCCGGCTGCTGCCTTTACGAGGCTGGTCTTATAGAACATGTATGCAAGAGTAAGCCCGGCGGCAACTCTTACCATCTGTTCGATAACTTCAGTAACGCCCGTAGGTTTCATGTTCTGCCTGCCCTGATAGTAGCCTCTCATGGAAGCGACCAGCGGAGTAAACAGAAGCGCCACGGATATGGCCTTCATAGAGGCCGCGGATCCCGGATTCTTGTACAGTCCGGCGATCACTCCGGCACCGAAGTACATAATAAGGAAAGATGTTATCCCAAGAGCCCACGACACCTTCATCGCTAGTTTATAGGACTTATGTGCGTTTATGAAATCACCCTCAGCGATCCTGGAAGATACCATTCTGGAAATAGCCACCGGAAAGCCTGCTGTTGCTATAGTGAACAGTAGCATATATAAAGCATATGCCGCGCTGTAATATGCCTGGCCTTCCGCACCTATCATGTTGGTGAGCGGGATCCTGAAAATGGCGCCGAAAATCTTGCTCACTATGCCGGCGATCACCAGGATAGTAGCACCCTTCATCATCAGTGCCGAGGTCTGCTGCCCTTCCTTTTCGATATTCTCGTTGTCTCTGTATTCGTCTTCAGTCATTTAAAGTCTCTTAAGTATCTCCTGCTTGGCGTTTTCCGCCTCAGCAATTGTCTTTTCTATATCAATGAATGTGTATTCGCCGTCTCTGTAGAGAGTCATCCCGTCGCACATCGTGAGGCATACATCCTTGCCGTCCGCTGAATAGATCAGTCCGTTTGCAATATCGTCACATGCAGCCCAGTTAGGACCTGTTATATCGACGACAATAAGGTCAGCCTTGTAGCCTTCCTTCACAAGTCCGCAGTCTTCACGTCCCTGTGAGAGCGCTCCTGCTCTGGTTGCACTTCTGAGCACCTGCTGTGGTGTCATGGTCGCCGGATCCATCGAAGTGATCTTTCCGGTGAGGGCGAAGAACTTGATCTCTTCAAAAAAGTTAAGGCTGTTGTTGCTTGCGACGCTGTCCGTACCGATTGCCACATTAATGCCCCTCTCATACATTGGCGGAACGTTGCACATGCCACTCGCCAGCTTCATGTTGCTGCAAGGATTGCTTACTACAGTAACGCCCTTTTCCTGTAATATGTCGAGGTCTTTATCCTCTATCCAGACACAGTGAGCTGCTGTGCAAGGCACGTCGAACATTCCTGCATCAAGGAAGACCTCTGCAGGAGTCTTGCCGTATTTTTCGATGCAGTTCTCATGCTCTGACTTCGTCTCCGACAGATGTATATGAGTCCTTACATCGTAATGCTTCGCCATGTCAGCGATTGCCTTTATCATTTCGAAGTCGTTAGTGTACTCCGCATGAGCACTCGCGTCAACAAGAATGCGTCCGTCTTCGAAGCCGTAATACATCTCGATGGCCTGAGCCGCTTCCTTAAGCGACTTGCTCTCTGATACAGGAGTACCGAAGTTAGTAATGGCACGCGAGATGTTGGTCTTGAGGCCGGAATGTACCACAGCCCTTACCATATCATCGGTGAAGTAATACATATCTGTTGTAGATACTATGCCGAACCTTATGGATTCTGCCATCGTCATCAGAGTAGCCCAGTATACGCCTTCGCTGTAAAGCTTATCTTCGAAAGGGAATATCCTTTCGTTGAGCCATCTGTCGAGCTGCAGATTTTCACCATACCCTCGCATCAGGCTCATCGGTGAATGACCATGCGCATTGTAGAATGCAGGCATGAGAACCTTGCCCTTGCCGTCATAAGTCTCGAAGAAAGCCTCCTCGTTTTTCGGCGGCTTGCTGTCTATGTAAACGATGCGGTGGCAGTTTGTGCCAACATACATATTCTCGCGGTATTCGAAATTCTCGTCTATAAGACCAATATTCTTGAAGAGCATGATATTCTCCTTATCATCTGAAATCAGTTTATTGTACAGTAAAGCACTATTTTTGTGAAGATTGTTAAACAGAGATTCAATTCTCAAATTGCTTTGATTCTTCTTTGGCAGTGCGCAGGAATCTCATGAGCCCCAGTATAGCGGCTGTATTGAGCTCCTTGCCCATATTGTACCTGAGCATCGTAGTCCTTCCGTCTATCAGCAGAATCTTGTCTCCGAATTCCGATTTAGCCATAACGAATACGAACGGATGGACCTTGACTCCTGATGCGAACTTTATATTCACCCACCTGTCAGTTCTGTTTATGTCAGAGACTCCGAGGTATTCGGCATGAGCCCTTATCTCGGCGACATTGATCAGCTCGAGTGCCTCTTCCGGTACATCTCCGTATCTGTCAGTGAGTTCATCTATTACGTCCATCGCATCATCACTGTCGAGGATGCCGGCTATGCGGCGGTATGCCTCGAGCCTGAGCGATTCATCAGGAATGTAGTCAGCTGGTATGGATGCACGCACGGGCAGATCTATCGTTATGTCCGATCTGGCCTCTCCTACGTCTTCACCCTTCAGCTGCCTGACTGCCCGGTCTATCTCTTTGCAGTAAAGTTCGTATCCGATGCTCTCTATGTGTCCGCTCTGAGCCTCGCCCAGAATGTTTCCTGCACCTCTGAGCTCGAGGTCGCGCATCGCCAGCTTGAAGCCCGCACCGAATTCTGTGAATTCCCTGATGGCCGCCAGCCTCTTGCGTGCGATCTCTGTCAGCACCTTGCCCGGCTGATACATCAGATAGGCATAAGCCAGCCTGCTGGAGCGTCCTACCCTGCCTCTGAGCTGATAAAGCTGAGCCAGTCCGAATCTGTCAGCATTCAGGATTATCATTGTATTGGCATTCGGTATATCGATGCCGTTCTCTATTATAGTAGTTGCTACCAGCACATTGATGCGGCCTTCTATGAAGTCGAGCATCGTATTCTCTAGATCTTCCTCGTGCATCCTGCCATGTCCGATGCCGACGACAGCCTGAGGTACCAACCTGCTGACGGTCTCCGCTACCTGATTTATACCGGTGATCCTGTTATTGACCACGAATACCTGTCCGCCTCTGGCGAGCTCACGCGTAATGGCATTGCGGAGTATCTCTTCGTCGTATGGAGTCACGTACGTATGCACCGGGAACCTGTCTCCCGGCGGTTCTTCTATAAGGCTGATGTCTTTAATACCGGTGAGCGACATGTTGAGTGTGCGCGGGATCGGTGTTGCTGACAGTGTAAGTACATCGATGCTGCTCTTGAGCTCTTTGATTTTCTCCTTATGGCGCACTCCGAATCTCTGCTCTTCATCGACTACGAGGAGTCCGAGGTCCTTGAACTTAACATCGTCCGACAGCAGCCTGTGCGTGCCGATGATGAGATCTACTCTGCCGCTTTTCAGACCTTTTATTGCTCTCGTCAGTGCGGTCTTTGATCTGAACCTGGAAAGTTCCTCTATCTCAAACGGGAACTTGTCGAAGCGCTCCCTCAGATTGTGATAATGCTGATTCACCAGCAGAGTCGTAGGTGCAAGTATGGCAGCCTGCTTGCCTTCCGAAATGCACTTGAAGACAGCCCTTGCGGCGACCTCCGTCTTTCCGTAGCCTACGTCTCCGCACAGAAGCCTGTCCATAGGCAGCGGCTTCTCCATGTCTTCCTTGATCTCTGCAGTCGCTCTCAGCTGATCATCTGTTTCAACGTACGGGAACGCCTCTTCGAATTCGGTCTGCCAGACCGTATCAGGTCCGAATGCATAACCGCCCTCTGCCTGCCTCTTTGCATAGAGCTTAATGAGATCTTCTGCGATCTCCATTGCGGCTTTTCTGGCGCGCTCCCTCGTGCGTTTCCAGCTTGTACCAGAAAGTCTTGACAGCGCAGGAGGATTGCCCGAATTGCCGATATATTTCTGGATCACATCGAGCTGCTCAGTCGGTATGTACAGCATGTCTGTGCCGGCGTAGCGGATCAGCAGGTAATCTCTCGTTGTGCCGTCTGCTGTGACAGGCTTGATCCCTTCGAACCTTCCTATGCCGTGCATCTCATGAACAACGTAGTCTCCCTTGTGGAGATCAGAGAAGCGGATGCTGTCCTTGGAGCTCTTGCGCTTTGCCTTTCTGCGCGGAGGTCTGATAGCTCCGGTGAAAATGTCCTGTCCGGAAATGAAGCAGATCTTATCGTCGTCCATTATGAAACCGCCCGAAAGATTTCCGCTTCTGTATGAAATATCTCCGCTCACCTCAGCTATCTCGAGGTATTCGCGCACGCGCTCATTTCTCTCATCAGAACCTGCAGCGATGATGACCTTGAAGCCATCTGCTGTCATCCTTCCGACTTCGGACGCGAAGAGCTCTATGTGTCCGTTGAACGGAACGATCTGCCGGCTCCTCACATTGTCGATGCGGTCATATTTATCAACTCCCGGAACGGTCTCCGGGAACGGTGTATATATGTCAACATCACGCTTCGATGCGATGCCGTAGGCATTGCTGTAGATATCGAAGAAATCCTCGTCTTTTGCAGACTCCGGCAAAGAGCTCATGATAGCCGCAGGATCGCATACAGCTATGGCGGCTCCTGACGCGTAGTCCCACAGCCTGCACTTCTCTACATCAAAGTATCCAAGAAGATCGGCATAAAGCTGTGAGCCTATGCTGGTCTCGAAAATGTCTTTGATCCTTCCCCTGTTGGATTCCACAGCGTCGATGCGTCCATCGGCCACATCGGGATGAGCGTGCTCCTTCCTGAAACGGCGGATCATGCGATCATACTCTTTCATGACAGCTGACAGCGCCTTTTCTTTTTCTTCGTTGTTTGGAATGAACTCTGCGGCCGGAACTATCACCACTTCATTCAGAGAATCTATTGACCTCTGCGTCTCTACGTCAAAAGTCCTGATGGAGTCTATCTCATCATCAAAGAATTCTATTCTCACGGCAGAGTCCATTGCCGGAGAATAAACATCAAGTATGCCTCCTCGTGAAGTGTATTCACCCGGCGACTCAGTGACTGCCGATGCCTGATAACCGGCCTCTGAAAGATGTCTCCTCAGATCGTGAGGATCCACTCTCTTGCCCACTGCAATTCTGATGACTGAATGATTGAATCGCTCCGGGCTTTCAGTAAGTTTTAAGGCGGCGCTCACGGGCGCTATTACAGCAGTCATGCCGGCGCCCGTCTCCGGATCGGCATCCGGAGAACTGCCCGTCAGGGCAGTGAGCGCCTGTATCCTCTTTACGAGAGACCTTCTGTCGCGCGCCTCATAAAGCACGTGTACGTCTTCCTCCTCAGGAAGAACTATCACATTGAGCGAAGGCATATAAAAAACGAGGTCGTCGGCCAGACGGGCTGCTGCCTGTCCGGACGGGACCACCGCCAGAAGCTTATGCTTCTCCTTTATGCCTGCGGTCAGCATATATGCTGTTCTGCTGCCGCTTATGCCGCTGTGGTTAGTTATCATTCGTTTCCTTAGTGGCGACGTGATTATGTCTGTTCATAGCGTTATCCACGCCTATTGCAATTATATCTCTGACCGCTTCCGCAGCCTCGGCTGCAGCCTTCTGCAGGAGCTCCTTCTCGGCTGCAGGGACCTTGCCGATCACCCTGTCGACCAGATCTTCGCCTGATTCGGCGGCTCCTACGCCTATCCTGATCCTAATGAAGTTTTTTGTACCAAGCTCCTGGACAACACTCTTCATTCCATTATGTGTGCCGGCTCCGCCCGATTTTCTTATGCGGATGGAGCCTGCAGGCAGATCGATGTCATCGTATATTACTATGAGGTTCTCCGGCGCAACATCAAAATACATCGCTGCTTCTCTTACAGCGATGCCGCTTCTGTTCATGTAGGTTTCAGGCTTAACAAGTATCACTTTCTTGCCGGCTATTGTGCCGCGTCCGAAAAGCGAGTGGAATTTACTGCGCCTCACCTCAATATTCTCAGTCGAAGAAAGCACATCTATGGCTTTATACCCCATATTGTGCCTCGTTTCTTCGTATTCTTTGCCGGGATTCCCAAGACCCGCTATCACATACGTATCCTTAGCAAACCCCGGCTCATCTTTACTTCTTTTAAAAAGTCCCATCAATTATTCTTAGTTTCCGAACATTACGGAAATCGGCTTGTTGGAGTAAACTCTTGAGATCGTCTCCGCAAAAATGTGTCCTACCGAGAGTACCGTGATCTTCTTCAGCTTCTTCTCCTCCGGAATCGGAATAGTGTTGAGCAGTACCATCTCCTTGATAGGAGCTGCTTCTATACGCTCTATAGCCGGACCGGAGAGTACTGCGTGCGTTGCGCATGCATATACGCACTTAGCTCCGAGGTCATCAAGAGCCTTTGCGGCGTTGCAGATAGTGCCGGCAGTATCGATCAGGTCATCCAGTATGATGCAGTTTTTGCCCTTTACATCACCGATGATGTTCATGATCTCGCTCTTGTTAGGCTCAGGACGTCTCTTGTCGATAATAGCGATCGGGCAGCCAAAAGGCTTAGCCATGTTGCGGGCTCTTGTTACCGATCCATGGTCAGGAGATACGATAACCAGGTCGTCAAGATCTTTGAGCTTAAAGTAGTCTGTCAGCATCGGCTGTCCGAGCATGTGGTCTACAGGGATATCAAAGAATCCCTGCTCCTGCGACGCGTGAAGATCCATCGTGATAACTCTGTCGATTCCTGCAGCCGTCATCATGTTTGCGACCAGCTTCGCTGTGATCGGATCTCTGGCCTTTGCCTTACGGTCCTGCCTTGCATATCCGTAATACGGCATTACAGCAGTTACGCTGTTGCAGGAAGCTCTCTTGAGTGCGTCTGTCATGATCAGAAGCTCCATGAGATTATCATTTACAGGCTCGCATGTCGACTGTACGATGAAGCAATCCTTACCTCTGACCGATTCCCATATGCTTACACTGGTTTCTCCGTCGCTGAATCTTGTTACTGTTGATTTTCCCAGTTCAATACCCATGTGTTCGGCTATCTCCTGAGCAAGTTCCGGGTGGGAATTGCAGGTGAAAAGCCTGAGATTAGAAAAAGCTTCACTAGTCATATTGCGTATCATGGCGCTTAACCTCTCCTTCTTTGCGTCCATAGTAATTAGTTTTCTTCCTTATGCAGCAGCATGTCTCCGACTTTGTAGACATCTCCTGCACCCATAGTCATAACGATATCGTCTTTGCCTGCAAACTTCTCGATATACTTTGCGATATCCTCGAAATCCTTTACATAATAGACAGGTTTGTCAGGATGTTTCGCCTTCATCGCAGTCACAAGCTTATATGACGAGATGTTATATACGTCTTTTTCGCGCGCTGCATATATATCGGTGAGTATAACTACATCAGCATCCAGGAATGCATCAACGAACTCATTGAACAGCGCTTTGGTTCTGGTATAGGTGTGCGGCTGGAAAATGAGCCAGAGCTTATTGTGCTTCACGTTCTTTGCCGCCGCGAGTGTCGCCTTTATCTCGGTCGGATGGTGAGCGTAGTCATCGATCACCTTCACACCTTTTTCTGTGGTACCTATATAATCGAATCTGCGGTTTGTTCCGCTGTACTCTTTCAGCGTCTGCTGGATAACCGGAATATCTACGCCAAGATATGAGGTTGTCACAAATGCTGCCATGGCATTCAGAACGTTATGCTCACCCGGTACATTGAGTTCCAGAGAGGCTACTTTGCTGCCTTTATGGCAGATGTCGAAGCCCGGAAAACCGTTCTCGTTGAACTTGATATTCTCAGCATAGAAGTCGTTGCTCTCGCTGTATCCGTAAGTGATCTTGTTGGTATGATCCTTAAGGATCGATCTTACGAACGGGTTGTCGCCGAATGCAATGATGATGCCATGCGGCGGGATCTGCTCAACAAAAGTGCTGAAAGACTGTACGATGTGATCCATTGTCTTGAAGTAGTCAAGATGATCGGAATCTATGTTGAGTATTACTCCGATGCTCGGCTTCAGCTGCAGGAAGCTGTCCATGTACTCACAGGCTTCAGTTACAAAGTACTTTGTACCGCCGATCTCAACGTTTCCGTTGATCTGCGGAAGATTTCCTCCTACCAGAATCGTTGGCTTGTACTCCGCATTTCTCAGAATGAGCGAAGTCATGGATGTAACGGTAGTCTTGCCGTGCGTTCCGCAGATGGCTACCGAATTCTCATAATCGTCCATGATCATGCCGAGGACTTCCGCTCTCGAGAACAGAGGTATGCCGAGCTCCTTTGCTCTTATGACCTCGGGATTCTCATCGGAAACTGCAGCCGAATAAACGATGGCGTCGACATTTTCGACGTTCTCCGGCTTGTGTTCCGTGAATACCTTTATCCCCAGATATTCAAGATGCCTGGTGACTTTAGACGGATGTATGTCAGTACCGCTGACGATATACCCTCTGTCACGGAGTATCTCGGCAACTGCAGACAATCCAATACCGCCTATTCCCAGGCAATGTACGCGTTTATATTTGCTGAAATCCATAAATCGATCGTCTCCTGATTTCGCGATTTATCTTACAAGTGATGAGGCAAAGCCGTAGTATCACTGATATCATTCTATCGGAGGAGCTCAGCCTCCGGAGATCAATGATATCTACATTGCGGCAAAGCCGTAGTATCACTGATATCATTATAGAAGATGAATGGCTGAGTTTCAACAAATCTATTAGTTATCTATTACTCTAAATAAAGTGCAAAGCAGCACTCTGTTGCGCATTATTGAGATTATCTATGGACGGCATTAATACACATAAAAACGATGACATGTATTATAATGTAATTGGATAAAATTGTTCTAAGCTAAACGTTATAAGTGAGGTTTTCTGAATGGAAAAGATCTATCTGGATAACGGCGCAACTTCCTACCCTAAGCCAAAGGAAGTTGCGGACGCTGTTTATGAATATATGACGAGCATTGGAGCCAACATCAACCGCGGCGGCTATCAGGTTGCATACGACCTCGAAGGCACCGTATTTGAGACACGCGAGATGCTCATGGAAATGTTCGGAGGCTCCGACTGCAAGAATGTAGTGTTCACAAAGAACGTTACAGAATCGCTGAACGTGGTTCTTAAAGGGCTGCTCAAGCCTGGTGATCATATCCTCTGCTCTTCGATGGAACACAATGCTGTGATGAGACCTCTCGTGCAGCTTCAGAAAAAAGGCATAGAGTTCGACAGGATCCCCGGCACTGAGTGCGGAGAACTCGTGCTTGACGCTGTTGAAGGCATGATAAAAGAAAACACTGTCGCAATAGTAATGACCCACGCCAGCAATCTGGTCGGAACAGTCAATCCTCTGAAGGAAGTCGGCGAGATATGTCATAAGCACGGGCTGAAATTCATCGTCGATTCAGCGCAGAGCGCAGGCATCATCCCTATCGACATGAAAGAGATGCACATTGACGCGCTCTGCTTCACAGGGCACAAATCGCTGCTCGGTCCTCAGGGCATAGGCGGATTCATCCTCGACGAAGCCATGATTGGTCTAATCGACCCTCTCCTCTCCGGCGGGACAGGCTCCATAAGCCACACTGAGGAGATACCTGATTTCATGCCGGACAGATTTGAACCGGGTACCATGAATATTCCGGGAATAGTCGGACTGAACGCCGGACTCAAGTGGATAAAGGAAAAAGGGCTCGATGCTATTGCAGCACATGAGCTTGGTCTTACTAAGAGATTCCTCGACGGACTGCTGCCTCTTGAGGAGGCCGGCAAGCTGAAGATAATAGGACTCAAAGGTGTAGAGGGACGTACCGGAGTTGTATCGATCCAGACTCTCGGCGTCGACTGTGCTGATGCAGCTTTCAGACTCGACTTTGAATACGGCATTGAAACCAGAGTCGGACTGCACTGTGCACCTAATGCACACAAGACTCTCGGCACATATCCGACCGGAACCATCCGCTTCAGCTTCGGCAACTTCAATACAGAGGCCGATGTCGACGCCGCCATCAAAGCTCTGACCGAGATCTGCGGCTAAAGTCCTGCTAAATTCTTTAAAGAATTAAGTAAATGCTCTGTAAAACTTGGCAGATTGGGTTTTTCCAGTAAAAAGCACAAGTTTTACGGCAGGTCTGATAACAGTACGCGGCGAAAACTTGTAAAAAATTTAATATCATAAAAAAATGACAAGTCTGTTTATGAAAAGACTTGTCATTTTTCTGTATAAGTCAAGAATTGTTCAAGTTTTCGATCGTTTTTCAAAGATGTTTCTGCAGTAAACTTGCCAAATCTTCTTTATTCAATTCATTTGACAAGTTTAGCAACATTCTTCATTACGTTACGTCTTCAATTACCTCTTAATTAGCTTTTCAATGCGCTTATTATTCTGTCGGCGGCGATTTCGATGTTTTCGCGGCAGGTCGCGAGGTTGATCCTGATACAACCTGCGTATTCAGCGCCTCCGAACCATGTGCCATAGTCAGCTGCGATTCCGCATTCGTCTTCCATAAAATGCTGAATCGCAGTCACAGCCGAGTCATACGCGGATGGATCCATCGTATATTTGCCTGCAGCCATTGCGATGATTCTGTCCATATATGCGCTGAGATCGATCCACATCAGATAAGTGCCTTCAAGGTCAGCAACTCTCACATCCGGCAGTTCCGCTTCGAGCCTGCTTCGGAGATACTTATAGTTTCCCTCGATCGCACCAAGAAGCTCCTCGAACCACGGTCTCCCTTCCTCATAAGCAGCCCGGACGGCTATATAGCCGAAGGCGTTTCCACCTGTTATCCGTATGCCTTCTGCAAACTTGTCCCATCTTTCGCGAAAGGCTTTGTCCGGGATGATAACGATGGAATTCTGGACGGCGGCAAGGTTGAATGTCTTAGTCGCGGCAGTCAGAGTGACCAGAATATCGTCGTAAGCTCCTGCCTCTTCGCCGGCTGTAGCTGACGGAATGTGCTTGTGTCCGCTCATGATGATGTCCTGATGTATCTCGTCAGAAATGACATAGACATTATGTTTTTTACATATGTCGAGCACGCGGCGGATCTCGTCTTTCTTCCACACGCGTCCGACAGGATTGTGCGGTGAGCAGAAAATGAATGCCTTAACGTCTTCGCGAATGATCGTTTCCTCGAAAGCCTCATAGTCCATTTCGTATCCGCGTTCCGTACGCAGCAGCGGACAGTTAACAAGGCGTCTGCCGTTGTTTTCCACTGCCTTCATGAACGGATAATAGACAGGCTGCATCACTGCGACAGCCTCACCTTCTCCGGCCATCAGCTGAACGAGCCAGTTGAATGCAGGAACGACGCCCGGAGCAAAACGCATCCACTCCCTCTTAACGTCATAACCATGATACTTTCTCTCCCATTCGATGAACGCATCATAGTATCCGTCAGGAGGATTATAGTATCCGAAAGTGCCGAGCTCTATGTATTCCGAGAGTCTGCGGCTGACGCATTCCGGCACCTTAAAATCCATGTCAGCCACCCACATTGCAAGCAGGTCTCCCCTGCTGAACGATTTCTCCAGACCGTCCCACTTTGCACAGTCGGTATTCTTTCTGTCTACATATTTGAGCATACTCATCAGTCGTCATCCTTCACTATTTGCTTTTTTCTTTCTCCGCATCCTTCTTTGCGATGTCGTTGTTGTCCATGTCGCCCCTATAAACTATGAATGTATCATAGAGGTACTCAAGCGTCAGATTGAGAGCCATGTTTAAGCCGGTCACGAGGTATTCATTCCAGCCTGCAGTCTCTGCAAGGTAGTCGCCGAGTATGGTAGTCGCAGGTGTGAACACCAGATAGAACGCGAAAACCATCGCCATGGCGCGCGGAACGTTCTTGGTCGACTTGAAGGTATAACGTCTGTTGATCGTAAAATTCCAAAGAACCGATGCGATCAGTGCTATAAGATAGCAAGGCCAGTATCTCAGGCCTGTGAATTCATTCAGGACCGTGAACAGTCCTATCTCGATTATTCCCGCTGAAGCGGAAATCAGAGCGAATTTGATCGCTCTGATTACTTCCTTTTTTTTCATTTTCAGATGGCTTCCTTTGCTGTTTTCAGATTTTCGATGGTGCCTAAGCTTCCATTTGTCTCGAGTATTTTGTCAGGTAAATGTACCTTTGGAGTCTCGAATCTATGTTGCCCAGCGGTTTAGCATATTTTGTGTAGCATGCTGCGGCACAGTTCTTGCTGGCTATCATGGCGATCGCTTCAGCGTCAGATTTTGTCTTGCCTGCACATACTGCTCCGACGCCCTTCACGAGCACTGCATTGCGTCCGATAGCGGAATTCAGAGCAGGCTGCTGGCCGCCCATGCGGTCGAGCGCTCCGGTCATAGGCACCTTTCCGATAAGACTTCTTGCAGTCTGGTTTGTTGAGTATCCGAGGAGCGCTCTCTCAGCAGCCCATTCGTCACACTCCACCACCTGCATATCCGGGCCAACTATCATTGCAAAATCATCAATGTATGGACCTACTGTCTTGCCCTTTTCGCAGCATTTCATTATATACGGATCGCTTACGATCTTCACGAAAGGCAGTGCCTTTATATTGATCTTCGATGCATCGAATTTTTTGTCTGCCTCAGCAGCATTCAGGCTGACCCTCGCCTCTACGAGACCCCTGCACTTTTCCTCGAGAGCTTCCGCTTTAGCGAAAGCCTCATCCATATCGTTTCCGAGAATGAGGGTGCCGTGTCTTGCCATAAGGAACATGTCCTCGTACGGATTGCTTCTGATACAATCTGCAACATACTTTTTGAGCTTTGTTGTTCCCGGAAGAGCATAAGCTGCGCATGGTGCGGTCCTGATGCTTCTGCATTCCGCCGCTACTGCCGATGCGTAGAACTGATGTGTATGGATGATGAATCCTACATGATTTCTCAGTGAATATGCCGCGCAATGAACGCCCTTCTCACTGCTTGGTTTTACACTGCCCGAATATGATCCGTCACTCACCCTGACCTTCACGAGATCGGCCGGTGTCAGCCTGTCGTAAGCCCTGCCGCTTGGAGTGATTATGAACTCATCCTTGCTGATTCTGGCGCTTATATTGCCCCAGGTGCGTGCGATAAGCTTGTTTTCGAGAAGTCTTAGTCCTGCCTCTATGACGAGCCTTCTTGCTTCGGTTTCGCTGTAATACATAGTCCTCACCTCATTTTTCAGCTGTGTCTTTCACCGCTAATAATACCACATTTTCGGCATAAGAAAACTCCGGTATTGAACCGGAGTTTACTTTTATGTCCATGTGCTTCAGAGTTCTTACGAGCTGGCTTACATAGCTCATCTCGTTGTCATACCATGATGTTACTCTTACCTCGAAGAGGTGCTCAGCGCACTGCATTACTACAGTCTGAGTAGCATCGAAGAGTGAACCATAGCTCATTCCGATGATGTCGCTCGAAACGATCTCATCCTCTGTGTAACCGAAGGAATCTGTAACTGCAGCCTTCATTGCAGCGTTGATTGCTTCTACTGTTACGGAATCTGTGTCGTCCTTTACGATAGCATCAAGGATTGTGATGGAGCCTGATGGAACAGGAACTCTCATAGCGTTTCCTGTCAGCTTGCCGGCGAGTTCCGGGATTACCAGGCCGATAGCCTTAGCAGCACCTGTGCTGTTAGGAACGATGTTTACAGCACCAGCTCTTGCTCTTCTGAGGTCGCCCTTTCTCTGTGGTCCGTCGAGGATCATCTGGTCACCTGTGTAAGCGTGGATGGTTGTCATGAATCCAGTCTGGATCGGCTTGTAATCGTTGAGTGCCTTTGTCATAGGAGCGAGGCAGTTTGTTGTGCAGGAAGCTCCGGATACGATTGTGTCTTCCTTTGTCAGGATATCATCGTTAGTTCCGAATACGATGGTTGGCAGATCGTTGCCTGCAGGAGCCGAAATGAGAACCTTCTTAGCGCCGGCATCAAGGTGAGCCTGGCTCTTAGCCTTTGATGTGTAGAATCCTGTGCACTCGAGAACGATATCAACATCGAGATCGCCCCATGGGAGCTTCTTTGCATCAGCTTCTGCGTAGATCTTGATGAACTTGCCGTCTACTACGATGCCGTCTTCAGCAGCTTCTACTGCAGCGTCAAATTTCTTCTGAACGCTGTCATACTTGAGCAGGTGTGCAAGCATCTTAGGGCTTGTGAGGTCGTTGATTGCAACGATATCAATGTCCTTGTCAGCATAGATCTTTCTGAATGCCAGTCTTCCGATACGTCCAAATCCGTTAATAGCAACTTTCATTAGTAATTCCTCCTCTGGATCATTTCGATCCCCTGCGATCACATGATCGCTAATTAATCTCCAACAAATTTTTAGGTTGCTGATCTTGTGCCCCGTATTAGGCACATTTGCGGTTTAATTTTATCATTAAAGTGCTCAGTTAACAACGATAAGAGCTAAATAAAGAAAAAAGAATTTTCTATTCGCCAAGATCGCTTCTTATCACCTTTCCTATATTCCACACATAAGCTGCCCTGCGCGCAGCCACTTCTCTTTCTTCAGGGCTGTTGTATGCGAATTCGCCTGTCTGTGAGCCGCAGTCCATACATGTGACAGTCCAGCACCAGCCGTTTCCGTCATCAAGGAAGCCTGCTCCACCGCAGAATGGGCATCCACTCAAATCGATCTCTTCGTATATATCCATAGTAACCTCCATTTTACTAGTATTGCTGTATTATTCCCCCGCCGATGACGCGGTTTTCACTGTCATAGAATACCGCGGACTGGCCCGGCGCCGGCGCTTTGACCGGCTCATCAAAAATAGCAGATATTGTATTATCGTCAACACGCTCCAGAACCGCCGGCGCAGCAGCGTGGTGATACCTTATTTTCACGAAAGCTCTCAGTTTTTCGCCTTCTTTTATATCGTCTATGGCCATGAACCTGACATCTTTGCACTTGATACAGCTTTCAAACACAGAATCAAGGTCACCGATCACTATAGTATTTGTTTTGGCGTCGATCCGCTTCACATAGGCCGGGTATCCGAGAGCCAATCCAAGTCCTTTTCGCTGACCGACTGTATAATTCACTATGCCTTTGTGCTTTCCAAGGACTTTACCACTCTCATCAACGAAGTTTCCCGGCGGCGGCAGTGCTTTGTCAACATGCGCTTCTATATACTCGGCGTATCCACCTTCAAGAACAAAGCATATCTCCTGTGAGTCCTGCTTTCCGGCAACTGCAAGACCTGCTTCTTCAGCTATATGTCTGACTTCGTCCTTTGTCAGCTCTGCCAGCGGCATCAGAGTGCGTGCCAGCTGCTCCTGTGTCAGCTGATACAGCATATATGTCTGATCCTTTGCTGCAAAGGCTGCCTGCTTTACGGTATATCTGCCGTTTTCAGCCTTCACTATACGCGCATAGTGACCGGTCGCGATGAATTCAGCATTGATCTCATCGGCAAATCTCAGCATTCTCTCCCATTTGATGTACCTGTTGCAGGCAACACATGGGTTCGGCGTGAGCCCGTTCATATAAGCGTCCGCAAAAGGCTCAGTGACATGCTCCCTGAACTCCGGCAGGCAGTTTATGTTGTAAAACGGTATCTCAAGCTGCATCGCAACAGCGCGCGCATCACTGATATCGCAGCAACGGCTGTAAGCACCGCTTCCGGCCTCCCACGTCCTCAGGGTCACGCCTATCACCTGATAGCCCTGTTTCTTCAGCAAATATGCAGCTACTGCGCTGTCGACTCCACCCGAGAGTCCCACTACTACTCTTGAAATAACGCTCACCTCTGCTTCTGATATGTCCAATTGATCTTCAACAATATCCACAGTATTTTACCACATGTGAGAGTACTTATGAAATGCAGGCCGTGAAGTCCGGTAAAATAACGCAAAATGAAGATCCCCGCGGTAAAGCGGGGATCGATAAATCGCGTTTTTTGATTTGAGGAATTGGTTTAGAAGCCGAGCTCCTTGTTAGCCCACTTCTGGAATGCCTTGAATGTCTCCGGGCCAGCAACGCCATCCTCTGTTACGCCGAGGAATTTCTGGAGTGCTTTCGAAGTCTGTGTTCCCCACACACCGTCAGCATCTGCACCGACCAGCTTCTGGATAGCCTTGATAGTTTCTGTTCCGCAGATACCATCCTCTTTGCATCCGAGGAGGTGCTGAACTGTCTTGATTGACTTAGGTCCGAAGTCGCCGTCAACTGCGAGTTTGAACTTTTCGTTTGCAGCCTTCTTAGCCTCTGCAAGTTTCACTTCAGCTGCTTCCTTTGCTTCTTCTGCTGCTTTTTCCAGAGCTACTTTTTCCTGCTGTACTGCCTTTACGGCTTCATTTTTCTTATTGAATGCCTCTTCCCTTGCTTTTGCAACTTCTGCCTTAGCTTTTGCTTCTGCTTCTGCTGCTTTAGCCTTTGCTTCTTCTGCTGCAGCTTCTGCTTTAGCTTTTGCTTCTTTACCGGTGATCTTATCAAAAATTCCCATTGTACACCTCTTTTCTTTTCAAGCGCCCTTATGGCATGTGGGTATTACATTAACGTATTAATTATATTCCTCCGCTCACTTTGCGGTCAATGCCAATCGATAAATCGTCAACTTCAAAAGATTTATGTGCTGAACGCCGGTCAATCAGTAACGCCGAAAGTAACCTTCACACAGTTTGCACGCTCAAAGTCTTTAGCTCCCATACCATATCCGCATCGTTCCACACGCATCTCAGGCATATCTCCGAACTCATCCACAAAATGCTTGAGAAGTGCTGCGCCGGTCGGTGTGCAGAGTTCACTCTTTATGTCGCCGGAGTATGAAGGTATCCCTTCCAGGATATTTGCAGTTGCAGGAGCCGGAACCGGTAAAATACCGTGCGCACATTTTACGGTACCGCCGCCGACATTGACTTGTGAAGCAAGGATTTTCTGCGGTTTTATGCGGTCGATTAGCATGCAGACGGCTGTCACATCTGCTATTGCATCCATGGTTCCGACCTCGTGAAAATGTACTTCAGTGATAGGAACACCATGTGCCTTGCTCTCAGCGTCAGCGATTGTATCGTAGACTTTGAGAATGTCCTCTTTAACGGTTTCAGGGAGATCAATGTGATCCCTGACAATATGCCTGATTTCCGCGACTCCGTTATGAGAATGCGTATGTACAGTCCCATTATGAGTATGCGAATGGTGCGCATGATGGTGATCATGCATGTGCTCGTCTTCTTCTACACCGTGCACCTTTATATGTACGCGCGTGCCCTCAACACCGCATTTGACTGAAGGCACGGCTTCCATAACTATTCCCGGAAGGCCGAGTCCGTTGAACTCCTCGATAAAGCCGGTACGCGCGCCTTCGTCCAGAAGCTCGAGAAGCGCCGCTGTCAGCATATCTCCCGCGGCGCCCATGCCGCAGTCTATGTATAGTAATTTCATCTTTCAGTCCCTGTTATTCCTCAGATACGTCCTTTTTCTTTACTGCCATGTGATTGATCTGGCTGGCAATATAGCCTGCACCGAATCCGTTGTCAATGTTGACACAGGCGACTCCGCTCGCGCATGAATTCAGCATGGAAAGCAGCGCCGAAAGGCCTCCAAAAGCCGCACCATAGCCTACGCTCGTAGGAACAGCGATCACCGGGCAGTCAGCAAGTCCTCCGACAACGCTCGCAAGTGCTCCCTCCATGCCCGCTATTGCTATTATCACGGAAGCCTGAGTTATGTACTCCTTGTGAGCAAGCAGTCTGTGGATGCCGGCCACTCCAACATCATAGAGCCGGATGACTTCGTTACCGAGCGTTTCGGCTGTGATTGCAGCCTCCTCTGCTACAGGGATGTCGCTCGTACCACCCGTTGCTATGACTATCTTTCCGATTCCGTCAGGTTCGGGTTTTTCGCCTATAACAGCAATGCGTGCAGCCTTGCTGTAAAAAATATCATGATGAGAGGCAAGGTCCTCAGCTTTTTCTGCATCTATCCTTGTCACAAGTATGGGCATCTGCCCTCTCTCAACCATCACATCAACGATGCCGGTGATCTGTTCAGCAGTCTTGCTTTCACCATATATGACCTCAGGCGCACCCTGCATCACTTTTCTGTGCAGGTCTACCATTGAATATCCGATATCTTCGAAAGGCTCGGTCTTGATGCTGGTCAGTGCATCATCAACGCTTATTTCTCCTCTTGCAAGAGCTTCGAGTGTCTTTCTTGTGTCATTCATGTTATAGCTCCGTTTTCCTTGCAGAATGTTTTACGATTTCTCTGCAGAAGTTTATTATTATCAAAACTATGAATACGATCCCGATATAACCCTGTGCAGGGTAAAGGAATTCGACCAGTTTCTTGAATCCAGTGAGCCCCAGCAGAAATCCTGCCAGCGCTCCTCCTATGATTATCCACTTTTTGTATTTGCCGTTCTTCAGTTTAGTACTAAAGCCGTAGTATGTGCTCGCACCTGTCGAATACACAGCACCATACAGGATCACCGCGTATATTATGCTGAGAACCGGTGAAAGTCTTCCCGCAAAACCCAGCATCGGCAGGTCGAGTTCAGCGCTGAACGCCATGTCTGTCAGAAGAGCCCGCAGGAGCAGGATCGTGAGAGCTCCGAGGCAGAGAGTGCCTGCGACAGCTCCCGTGTAAGCGTTCCTTGCGTCTTTGGCATTGATGGCGGAATTGCCCGACATCGCTATCATGCCGGTCGTGTTGTATGCCATGAATACAAGAGCGGAAACAGGCCAGTTAGGCGACATGCGGCCCGGAGTGAAGCCTTCAGTCGGACCGCTCTGACTGAAGTCAGCATTTATTGTAAGCAGAATGGTCGCAATACCTATTACAAACAGAACAGGTATCATCAGCCTGAAGATTTTTGACACCCTCTCGAAATCGCCAAGTACGGTGAAGATGCAAAGCAGAGCGATTATTATGCCGCCAACCGCCTTATTGATACCGAACTGCTGGTTAAGAAGCGATCCGCCCGCAGCTGTCATGGCGATTATCATGGAATAGTATATGGCGGCGAGCACCCAGCCTATGAGTTCATAGGCCGGCCGGCTCTCCACCGGGCAGATGAGCCGGCCCAGGTCTGCTGTGCCCTTGCTGCGTGCAATATATGTCAGCATGCACGCCAGCAGCACAAAGCAGACCGTGCTCGCCGCAGCACCCGCGTATCCTTTGGTTCCGAATACCCCGAAGAACTGCCAGCATTCCCTGCCCGACGCGAAACCCGCGCCCATTATTATGCCTATATATAAACTTGTTATCTCTATCCAGTTAAGCTTCTTCATTACTTACCGTCTGAGACTTCAATTTCCACTTTCGTTTCTTCTTCCGGTGTAATTACTTTCTGTTCTGTTTCCACGGTAACAGTTTCCTCTTTGAAGACCTCTTCCTGATACGGAAACTCGCTTTCTTCAACGTATTCTGCACCATTGACAACATCCTCCATCGCACCCCTGTTTCTGCGATAGAACATATACATGAAGCCGCAGGCTATGATAAGCGCAATGATCATGTCAGACAGGAGGCCGGAATCAGCCCCGCCGTCCTTTGAAAAGAATGCTCCGAGCTGATTGAAGAAACAATCCACAGCGAAAGCGAGCAGAATGCCTCCCGCAATAAACCAGCCCAGTCCGCGTGGCTGAAACCTCTGCTTCATCAGAAAAATCACAATAAACACAAGCCCTATTGCTATAGTGCTTATGACATCTGCGATCCCGTTGCCTGGGAACGCAGTTGCGCATATCAAAGCACCGGCTATCAGCCATCCTATACCTTTACCGCTCCACTTCATCTGAAACTCCTTGTACCTTAATCTCTTGGCGGCAGTATCTCGAGCCAGTAACCATCTGGATCTGTAATGAAGTATATGCCCATATCGTGATTTTCGAAGGCTATGCAGCCCATGCTCTCGTGGAGCTCGTGAGCAGCGTCAAAATCATCAGTCCTGAAGGCAAGATGGAATTCCTCCTCGCCCAGATCGTACTTCTGCGGATGCTCCTCGAGCCATGTCAGTTCGAGCTCAAAATCCGTTTCCTCATTGCCAACATAGACGATAATGAAAGAACCGTCCTTTGCTGTCTTTCTTCTGATTTCCTTAAGCCCGAGTGCCTTTTCATAGAAAGCGAGCGACACATCAAGGTCACTCACATTGAAATTCTCGTGAATCATTCTGAATTTCATAGCAAAGTCCCCTATATTATATATATATTTTTCTCTTGTCAGGATCCGATGCCTGTCTGTACAGAACGAACCTTCTGCCGATCGCCTGCACGAATTCAGCGCCAAGCTCCTCAGCTAAAGCGTTTGCAGCATCTTTAGGCTCCATCAGCGAGCCTTCCTGGATCTGCACTTTGACAAGCTCATGGGCGTTCAGGTAATCATCGATTGCAGAAATGACATTTGGGGTGATATCCTCCTTGCCGATCATTACCGTCGGCTTCAGATCCTGAGCCAGTTTCTTCAGTTCACTTCTCTGTTTTCCTGTGATCATTATTTTTTCCTCACTGTTTTATTTATCTTCAACCACCAGCTTCAGCACGTCCGGCCTTGCATAATGCCCGACTGCGTCGTGCTCCATTTTACATGATGCCGGCAGTTCCATATCCAGATCTGCGTAAATGACTGTTTCCTCGTCCCATACCGGATCAGTCACGTAATGTCCGAACGGATCAATTATGCAGCTTCCTCCATGGCAGACCCAATAAGGCAGATCCTTTATCTCATCCGCCCTCAGGTCAGCCGGGTACGAATCCTTGCGGATTATCATGTCTGCATTGACGAAGTAGCATTTGCCTTCGATCGCTATGTGCTGTATCGTTGCCTGCCACTCAGGATTATCGTTTGTATTAGGCGAAATATAAATAGTTATCCCCTTCTGATACAGCGCCACCCTTGCCAGAGGCATGTAACTCTCCCAGCATATCAGGCTGCCGACTGGTCCCCAGGGTGTATCTGTGACCGGAAAGTAATGCTTGTCGGCGTCTCCCCAGACAAGCCTCTCCGAGCCCGTAGGCTTGAGCTTGCGATGCAACTTGTATGACCCGTCAGGTTCAAAGATCGCATTGCTGTTGTACAGCGTGCCGCCTACCGCGTCCCTCTCAGAAAAGCCGATACTTATAAATGTGCCGGTCCTTCTGGCTGCTTCAGCTATCTGCATGAACTCTTCAGCACCAGCAACTACAGAAGCATCATAGTAGCGTTTCCAGTCTTCCCTTCCCGGCTCAGTTCTTTTGCCGACACTGAATCCGAAATTCATACCGACCGGATATCCGGGTATGAAAAGCTCCGGAAATACTATGATTTCCGCTCCGTTCTTCGCCGCCTCATCGATATATCCCATCGCTTTTTCAAGACTCGCCTTTTTGTTGAACAGCACAGGCTCGGCCTGCACCAGCCCTATGCGGCATGTCTTCTTTTCGAGATCTTTCATCTTTATCCTCCGGGAATCTACAGTTCAGCCATTATCTCAGATATTGCTACGAGCGCTGCTTTACCGCTTATGGAGATCCTTCCGTTTCCTTTCAGTTCGCAGTACAGATAACCGCCGCGCTTTGACGCCTGATAAGCCAGTATCTCCTTCTTTCCCAGCACCTGTGACCAGTAATCCGCAATCTGGCAATGCGCCGACCCGCAAACAGGATCTTCCGCGATCGCAACCTTTGGCGCAAAGCTACGCGACACGCAGTCTACTTCGCTTCCGGCTGCTGTGGCATTCTGCAGACGCCCTTCAATCTTCATCAGCATGCTCTGATCAGGTTCCATGTCTCTGACCTGATTTTCTTTCTCAAACACGCATACCAGATCGAGCCCCAGCACCGCCTTTACCGGACGTACGCCAAAAGCCTTTTCCATGTCATCAGTGACAGGGATCTCCTTCAACTCATACGTCGGGAAATCCATCTCATAAAGGTCCCCCTTACGATCAACCGTCAGCACTCCGCTGAGCGTGTTGAAACTTACTGATGAACTCTCGGGCTCAACGAAATTCAGTATTACAAAAGCCGAAGCAAGAGTAGCATGTCCGCAAAGCTCTATCTCGCTGCCCGGTGTAAACCAGCGCAGATGATATCCTTCATCCTCTTTCACTATGAAGGCTGTTTCCGACAGATTGTTCTCCATGGCTAGTTTCATCATGGAGGCTTCTGACGGCCACTTTTCCATAACACATACCGCTGCCGGATTTCCGGCGAACGGCTTATCCGTGAACGCATCAACTATATATTGCTTCATAATCCGAATACCCTTTCAGCGTGTTTCATGTTTTCGCGTATTTTAACATCAAACGGGCATCTTGTCTCGCACATTCCGCACTGCAGGCAGTCGCCTGCATGCTTCTCAAGCACTTCATAGTGCATCCTCTCGGTATCCGGAACGCGGAACGCTTCAGTACCCTCTTTGATGCCGTTCGACTCATTGTGGGCTATTACCAGATTGAGCAGTTTCGTCACGAAGGCTATATCTATCTCGGCCGGACACGGATGGCAGTGAGTGCAGTACATGCAGTGCCCGCTCCAGCTCACCTTCGGGAAAGCGGCAAATGCTTCAGCATAGTCCCGTTCTTCTTCAGACGCGTCGCAGTAAGCAATGCTTTCGGCCAGCTGTTCATCGTTTCTGGCTCCTGAGCAGACAGTTGCAACAGCAGGTCTCGACAGGCAGTAACTTATGCACTGTACCGGTGTAAGAGCCGCTCCGGCAGGAGACATTTCCGCACTTAGCAGATCTCCGCCGGCGAACGCCTTCATTACAGTAATGCCTACGCCCTTGCTCTCACAGAGCTCGTACAGTCTCTGACGTTCAGGATCCATGTTGGTGAATCCTCCCTCATAGACCTCATCAGCCCAGAGATCGTCGACCACTTCCGTTCCCGGGAGCATGTCGTAAACCGGATTTATGCTGAACATCAGCACCTCGATATCTCCCTCCTCTATCGCCTTGATTGCGACCTTAGGGTTGTGCGATGAAAGGCCGATGTGATGTATCTTGCCCTCAGCCTTCAGCTGCTTTGCGTATTCAACGATGCCGTTATCCTTTATAGTCTGCCAGTCGCTGTCAGCATCACAGTAGTGGATCATGCCCACGTCGATGTAGTCAGTACCGAGCCTCACAAGAGAATCCTCGAATGCAGCCCTGACGTCATCAAGGTTGCGGCTCCTCTCATACTGCCCGTTCTTCCATACGGAAGAGATATGCGACTGTATAATGAACTTTTCCCTTCTGCCCTTGAGCGCTTCGCCAAGCGCCGACCTCGCAGCCGGATCCGGTGAAAACAGATCAAAGTAATTGACCCCCGCCTTCTCAGCCATGTCGAGGAACGACTTAGCGTTGCTGTTGTCCTCTACGAATGCCTCGCAGCCAAGAGCTATAACACTTACCTCAAGTCCCGTTTTTCCGAGTTTTCTGTATTCCATATGATTATTCTGCACCTTCCCAGCGGTTTTTACCGTCTTCTATGCATACCGGGACAGAGAACTTCCCGTCCTTCACCTCAGACGCATAGATATCGCAATTGCCTATATTCTTAGCCCAATAGCTCCCTTTTGACTCCGGTGTCAGGTATTCGAGCGCACCCTTCATTGCTATGGCATGAGTCGAAATAAGAATGTTTTTACTCTCCGCTTCTTTGACGATTCCCCTTAGGAATTCGCCCAGCCTCTTTACGATAGCCGGGAGCGGTTCCATGCCTTCAGGCGCAGGAACGTTAACGAAGTCCATGAAAAAACTTATGACTTCAGGTGCCGGGTTATTGAGGTCCATACCCTCATAAGGACCGTAGTCCATCTCGATCAGCCTGTCGTCGACAATGACCTCCGCATCCGGAGCTATTTTCTCTGCAGTCTGAACTGCTCTTATGAGCGGACTTGTATAGACCTTGTCGATCTTCACGCCCATCTCCGCAAAGCGTTCCGCGGCTTCCTCAGCCTGCGCGAAACCCGTCTCATTGAGCGGATGGTTGCTCCTGCCCTGCATGAGCATCTTTGCATTCATTTCAGTCTTTCCGTGCCTGATGATATATACCATTCTTTTCCCTCAGCTGCGTCCTTTACTTCAGATTGCTTGTCCAGACATTGACGTCAGCATAGCTTGCATCCGGTGCGAACAGCTTTGAGTCGATGATCTCGCCCTTCATGAGCGGCTGAAGCTTAGCCGGAGCTTTCTTTATATCGCTTCCTCCGGACGTTGCGAACAACGCTACCTTCTTGCCGCTGAAGTCGTAGCTCTTAACAAATGTCTCGATGATATTCGGAGCTGCATAGTACCATACCGGGAATCCTATGAGCACCATCTCGTATTCAGCAAAGTTTTCAACTGTGTCCGCAATCGGCACATCCTTTTTGCCGATCTTCTCCTTATTGCATCTCGCAAGCGGATTAGTCCATCTGAGATCCGCATCGGTATAAGGCTCGACCGGCTTTATTTCAAACAGATCAGCCTTGGCAGCCTCAGCTACCCTCTTTGCAAGAGATGCAGTATTGCCGCTCGCCGAAAAATAAGCTACTAAAGTCTTCATATCCTTCTCCTTTATTGTTTTGTATCCAGTTTACCCTTCTTATTCAGCCTGTAGACAAGCCACAGGATGAGCGTCGTCACCAGTATCGTTGCGGTGACCGAGCCTTCATAGCCATAGCTCTCATGGAAGAATCCATTAGCGTGATTCATCGTGCCGCGGAAAGCTCCTATCGTTGCAGGACTACCGCTTGCTTCAATGCTGAAGATATACGACTGTATGTAATTCCAGCCTGTGTGGATACCGGCAGCGATCCAGAAATTTCCCTCTGTCCAGACCAGAAGACAGAAAAGTACTCCAAGCAGGAAAACGTTCAGGCAGAACATGCCACTGAAGCCCCAACCCATCATGTTGAAAATGTGATGGAAGATAAACAGCGTTCCGCTGACGAAGCACACCACGTCCCAGCTGTGCTTCCGCCCGACTACTGCCGGTACATAAGCTCTCAGCAGTATCTCCTCAGCAGAGCACTGTATAAACAATGGAATGATGACCGGGATCAGCTGCCACTCAAAGCCGTCATACCTGAATGTCATAGTTCCCGACACAACCGCCAGGAAGGTCAGCAGTCCCATGAGCAGGATGCCCAGTACCAGACCGATGAGCAGCGATTTCAGCTTTCTTTTAAGGCTGCCTTCGGTCAGTACTTTCAATGCACCCGGACAGGTCATCCACATAAACGCCAGTGTCATTAATATCGGGATGATTATCCAGAAATTCTGATTATAGTACAGTGCATATTCTGGTCCCACAATAGGTTTGAAAAAATCGATCTGTCCGGCAACCATGTATTTGATCAGCAGTCCGCCATTGTAGATCAGAAGCTCCACTGCACCAATAAAAAGCAGGTTGGACTGGATCTTTTTCCAGGTTTCATTCTTAGTTCTAAAAAAGTTGTCCATTTACTTACAAAACTCCGATCTGACACATCTGCATAGTTTTAAGCGCCGCCTCGTGCGACCCAGGTGTTACTCCTGCGCAGCATGATGAATCGACTGAGATCTTAACCTCAGGCATGTAAGCCTTCAGCATGAGCGCGTTGGATACCACGCAGATATCCGTGCAAAGCCCCAGCACTTCGATCTCTATGTCTTCATTCGCAGCGATCTCCGCAATGTCTTTCGCCAGTGCAACACTGCCGAAAGTCGGTTTCTCATATATGTGCCAGTCAGGCAACAGCGAGGCAATATCGCTTCTTATCTGCCAGCCCTTTGTGCCCTTGATGCAATGCTCCACAGGGAGATTCCTTCCCTCCTGCGTTTCAAGATAATTAGGCGCATGAGTATCCATCGTCACGAAAACATCGGCAGGATCGTACTCGCGTATCCTTGCCTTCACGTTCTCGACGATTGCCACAGCCTCCGGTGTGCCGAGCGCTCCGTCTATGAAGTCGTTCTGCATGTCTACTACTACAAGAATCTTTCTCATTTCAGAAAATCCTCCGCGTTATTTCAGCAGGTCCTCTCCCGGTCCCATCATTGGGATGTCAACTGCAGTCGCATCCTCGAGATGGAACATCATCAGCTTGTTGCCTGTCTCATCGTTGTAAATCTTTCTGAGCATCGGCATCGCTTCAAGATTTGCCTCAGCATACTTAGGATCTGTCTCGAATACTGCCTTTCCGGTGTAGCGGAGCCAGTGGCCATCAGGCTTTGCGCATGCGATCTCGACCTTTGGATTTGCAACGAGCTGCTTATAAACATCCTTGAAATCTCCGACGCCGAAGAGCACCTTGCCGTCCATCTCAAGATGAGCGCCGAGCGGTCTTACCTTTGGCTGATCGCCGTCCACTGTTGCAAGATAAAATACTCCAGCTTCTGTCAGAAAATCATTAACCTTACTCATAGTCTGCCTCCTTTTTCAGCTTCGTCTAAATACGCCACGAGGAACTTCTCCGCCAGACTGTTAGGGCGGATGTTTGCCCTCGCCTCATCGCGCGTGAACCACGCATATTTATCAACTTCATAGTTAGTGTGCAGCTCTGACGAATCCTTTACGAACGCCGTGAAATTGCACATCAGTGTGTCAGATTTCTCGAAGAACTGCGTACGGTTGAATTTCATGTGCGAGGCTGTCATTCCGGTCTCTTCACGCACTTCCCTCACGACAGCATCCTCGAGAGCTTCGCCCCTGCCCACATATCCTGCAACCAGAATGTATGAGGGCCTTCCATATTGCTGTATCAGCAGGATCTCGTCCTTCTCCTCGTTGACGACTATCATGCTTACCGCCACGTTATACTGAGGGAACCTGTACTGCCCGCACGACGGACAATAAGGCACTATCCCTTCATTTTCCAACTCTTTCGGCACTAGTTTAGTACCGCACTCTCTGCAAAACTTACCTGTCATTCTTACTCCTCACCGGTAACTATTTCACCTTCCCAGGTATTGATGCCGCCGAATTCATATACATTAGTGTAGCCTATATCGGCTAGTTTCTGCGATGCCTCCTTGCTGCGGTTGCCACTCCGGCAATATATCAGCAGAAGCTGATCCTTATCAGGCAGAAGCTCCGGCATCTCATCAGCTATCTCTTCATTCGGCACGTTAATGGCGCCCGCAATGTGCCCTTCGTCAAACTCGTCAGGCCTGCGAACGTCAACAATAAGGTAGTCCGTCTGCTCCTGCATCATCTGCATAGCCTCATCCTGTGAGATCTGCGTATATGAGGCTCCGCAGGAGCTAAGCAGCAGCACTGCAACCGCGATCTGGATCACGAGCAGCAAAGGTACCGTAATAGTATAATACCACTTTTTCGTTTTATGTCTGAAGGTATACATCCCTGCCAAAGCCCCCAAAGAACCGCCAATAACCGCCATAAGAAGCAGTACGCGGTTCGGAATGCGCTGTTTTTGCATAATAGCGGCCGATTTATCTATGCCATACAGGCAAAGCGTCAGTATATTAACAATAATTATATATGCGACAGCATACTTCATAACCCTAAAGAATACACTTTCTTATGTATGAATCGGCCGCATCCGTACGGATACCCATCAGAAAGTAGTGATTATCTCCGAAATCAAAGGTGCCTATAGTCTCCATGCGTGCCTTGTTGTTGTGTGCATTCTCAGATCTCCCGTTGATCTGGTTCACGAATGTGAGCATCAGCGGAAATCTGTCGCGGAACTGTACCAGGCTGGCATAGAACAGATCCTCATATAGTAACGCCCTTTTCCTTATTGATCAGCGCCGTCAGCTGCTCATCCGTGATGGCAGTCGTGACGAAGCCATCAGGACGATCCTCATCGGATATGGTATCGCGATGATACTTCTTCATAAGAGCCCTGATACCCTCTATATCTTCAGTTGTTGCCAGTCTTATAGTCATGGTCTCAGTCCCTCCACGGTCTCACAGGACCGGCGCCATTATACGAAATGCCTCTCTGTTACTGCATTCGGAGCAAGCGTCCTCACATATTTCTCCGCCTGATCCAGACATTCGTCCAGTACTTCCGGAGACGTGCTCGGTGTCCCGAATGCCAGATACAGCACGTGTTTGCTGTCTTCCTGAAGGCATGTCCTGCTGTCGGCGCCTGCTATCATACTTATGATCACTCCTGCATCATCGCGCCCGGTAGTATCTCCCGGATAGCTGTGACCTTCCGATCCGTGAATGCTCGGAAAAGGCACTTTTTCAGTCTCGGTGTAAATGACGATATCGCCTTCAACACGTTCTGCGTCATGGGTTCCCATAAGGATTCTGGTCTTCAGTTCGGTCAGGAAAGCAACAGCATTGATATATCTGCCTTCCGGGAACGGACGCCCCTTCAGCAGAAACGACTCGACCTGCATCATTACCGGATATGTTTTCTTGAACTTACGGAAGTATCTGAAAAACGGATCCTGCCTGAACCAGGTCTCACGGTCGTAGTTCTCCCCTTCTTTCCGTATTGAGTCGAGCTCACTGTCGCGCAGCTGCTCGAATGCGGCAATATCCCATTCCGATTTGTCAGGATACCTAACTTCAAGTACAGCCAGATGGCTGCTTTCATTCATTGCATCGTCCCTGATGATCCTCATGTCCTCTATATCCCTTTGATTATATATCCTGCATTTCTGAGCACATCCAGCGCTCTTTCGAAATGCTCTTCTTTAGTCAGAATGTAGTCCGTGTTGAATGTAGAAACAGCAAACAAGCCGATCTTATTCTCTGCAAGCACCGATGAAATACCGGCAAGAATACCTATAAGCGAAAAGTCAAGCACACCTACTATCCTGAAAGCGCGCCATCCATCGTCACGTTCAGTCGTGTTGGCCGGCACCATCTCAGTCGGACATACAAGCGAGAACTCCTCATCTGTGCTTCCTGTGAAGCTGAACGGATGGCAGATATCTATCTGCGAATAGTCCTCCACTTTACAAACTGAGAGTTCCGGCTCAAGCGGTTCAATTGTAATTGCTGCAGTCTGGCTCATATCTTCGCTCCCTCTTTAACCGAACTGATTCAGATCAGCGTCGTATTCAAAACCGGCGGATCTCAATTTTTCGATTATCTCGTCCGGATCGGCGTCATAAGCTGAACACAGCTCTTCGAGTGAGCTGAATTTATCTCTCAGCATTGTATTTACAAAGCTGTATAGCATAAATGGATCTTTTGGAATACCGTTCATTTTTTCTCCCTTGTTCTAATCATTCAGCAGCCAGGCAAAGCCTTTAGCTGTACGTATATCCGGCTCTTTAAAGTGATTGCCCCGGTTCGTCTCAAGGATGCATTTGCCACAAGCCGGATCTGCTATCAGCAGCTCATATAGTTTGCGGATGTTGTCTCCGACCGTTCTCATGACAGGATTACGCGCTTTCTCCTCTTTATCGCCAAGGCTGAGATAGACCTTGTCTGTCTTTATGACATTGCTTTCGGCATACTCGATCCAGCCCGGGAACCAGACTGACGGTGAAGCTGCTGCCACACCTTTGAACAGGTCTGTCTGATACGCTGCCCACAGAGCAAAGAATCCGGCCAGCGAATATCCGCCGATAAAAATCCGGGGGACTGACTTCGAAACAGTAAGCCCGTCCTTGCCGCCGGTCAGCTCAGGTATCAGCTGCTCTGTGACATACTTCAGCGTTTCCTCAGCTCCTCCGGCAAAACCTTCACTCCCGAATACCGGCGGCGCTTCCCACGGCGACAGATCTGCGTTCCAGTCATCTACCTTGAACGCGGCCAATGTAAATCCAATGCCAACAAGTCTTGAGATCTCCGCGACCTCGCTGTCGAGCACCTCTATATCGTGGTCATCCACGGGCTGTATCAGCAGCACGTCGGATGCTCCGCGGTCATATATGTAACAGTTTTTACCGCCTATTTGCTTGCTCAAAAGTTCTTCTTTCATTTATACCAATTCAGCACTGCCAATGTCTCTTCTATGTCTACCAGCCTGTCCCTCCCAGAGCTGCTGCTTCCTTACCCATTTCAAGGATCTTCTTATCCAGAACCGCGAACACAACATCCATGTCGTAATCCGGATTGTCACTGATCCAGTCACGGCATGCTCTGATGGCGACCTGCCACGCCTCCGTCTTTGGATAACCGAAAATGCCTGCGGATATCAGGGGGAACCCTATCGAATGACAGCCTTCCTCCTTTGCTCTGTTGAGCGATTCGATGTAGCAGTTGTAAAGGTTCTTAGCCTCGTTGTTTTTGCCGCCTTTCCAGATCGGTCCGACTGCGTGTATGACGTGCTTCGCCTTCAGCGCAAAGCCCGGCGTGATTACAGCTCCGCCTGTTGGGCAGCCGCCGATCTCGTTGCAAGCTGCCTGCATCTCACGAGGTCCAGCCGCACGGAAAATCGCTCCGCACACGCCGCTTCCCATCGCAAGCCCGCTGTTTGCAGCATTCACGATGCAATCTGTATCCAGATCAGTTATGCCAATAAGTCTGATGTCAATATTACTCATATGAATCCCCTTCTTTCACAGCTCCGTATATATCATTCCGTACTTGCCGCGGTCTGAGCGCATAAGTGAAATATGATCTACAGTCATTGAAACTCTGCCATTCCCTGTGATCTCATTCGCTGCGATCTCGTCTGCTGCTTCTTTTGAAAGCGTTCCGTTTGCCCTTCGAATTATCGTGATATGCGGCGAGAACTTCTTTTTATCAAAAGGTATGTCCGCTTCTGCGAGCGCTCGTCTGAGCCTTCTGCTTATCGCCATTAGAGGCGCGCTGTTTTCCGTACCGACCCACCAGAGGTCGCGAAAGGCGCCAATACCGCTGAGCGTCATCTCAAATGGCCTGATCTCAATGCTCTCCACGACTTCCTTCACGCGCTCCGGGTCATCGTACTCGCCAATGAACGCAAGCGTCAGATGCATGTTCTCCGGTGGTGTGTCCTTTCCGCGGACACCGTAAGTTCTCATGGTGTCCTGGATGTCTATCAGCGCATCCTTCATTTCCTCATTCAGATTAATTGCAATGAAAAGTCTCATAGTAGTTGTGTTTACCGCGTCGATCGCGCTTTTTATCGCGTTTGTCGCAAATCTTGTATAGCAGCCCATATTAACCCTGAGTTTTCAAGATTTGTATCGTGGTAGGCTTATGTTCCGGGGACAATCTTGAAAATAAAAGCGGATTCCCTTGCTCTGTACAAGATTTTTCGAGTAGCATCTTGAACAACCTGCCATAAGCACTGGTAGTGTTCAAGATTTGTTTATTTTTCGATTGTATTTGCTGCAGTAAATGAATCAAATCTTGAAAAAAAGATTTTATTTCGGTACCTGTGCAAGATTTACCTACCTTTTATCGCGTCCCGCTTATAAGTACCGCCGCCAAGTACGGAAATGAGTGAGAATTGCCTTTATGTAAATACTGCGGCTCTGCTCTGGGAGCCCCAACGCTGACTGGTGGGATCTATTAATCCCGTGCTGAGCAACAATGTCTATAACTCAGCCGTTTTCTCAAATCTGTATTTCTGCCTCACATCCGGGTATTTCTCGTGGTCGACCTCACTGAGGAACATCTCAAGCGGACGCACGTACATGCCTCCGTCATCGTAAAGAGGCCTGTAGACCATCATAGGTTCGCGCGTCTCGCTATGTGTTGCGACCCCAACGATCTCGTATAGATACTTGTTGGCTGCCAGTTCCTCTTCATTCAGCATCTCGCGTTTGAAGTGCTGTACTATATCTCCCGGTTTGAATCTGTTTTCCATCAATGTGCTCCTATTATCATCGTTAATGCATCCCCATCATCATTCCGAGTGCGAACGGGATGAGCCAGATGACCCACACAACAATGCTGAATCTGTGGAAGGTGTGCATCGCCTTCTCGTCCTTGCGCACCAGTACGACTGTTGCCCAGACTGCGTGGATCATCATCAGAATGATAGCGATCATGCCGGTGATACCGTGCGCTCCCATGAGACCGCCGCCTGATCCGTCTGCAAGTTTTGACATCATCAAGGTGCCTGTCGTGTCTGCGCAGAGGCCGAGCCAGAAGAATACAAGGTGTACCGGTTTGAGCAGCTTAGCGCGGTGCTCCGACCAGACGCCTATCGTATAGAAAATCAGTGCAAGTGTAATGGCTATAACAGCCTTCATTAATAACGGTGACATGATTATTCCTTTTTATTCAATGTGTAGCCCGCGACAGCGCCTACGATACCGCCTACTATATGCGCCATGTTGGAGATATTGTCTGCTACAAACAGTCCTTCATAGACCTGCTGGCCTATGAAAATGACTGCGACCAGTATGACTGTCAGCGGGATCTCGCCCTCTTTGAAACTCGTAAAGGACGTCATCAGTATGAATGCGAACACCACCGAGCTTGCTCCGCAAAGAGCTGTTGCCGGGAAAAGGAACCAGTTCACGAGTCCTGCCATCAGACCTGTAATGAGGATCACTTCGACCATAGTCCTCGAACCGTACTTCTCCTCGAGCATCGGTCCCAGAAGTAGCATGTACATCATGTTGCTGATATAATGGCTCCAGTTCGCGTGCCCGAGCACGTGCGTAAAGAATCTGACGTAAGTCATCGGTGAAGCCAGCGATGAGTGATATGTCATAAACAGCAGTTTATTGCTGAGTCCGGCAGTCAGGTAGTTTGCAACCATGGCGCCGAGGCTTATGATCACAAATGTTAAAACTACCGGTGAATTGAATGTTATGCGTCTCTTTTTCATTTTCTTATTCCGCCTTGTTTGTTTATCGCTGACCGCCCTTGTCTTGGTTCGCAGTTTTTTCAATAATACCCTTGATAAGCTCATCCATCTCGGAGCCCTCAGTGTAATCCGCAGGAGCGTAGTACCCTATCCTGTTCTCGTCCATCAGCTTGAGCACCCTTCTGGTATCGCGGGTCACCGGATCGTATACGCCTATTGAGTAGCCGCCATACGAATTGACCAGCTTCATGCAAGGGATGTCGGTTTCGCTGTCTCCGATGTATACCATGTTTTTGAACGGTACGCGGATCTCATCCGGCGGGAAGTAATCGTTCACGGCCGGGTCGTTCACATCCAGCACTCCCTTGGATATCCTGAACAGATACTGCGTCTTGCTGGTGTAGTTGACGACCTGCGCCGGCCATATCGCTACGCCGTCCTCATCGTAGTAGAACGAACTTGCATAGATCATGGTGAACTTGTCTGCTATGCATGTGCCTTCGATCATCTCCTTGAGGCCGGACGACAGTATATAATGCTCAACAATGACTCCATGCTCTTCCCCATAGCGGCAGATGCGGTCAAACCATTCAGCGACGCCGTCATAGAGCTCGACCTTTGCACCATAGCCCGCAAGCATGTCGCGCCTGAAGATCTCCTTGCCGCGCGCGCCCTTCAGCATCAGGTACATCCACGCGAGGTTCGAATCCATGCAGTTGGCGCGCGCCAGGTCCATCGTCTCCTTCCAGAACTCATCCTGGTTCTCATATTGGATCGCCTGAAGATAGCCCTGCGCCTGCATGTTGTCAGGCGAGAGCGTTTTATCGAAATCGTAGCAAATCGCTACGACAGGTTTTTTCTCATTGTTTTCTCTACTCATCTCTATACCCTTCAAGCTTACCTCTTTTCGAGAGGTTGTATATCAGAAAGAGGATCAGTGCAGTGAACAATACAGTTGTGATAACTGCACTGATAAATCCATATTTTTCATCGTAAAAGGTAGGGTTGTAATCAGCCTTACCTGTGATGATTCCCATAGACTTATTTCCTGCGGAAGTTCCCATTAAAAACAGCTGTGTATAGTTCCATCCGGTATGAATGCCGCTAGTTACCCAGAAGTTCCCTTCCCATTTCATCATGAGACAGAAGAATACACCCATCAAAAAGAGATTCAGGCAGTACCTTGCTTCGAAACCGTATATTTCCATATTGAGCACGTGATGGAATATGAATAGTGTGCCGCTGACAAAGCAGACAACATCCCAGCTGTGTTTTTCACCGAGGACCGCAGGTACATAACCTCTCAGTAGCATCTCCTCAGCCGTACACTGTATGAATACAAGAGGCAGAAGCGGGATCAGGAGCCAGTCAAATCTGTTATAAGAGAAAACTGTCGTTCCGGAGATCCATGCCGTAAAGTTAAGAATGCAAGTAATGCCAACACCGATCAAAAGTCCGGTGAATAATGATCTGAGCCTTCTGCCAAAACTGCCTTCTTTAAAAATATAAAGTGCGCCGGGACAGGTCAGGCGCATGAAAACCAGCGTCAGTATGATCGGAACTATGAGCCAGAAATAGTGATTATAGTATAAGTCGAATTCCTCTTTGATTATCGAGGCGAACGGGTCGAAAGCCGCTTCGGCGGTATACTTTAAAGTCAAGCCCTTGTTGTAAATTAAATACTCTACGACTGCGACGAAAAGGATATTGGAATACAGCTTTTTCAAAAACTCACTTTTAGTTCTGAACAGCTCCCTGTTTGAATTCTCCATTAATAAATACTCTCCAGTAAGAAATATATTTTTTTTATTATACCGGCCGCATATCAGCCGCGAAATCTTAAGCTTGTGTCCTATGCAGTTTTCGCATTGCCAGACCCAGCAGCCACGTCACTGCGCATATGACAGTGAATATTAGTATCCCGACCGGATAGCCCCATGTCAGGAACAGATACCAGTCGTTCGTATCCGGCCACTCCCCTATGCCGTTGATCAGATTGTTTCCCAGGTAGAAGACTCCATACACTATCGGTGAGAGCATCACCAGTCTGTTGTCTTTACGCGTATATGTGAAGTCCGATAAGAAGATGATCTCGGCAATCGCGATAACAGGCGTCAGAAGATGCATGTACAGGCTTGGTCCTGCGAACATCTCCGGATATCCATAAAGCGGTCCAAGGAAGGTCAGAACTACTACGCATGTTAGTCCGACTGCTGCAGCCGCAACATATTTCAGTTGCTCTGCGTGGGAGCTCGCTTTGCCGTTTCTCCGTGAGCTGACCAGCCATGCGGCCGATGCTGCTCCCTCGAGCAGATTCGACAGCACAGTAAAGTATTTCAGGCTGTTGATTCCATTATGCATGAGTGTTCCGGACGAAGAAACGAAAAGAGCGATCCACGAACCGAGCACCACGATTACGAGAATGATATTTATGATTGTTCTGATGCGCATCCTGTCCATTGATATGTATATAAGTTTTCAGCGCTTTTGTGCTATTACTTGTTCACCGGTGAGCGGAATTCACACGGTACTCCAACCTGACACTTACCGCAGCCATAACGCGGCGAGTATTTTTTCTTCATCTTCTGAACATGCAGATGACATTTCAGATTGTTCTTACCGTGCTTCAGAGAACGGGAGAAACATTGAGATGACTGACTTTGCCTCAGGCAGCCACTCATATATCACCGTTTCGCCGATGCCCGGAATGTCCACTTTATTGCCTTCTGTCTGTCTGAACAGTTCCAGGCAATCCTTTATCAGATCCTCGTTGGAATACATCTCAGTCCCCCAATGTCTTCATTTCGCCCTATTTCAGTAATCCCATCACGGCATCCCCATGGTGGACCTCGTCATTCATGACTTCAACCACTTCAGGGAAATCCGTGATTATATTTCTATACTTCTCAGCTGCATCGTACTCGGCCTTCGCGATGATCGGATACAGCTTGTCCTTGCCAATAGTCTTGTACATCGCAGGAATGATTATCGCTTTGGCACGATTTGGCCTGAGCGTCTGTCCTGTGTATTGGAAGAACACGTTCGCATGCCTTGTCTCGTCCCCGGCAAGCCGCTCAAATGCCTCTTTGTCGGCAGTATCAGTCACTGCCTCAGCCAGCTTCTCATACATGTACGCCGCATCGACTTCGCCTTGCTGAGCTCCCTTGAGAATCTTCTTCTGAGGCTCTGTAAGCGTTCTGGCATCGCCCGGTTCTCTGATCCCTGCTTCTTCCATTATGATATCCGCAAGATGGCTGCCGGTCGTGGCGTAACTCATGTGGCCTTCGCCCTCAAGGATACGCAGTTTTGCGCCAGGTATCGACTCAGCAATGAGTCTGGTCTCCTTCTCATCCACGAGATCCTTGCTTCCGGCGATAACCACGGTAGGCGTCTTTATCGTCGCCAGTTCTTCAGGAGCGATGTTCGGTTCCATCAGCATCATCTGCATCTTCGGATCTTTGGTGAGCGAGTGCGCGACCTTGACCCCTGTTCTGAGCCAAGGAGCTACTCCATTCGGAGTGAGGTTGGCGCTGCCGGAAAGCAGAAGACCAATCCTGTCAGTTCTCATGGCTGTAAGCAGTCCGATGATCGCACCGTCGCTGTGACCAAAGTAGACTACGTCTTTCAGGTCAAGCTGCTCCAGGAAAGCAACCATGTCATCCGCCATATCCGAGTAGTGCAGTTCATCTACTTTTGTGCTGAGACCGTGGCCGCGTGAGTCTACAGCATACACTGCAAAATGCCTTCTGAGAAGCCAGATGGAATCCTTGAATTCCGTGTGGTCCAGACTGTTGCCGTGTACCAGGATGAGCGGTCTTCCCTCGCCGTACTTCTCGTAGTACATTTCGATTCCGTTTACATTGATCTTCATAGTCTACCCCCTTTTATTCACAGATAGTCTCTGTGTTTATTCTATACGCTTTTGCCGAGTTCGTATGCCTGCTTCGGATAATCGCTGCTCCTTGTCATGGACGTTGTTCCGCATCCTCTGCCGAGCACCATTCCGCAGTCTTTAAACTGCATGTAATTGCAAATCTGCTTGTAATATGCCTTCGGGATGTCGAAGACTGTGTCCGTGTCGTCCCATGCGACGCTGAGGAACGCAGTCTTCTTGTGCATCGCAGTCAGCTCGACTGTGAAGCTGTAGAAGCGGTCCACGCACGCCTTAAGAGGCGCCGGCCAATTGTAGTAATAGACAGGCATCACGAATACGATCATGTAGCTGGCGATTATCAGCGGTTTGAGCTCGTTCTCGTAATCATCCTTAAGAACGCACATGCCGGACATGCCGCAGTTGCCGCATCCCAGGCAAGGCCTGATGTTCTTTCTGATAACGTTATAAACGGTGACTTCGTGTCCGTTTTCTTCAGCTCCGCGGATAAATTCGTCCGCGAGCATATTTGAGGAACCTCTGATGTTCCCGCTGCTTTCAAGTACCAGTATTTTCATTGTTTTCCCTGCTTTTCGCTTTTTTACTTTTTCGCTGCGTGCTTAGGCTCTGAACTCGTTGATTCTTCATGCTTTGGCTCTGCAGGATTCGGCTCTTCTGCCTTATCTGCTTTTGGTGCCGGTTCTTTTGGCATCGGCGGTCCGCTTCTTACCACAGCACGTTTGCGCTTTATTATCGTCTTGATAACGAAAATGAGAATTCCGGTTATGAAAAGTGTGCCTCCCACAAGATACAGGAGGTTGCTCAGCACGCTGACCAGCTTGAGCTCTGCAGCTTTATATCCCAGAAAGATAAGAAGAGCTCCGAGAGCCGCTGTATCAAGGCCTCTGATGTACTTTCTTATCCCGTCGAGAAGCAAGTTGACGATAACAAGTACTATGACACCTGCTACAATGTAAAGCGCGAGTTTTGTTTCCAAGGAACTCGCCTTTTCGGTTAATGATCCAAACATAATGTAACCTCCTGTTTGCTGCTTTTTTATGTGTTTTACTTCCTTGTTATCCAAAGAATTTCAGGCGGATGGTTTTTCTGATTGAGCAGACTTACGTATGCCACGTGGAACTTCTTTTGATCGAGAGCTTCTGCCCATTCGAGGACCGCTGTTTTCTCCTCTGCGCCTTCGTCATGACCGTCATACATTACCACTGTAACTATGCCGCCCGGTCTGATGGTCCTGAGTGCGACCTCAAGTCCTTCAAGCGTCGTGTCTGCCTTAGTCGTGATGCTGTGATCGCCTCCCGGCAGATAGCCGAGGTTGAATACTACAGCGGAAGCACTCCTCTCCGGTATATGCTCGCTCATCGATACGAACGACTGCATCACCAGGTGCACATTAGCGATTCCGTGCGATTTAAGGCGGGCTTCCGTGAGCAGATGCGCGTTCTTCTGGATATCAAAAGCATAGACGCTGCCCTCGCTCCCTACCGCACGCGCAAGCACAACGGTATCCTGCCCAGTCCCACAAGTCGCGTCAACGACCGTGTCGCCCGGCTTTATGTAAGTCAGTGTCACTGACATCGCAAGTTCAGTTGTACGGGTTATCAGATTGCTCATCTCTAGAAATATGTAACTGTCTCAGCCAGAGGCTTTCTTGATCCGTGGTTTGCAAGCGGACCGGAGCCTTCAGCTGCATATCCGAGATCCATCAGCATGAGGACCTCTTCATTCTCCGGCAGTCCGAGCGCCTCTGCAGCTTTATCAGGGTCGAAGAAGTTGACCCAGCAGCTGTCCACGCCTTCGTCTTCTGCAGAAAGGATCATGTGTGTCGCAACTATAGTCGCATCCTCTACTCCGGAATCCCTCTTTCCGCCCGGATAAGTGAAGACATTGTTTTTGTCGAATGCTACTGCAAGCACTGTTGGCGCGTTGTAGCGGCAAGGCGTAAGAGCGTCGATCTTCGCAAGCATCTCCTCGGACTGCACCACATAGATGTGCTGTTCCTGGAGATTTTTGGCGGTCGGAGCAAGGCGTCCTGCAGCCAGAATAGCTTCCAGCTTTTCAGGTGAAACCTTCTCGCCATTGAACTTCTTGCATGAGTAACGGTTCTTTACTACTTCCTTGAATTCCATTGTTTTCTCCTCCTTTTTAAGGTAAATGACCCGAACAAGTCCGATCAGCGGGCACTTCCCTCGTTTCCAAATTTCCTCTTCATGTATTCTATCCTCAGCACCTGCATCAACTGTGTAGTAGGCGCTTTCAGAATATAGTCATAGCCGTGCATGGTGCCGTGCGTATCGTGGAACTCCACATCTATGCCGGCTTCCTGCAGGAGCTTGCTGTACAGTATCCCGTCATCGCGCAGTGCGTCAAACTCCGCTACCTCGATATATGCCTGAGGCAGTCCCTCCAGGCTGTCCGCCTCTACAGGCGACCTGTATGCGAGCGGCGTGTCCTCGGGATTAGGATTTATGAACTGATCTACCTGCTTGGATAGTGTTGAATTCCAGACCGGTGTATCCGTGTATTTGCGGTAGGACTCGCCGCCCCGTCTGTCCAGGAACGGATAGATGAGCAGCTGGAAAAGCGGCTTGATCCCTGTTTCCCTGTCGCGTGCCATGAGGCACGATGTGACAGCCAGTGTTCCGCCGGCACTGTCTCCCCCTATACCTATCCTGTCAGGGTCGATACCGATCTCAGCGGCGTGCTCATGCAGCCACACCAGTGCAGCAAAGCAGTCCTCCTGCGGATACGGGAAAGTGTAATCCGGACCCTGCCTGTATCTTACAAATGCTACGACGCACTCCGCTTCCTTAGCGAAGCTTACCGCACGTCTGTAGTGTGCCGAAGTCGCCTCGAATACGAAACCGCCGCCATGGATGTGATAGAAACAAGGCGCAGGTCTTTCAATGTCTACCGGAGTGATCAGCATCAGCTCTATCTCCCCGTCATTGTATCCCGGTATATTCACCTTGCTTATGATGAGTTCGGGGTCTCTGTATATCGATTTAGGCTCTCTGTACAGCCTGTTTGCGCGCTCAATGCCCTTGCGGGTCATAGTCGGCGTGTACAGGCTCAGCGGAAAGTACTCCCGGTTTATGGGATATTTCTGTCTCTTCATAGTCCCCTGCCTCCGTATAGTCCTACTTCTTGAGCGGCATGAGCTCATACGGCTGCGCCTTGGCAAACTCGTCCAGCGTGAGCTCTACAAGATATCCGCCGCCTCCGCCGTTGATAATGACAGTCTTCATGTCTCCCGCACATTCGTCGAAGATCACCTTGTACTTATTCTTCATTCCCAGTGGTGAGGTTCCGCCATGCGTATAGCCCGTCAGATGTTTGAGGTCGATTGGCTTGAGCATCTCAAGCGCGTGCTCCCCAAGAGCCCTTGCAGTCTGCCTCTGTGACAGCTTTGAAAGCGCAGGTATCAGAAATACATATACGCTGTCTGTGGTATCGCCCTTCATTACCAGAGTCTTGAACAGCCTTGCAGCCTTTTCAGGTCCGATTGCTTTTGAGTAGTCCTCACCGCTGATTGCTCCCGGCGCTTCCAGAAACTCATATTCTGCATTCACCGCATCAAGTGCGTCAGTTGCAGGTGTTTGTATCTTATCCATCTCTACCCTCCATGTTTTGGTCTATCGTTGCATAAAGCCAAACCGCCAAAGTATAAATATCACATCAATGATCATCATTATAATGATGAATATTGCAAGTGTCGCCTGTTTGTGGATCTTGCACCAGCGCAGCAGAAATATGCCAAGTAAAAGAGCCAGATTTACAACTATATCTGCTAACAGTTCCATAACTACTCCCTGCTCCTGTTCTTCAGCTCCGTATACTTCTCCGCACTGCCCTTTGCGAGCTCCACCGGATACTTCGCCTCATTCTTGTCCATCTTGCTGTTGATGATCTCATCCTCATCCAGGCCGAGCTCATCCAGCATATTGCGGCAGTATACCATCACATCCGCCAGCTCTTCCTTAACGTGATCTATGTCAAAATCCGTATCGCTCCACTGAAAGCACTCGAGGAGCTCGTTTGCCTCGATTGAAATGCTTTTTGCGAGGTTCACCGGAGTGTGATACTGCTCCCATTCCCTGTCAGATGTGAACTTTCTGATTCTGTCGATCGTTTCCTGTTTCATAACTACTTTTACACAAATTTTGCCGTAAGCACGCGGCTTGCGCCGTATTCATCGAACCACTCAGCCTCGCCGCATACCTTTGTACCGGCCTCGTCATACCATCCTTCAAACACATGCCCTTCGGCCGGATACGCATAGTACGACTGCTGCCACTCGCCTGTCTCCTTCCACTGTGCATTATACACCGGGTTGAACTTCAGTCCTACACAGCCCGCTCCTTCAGCTGTCAGCTTGAGCGTAAGCTGCTCCTCTCTCTGAGGCGCCAATGAACTGATGCTGCGCATCGGATTGCCCGTCGCGTTCAGATGCCTGAGGAGCGGATTCGCCGTAGTATCGAGCTCGGTGATGTCGTTATTATGGCAGTAGAAATATTTGAGCTTCGGGCATGCGCTGAGGTCGATCTCGGTGAACTTATTGTCGTTTATGTACAGCTCGACGAGCTCCTTGTTATGGCTGACATCCAGGCTGCTGATTTTGTTCATGCCCGCATCTATGCCCTGGCAAGCCGCAAGATCGCTCACATCAAGTGATCTTATATCATTATCCTGGATCCCGAGAATCCTCAGCGAAACGTCCCCGCTCACATCGATGGCATCGACACTGTTGTGGTAAATGTCGATAAACATGAGATCCTTATGATTCGAGAGGTCAAGCGGACCGCACAGTCCGCAGTTTCTCAGATAGATTTCAAAGCTCTGCAGCGGATAAACGTCTTCGTTGAAAATATGTATGCCAAAGCCGATCAGCTTGCCATCCTGCATCACGACTCCCGCAGGGTATTTTCCGGTCTGAGCGTCCTGATCGGAATCTTCGTAGCTCTTTGATTTATCTGTTGTGGCGATCCTGCGGATTATGCGCTGGTTTTCTTTGATCTTTTCACGGTTGGTTTTACCGTCAGCATCCTCATTGCTGAGGAATATGCTGATACCCCCAAGGTCCAGCGGTTTATAGCAGTCTGCGCCGAAGAACACCTCGTGGAAGAACCTGCGGGTATTCTCAGCTCCGAGGGCTGCCGTGAACAGGTCCGTAGAAACACCGCCCTCGTCTATGAGCCGATCTGCATATTCCCTGTTCTTCTCCCATTTGGTCTTAAGGTCTTCAGAGCCAAGATATGGCGACGCCTGCTCCATGTCGACAAAGAGCTGCAGAAACGCCAGAAAGCTCTCGATCGCAAGTTCGTCCTGGCTCTCATCCGGTGCTTTCGCGTGACATACCGGGCGGATGTCGTCATACCATGCAGGCCTTGTCGGGATATCCTGCATATCTGTCATCTCAGCTCCGAATGCCCTGAAGCTTTCTATACCAGCCTCAAATATACCATCGTGTCTGACTGACAGATCGTATATCTCAAGCAGGAAGAACCGCTTCTCTCCGGAATACACATAGTCAGTTGAGAAGAGCGGCAGATTCTTGAAGTACGGCATTATTACAAACGAGCTGAGCTGGTTCTCCTCAGCCTCAGTGACCGTCATAACAAGCAGATTTCCGACCCCATCGATATCAAAACGTCTTGCGTGATGCGGTCTTCCGCCAATTACTGGATTTGCAAGCACATCATCAACCGGCTGTTCCTCGACCTCATAGTACTTGCGCAGCAGTGCAAGCCCTGCGTCCAGCCTCTCATTGATCAGTTTAACGTTCTTATTACTCATATTTATCACTCTGCGTCAAATACCGCTATGTATTCCACATCAGCGGTGACCTCAACAGTAATATCAGTCTCCTCAGAGAAGTCCTCCCCATCCTTGGTCCACTTAACAAACTTCCAGCCATCATCCGGCTTTGCTTTGATCATATAAGTGTCAGGCTCAGTGAGATTGACAACAGCAGACTGTTTAGGATAGTTTTCATCGAATTCAACGTCCTCTCCCGCAATGCCATAAGCTATAGCACCCATACCATCTGTATTGATTTGGAGAGTCGCAATGACTTCATAAGACTCTTCATCCACAGCGTCTCCGGTATCAACGCTCGCGTTCTGCGAGCCGCCGCACGCCGCAAGTCCCATAATCAGGATCGTTGCCAATAACAGATAAAACTGTTTTTTCATTTTTGCTCCTTTTCCATGTAATTATCAGTCCCGACCCTGTTTTCCCAAATTTTTTAATTATCCTTGCTGTCAGTCCCCAGATGCCGTGACCGTCGTATTCGAAATAGTCTGTCTGACCGGTCCTGCGGTATTCGCCGTAATGTAACAGATAGCTGAGGAGCTTTTCAGGAAGATCTTCATCCGGTGTTTCAGCAAGATCATAATGCGTAGAAGGGTTCTCCTCCAGCCATTTTATGGGGAGCAGAAACACTTCCGCTACCTCATCATCAGAAAGCACGAGGCTCTCTATGTCTTTGATATGCAGCCTTGCGGAGACCGGGTAAACCTCTCTGCCATCACCCATTATGAGCGGTTGCAGTTCAGAGATCACCTCTATAGCATCCGGCTCCAGCCCGAGCTCCTCGCAGGTTTCCCTGACCGCAGCTTCAATTACAGACTCACCGGGCTCCGCTTTTCCTCCAGGAAAACAGACTTCTCCGGGCTGCTTCACCAGCTGCGAGCGCACCTCAAGGAGCAACGCGTTCCCGGAGTCTGTCTCTACCCACGGAATCAGTATTGCATACTTTGTGTTATTCCTTGTCATCATCGGCCTTTTCCGAATTTGTTTCGTAAGTGTTTACGCGTACGGGTTCATATTTTCCGCCGCCTGTGTGGGCATACGTAACCTCGGTCACGGTATCTCCGTCCACTTCGATATATGTTTCATCCGGAAAGAGCCCGGTCGTATTGCCACCAAGCACGTAGTCCCATCCGAATGTTCCCGGACCCTCGTCGTTGAAATCCCTGAAGCTCATATCCGTTCAGCTCCTTATTTTCCTACCTTTTTGCCGTCCTCTTCTCCAGCATGTTCGCTCCGTCATAGGCAGTAATAATGAATTGCATATCGCACTCCTTTTTTTAGAGTCTCTCTTTTAGCTCCGACATTATCATCCTGTGGTAAGTCACGTGCCCCATCTCGTCTGCCAGGCAGTACACGAATGGATCCGGCTTGCCGTCCTCAAAATACACCAGCATGTCGAACTCATCGTTATCTGTCGGCTCAGCGTGGACCTTGTCTGAATACTTGCGGAACACATCAACGACCTGCTCCATGGTCGTGCCATGCTTCTCCAGCGTATCGATAAGCTCCACAAGAAACGGCTCCTCAGGCACATTGTCGCGCACATACACGGATGCTTTCGGGTCCATGTGCAGGCAGAATCTCTCGCCCTTGTGCGTCACCTTGCCCGGGCCTAATCTATCTTCAGAGTAATCAAAGAAACCCTCAAGCGTCTTCTCCATCTCATCGAGGTCACAGTCAGTGCCCATCATGTGGTTGAGAGCGCTCAAAGGGTAATACAGCCATCTGCTGTTCTCGCTGAAACCGAGCTTGATGTGCTGTTCCTTGATCACATAGCATATATTCTTTTCAAGTTCTTCGTAGTTTGGTTTCATCATTTCTCAAGTGTCTGTACGAAATGTTTGATCTCGGCTCCGCAGTCGTGGTTCTTTGTCTGCAGTGAAAGGTATGATTTCGGTTTCACTGCACTGTATGCGTAGGCTTTGGCGATCGCCTTGCCGTAATCAGCCTTGGACATATGAGTCACTACAAGATGCAGGTCGCCTTTGAGCTTGCTGCTGTACTGCTTCAGGAATGCTTTGCCGACAACGCATGGAGCTTCTGCCCATACAGGCATGGCGACTATTACTCTGTCGTATTTTTCCCAGTCAGGTTCGCCGCCGATGATCTCCACCTGAGGCAGTGGTCTGTACGAGTCGATGCAGCTTCCGACGTAGCCCTTAACGCCGCTGCGGTCTTTTCCATCAGTGTATTCAAGCAGGTCCGCATCGAGCATATCGGCCATTCTTTCCATTATTGATCCGGTTCTGCCGGACCTGCTGTAGTAAAGGCAAACAGTTTTCACAACAACTCTCCTTTTTTATAATTCACGCAGCACAAGTATGGTCGTTCCGAGGTTGTCGCCCGGCTGGACGCGCAGCACCTTCGGATGATACCTGTACTCATCGACTATCATGGTTTTGAGGCTGGTTCCGCGGTTGTAGCCGTGGACCAGTTTAATCTGATAAGTGCCGGAATCTGCGGTTTTCAGCGCTTTATCGATGACTTTTATTGCCTCTTCACGGAACATTCCGTGGAGGTCTATGGTTATTATAGGATTTCCCATTTATTTACCGATAATTGTTTATTGTTTTAGTTCGTTTCCAGCCCGTACAGGACAAGTCCGCCCTTGTTATTATACCCTGTATCCCACATTTTCCTGAGGTCGAACCACCAGTAACCGCTGTAAGTAACGGTTTTGACCATCATTTCGCCGTCTTTCTCATCGTATCCGTTGATCAGGAACCAATGCCATACAAAATCTTTCAGCATACGGTCCTTGTGGTTGAGGATCAGGGTCGGGATCGGATATCCCCCGTCTATCTGCTTCTTTACAGTCGCGACAGCCTTCTCATACGGCTCACTGCCGTCCAGAGTATCCATGCTTATGCAGGTCACTCCTCTGTCGCTCAGATACTTCGAATACCCTTCTATATATATGCTGAGCTTGTCTATCCCGGACCATCTGGGCCACAGATACTTCTCCATCATGTGCGCAAAATCCACATATTCGCCCTTAGAGAGGTTTTTATGGTCGAATGGATAAATACCCTCTACGCCTTTGTGGATCGCAAAATACAGGCTGCTGTCGCAGGCCGTCTCAGCCCCGCAGCCGCCTATGCGCATCATGAAGGTCCGGAACCAGTCCTGATTGCCTCCATATGAATTGCCAATCATAAAATGCTCAAGTTCGCGGCGCATCGATCGTTCTCTCCTGTTACAGAGTCTTTGACCGCAGAGGCTTCCTCGGCACTATCCTGTGGTATTTCACAGCCGGATATCCGATGACCATGCATGTCACAACCTTTTGACCCTTTGGAAGGCTGATCAGCTTGCGCAGTTTTCTGCTGAACCTTGTGCACATCACAAAGAATCCGCTGTAAAGGACTCCCAGACCAAGGCTCTCAGCCATGATCTCCATGTACGAGCTCGCAAGTCCGGCATTTACGCCGCTGCCGCTGCTTACCACTATGACCAGCGGAGCTCCCTTGAAGAAGAAATCATCTGAGATATTGAAGCGGTCAGCAAATGCCTTGAATCGACGCGGCAGGCTCGTTCCCTTGCGGAACAGCTCTACGCAGATAGCTTCTGCTTCATTCTGTCTGCTGCCGAGGATGGTATATGAGACATTCTGGCTGTTGCCGCCGGTCGGGCTGTATCTGCCGGCTTCGAGGATTTTCTGTATCTTCTCCTCTTCTACAGCCTGGTCCGTGAACTGCCTGACTGTCCTTCTGCTCTTCATTGCAGCAAGAAGCGTATTTGAAGGCAGCTCTGTCATCGGTACTGCAGCCTCTTCCGGAAAGTCATAGTTTGTCATTGTGATCGCGCCTTGCGGGCAGATTGCATAGCAATGACCACACTCAAGGCAGCCGCCGGTATTTGTATGAGCTTTGCCGTTTTCTATGTGCAGATAGCTGCTCGGACAGTCCTTAACGCACAGCTCACAACCTATGCACTTCTCTTCGTTTACAACAATCGGATTCATTGTCTCCCCTTTTTCTCTAAGTCCCTTTTATTCCTGATCCGGCTGCTGGCCGTCATGCGCCTGCCATGCGCACTCTGTCAGCTTAAAATCGCTGAAAACCGCCGTGAACGACGAGTCCTCCGGCGAGCACGCATATATGCCGAATCTCACTTTGCCTGCGCCCTCATGCATATGGCAGATCCTCATCTGCTTCCAGTGGGAGCCGTCCTCTGAGCACTCGATCCGGTAGTCATCCTCCCTCCTGCTCAGACGGTACCACATCTCCTTTATATCCGCAGGTATCTCCGTAGTCGCCCAGTCTGACCAGCCGTGGTTTGTGACTACACTGCCGAGGTGCTGGTACTCCTCATTCTCGTATTCGATGGAGCCCTTCAGCCAGTTATCGCTGTCAAGATACATGACGATACCGCACTGATCGAAGCGGTGATGGCTCTCTTCGAAGGACGTCCTGACAGAAAAGCTGAGGAACTTCTCCTCCGTCTCCATCTGCAGCACAGGCGCGTTGTCATTGTGGAAATGGTAATACGTGCGCTGCCAGAGGTCAGTGTGCGGCGCAGTCGTTATATATATCTTATCTCCTGCCATCTCGAACGATGCAGGTTCTCTTGTCCATTTGAATTGTTTCAGATCCATTATCCCGGCTTACTTATCCTGTTTCAGTGATTCCAGGGCTCTTACGCAGGCATTGTAAGCTATAACTTTAGCACTATCAATTGCCTTCTCTTCTTCCGTTTTCTGCGGAGCTGCGTCTCCTGTCTGTTCAGCATCCGGTACCACCTTGACCATGGTTTTTTTGATCTCAGATGCCACAGTTTCATCATCGAGCCTCTTGTCATCGACAAGCAGATACAGAGCGCGCAGATTATTGACAAGCGTCTGGATCTCCATCGTATAAATAATTGAGCCATCGATCTCAGGCAGCGCCTCAAGCTCGCTGATCCCCTGCTTGATCTCCTTGATGGCCTTGGCATCCTGGATCATTCCCTGGACCTTCTCTTTAGCTCCTTTTGCGGCGGCAGCTGACTGCTCCTTGGCGCTCTGCACGAGCTTTCTGGCATCACTGCCTTCTTCAGCGACTTCTTTTGCCCTGCTCATGACCTCGTCATATACATCCTTGGCTCCGTCTCTCGCATCCTCTGCCAGATCCTTAGCTTTTTCAAAATACTGATCAAATATACCCATTTTTACCTCCTGAGTCAGTAATGCTTCCGCATGTATTCTATCGTCCGGTACAGGACTCTGCCGTGATATATATCTTCCAGATGTCCGGCAAAGTCGAGCCCGTATTTTTCCTGCATCTCCTGCAGTCTTTTATCTATGAGCTCCTGATCCCCTTTCTCGGGGTCTTTCAGGTAATCGTCAAGTGTCATCTGGCGGCCTTCGTCAGCGGACAGATTGTAAATGCCCGTGCCTATGAGCCGGATCGGCCGCTTCTCAACCTGCTCCAGCAGCTTCGATGTTTCGCTGTATATGGTCGCCGCGTTACATTCCGTCGTGATGGCTTTCGACCTTGTGATGCTCTGCATGTCCGCGTATGTAAGCTTGAGCGTGACGCCCTTTCCGTGCAGATTATGCCGCTTTGCCCTTTCTTCAACCGACAGAGCCAGCAGCACCAGCACATCGTCGAGCATCCGGTAATTATCCGTGTCCTCCTGGAATGTGATTTCGCGGCTGAGTGACTTGGCGTCCTCCGGCTTATATTCTACCACCTTGCGGTCATCTATACCGAACGCGAGCTCCGTTATGAGCTGCCCGTGCTTGCCGAATCGCTCAATGATCTCATCCTTACGCTCCCGTATGTCGCGGACTGTATATATGCCGATCCTGTTCAGCTTCTCTGCGGTCTTTGCTCCTACGGTGTAAAGCGACTTCACGTCGCGGTCTATCATGAGATTTACGAAGTCTTCCGGCGTCCTGATCTCAAAGTATCCGTCCGGCTTCTTCTCCTCGCTCGCTGTTTTGGCTGCCGTCTTGGAGTAAGCGACTCCGACCGAGCATGTAAGCCCCAGCTCGCTGCGGGTCCGCGCTTTTATTTCACGCGCCATCTCGCCTGCCCGCTCAAAATCGCCGGCACTGTAGGTCACATCCAGATAGGCCTCATCCAGCGCGATCGGCTCCATCTTCACCGCGTAGTCGTACCAGATCTTACGGAGCTGAGCTGAGACGGTCCTGTATTTCTCAAAATTCGGATGCATATAGAGTCCGTGCGGACATCGTCTGTATGCCTCCTTTATATTCATGGCGGAATGGACCCCGTATTTCCTCGCCTCATAGCTGCAGGTCGCGACCACACCTCGCTCAGTCGGCAGCGCGCCTATGATGAGCGGCTTTCCCGCCAGCGACGGATCGTCACGCACCTCGACCGATGCGTAAAAAGCGTCCATATCCACATGAATGATTATCTGATTTTTACCAGTTTTCATATCTCTCCTGACGGTCGAGATCCTGTATTCTTTTCATATCTTCATCCGACAGTTCAAAATCGAAAATGTCGAAGTTTTCTTTTATATGTTCAGGATTGCTTGATCCCGGGATAGTTATATATCCGTCCTGAATATGCCATCTGAGTATTATCTGTGCCGGAGTCTTTCCATACTTTTCCGCCAGTTCCTTTATTACTTCATTGCCGAAGTGGTCCTCGGTATGGCCTCTGCCTCCAAACGGATACCAGGATTCGAGTACTATACCGTATTGCTTCACGTACTCCTGAAGGGCCTTATTCTGATAGAACAGATGGTTTTCGTTTTGTATTACAGCAGGTGTGATCTCAGCGTATGACAGGACTTCATCCACCTGCTCCTTAGTGTAGTAATTCGATATCCCGATCGATCTCACCTTGCCGTCATGCACTGCCTGCTCCATGGCTTTGTACACGGCCTCATCATTTGATCCCGGCTGATGAATAAGCATCAGATCAACATAATCAACATCAAGATCGTTCAGGGAATCATTTATGCCCTGTGCAGCCCTGTCATAGTCGCCTGGCATTATCTTGCTGGTAATAAATACGTCTTCACGCTTTACTATTCCTTCATCGATGGCACGTCGAAGACCGCGTCCGACCCCGATTTCGCATTGATAATACCGTGCTGTATCTATAAGTCTCATGCCGCATTTCAAAGCAGCATATACAGACTCCTCTGCCTCTTCATTCGAAAGAGTCCATGTACCAAGTCCTATGATCGGCATCATATACCCGCTGTTTAACATTACTGTTCCCTTTTCAAGATCGAAGATTCCTGTTTCAGTACTGACCGAAGTATCTTCTGCAGTATCTTCTGCTTCCTCCGTCATGGTCACGGCATCTTCCTCAGGGGTATTGCTTCCACAGCCGCTCAAAACGAGTACTGCCGCCAGTATCTGGATCAGCAGTATAAGAAGAACTGTTTTATTGAAATGCCACTTTTTTTTACTCATTTTTTTAACGCATCCATTATTCTTATATCAGCGCGATAAGTACCGTTATGACCAGTGCCGGCAGCAGGTTGGCCACCTTTATCTTACCAGGCCACATCAGGTTGAACCCGATGCAGAAAATCAGTATTCCTCCGGTCATCGAAATCGCGTTAAGCATGGTGTCATTCATAAATCTTGCCAGAACAGCGGCAAGCGCAGTCATGGTTCCCTGCAGTACTCCAACCGTCAGCGCCGAGAATATGCATCCTTTACCCAGCGATGACGTCATCACAAGGAGCAGCACAAAATCTATCGTTGCCTTGGCGGCAAGTATGCTGTAGTCGCCGTAAACGCCGTCCTGGATCGACCCCATGATCCCCATCGCACCGATCCCGCAGGTCAGCGAGGCTGTTACGAAACCGTCGATAAACCTGTTATCTCCGTCGCTTCCGGATTTGTGCCTCAACCACGCGCCTATTCTCTCGAAGAAGCCGTCAATATCGATGATCTCTCCTATCAGAGCTCCCAGCGCCAGCGAGACGCATATGTTGATAGCACCTGTCGTGCCGAGCGTGCCGTCGTCGTTGATAACGATAAGTTTTGCGAAAGCTCCTGAAGCGCCAATGAACATGATGGCGATAGCAGTCGCTCTCAGCACCATGTCCTGATAGTTCTGCTTGATGAAGCGGCCTCCGGCAAGTCCGACCAGTCCGCCTCCTATGATTGCCAGTACATTTATTACTGTGCCTAAACCTTTAAAAATCAACTTTGATTACCTGTCTGTAACTTTCATTTGCTTAATGATTCTCCGAACTCTCTCAGCTTCCGGAGTTCTTCCTCCGACATGCCCGGATCATATCCGCTATGTGTAAATACTCCCATATCCTCCAGCTTGAGGTAACCAAGAAAGTCACCGTTATATGAGAACATGGCTCCTTCATACATGTCCGGATCGCCTGAGCTGAGGAACATGGCTACTTTGCTTAAGTGCGCAGGCTTTTCAGGGTATGCGGCTGCATAGAAGCGGTCTATGGTGCACTTCAGCTGGCCGGACAGTCCGTGATAATAGATCGGCGAAGCCAGCACGAGCATCTCTGCCTCTTTCAGGAGATCATATACCTCCTGCATGTCATCCTTCTGTACGCACTGCCCGTTGCCTTTGGTGTGACAGTACTCACATGCGAGGCAGCCGGCGATCTTCTTCCTGCATACATTTATTACATCTACTTTGTTACCTGAAGACACAGCTCCTTCGCGGAATGCGTCTATCATCTGCGCTGTGTTCCCTTTAGGTCTCGGACTGCCGTTAAGCACAAGTATGTTCATAGTGTTATCTCCTTTATAGCAAAATTGCGCCTTCTCCATACCTTACCGGTCTCTCATCGAGGCGCCTTGCAAGGCGTGTCCTTGTCTGTCTCACCTCATACAGCATGGCGTCCTTATCTCTCGGAAGCCAACCCTGCATCCTTACCACATTTGACGGATGCAGCCCAAAGTACAGGCAGTTATCCAATTCGAGCATCTGAAGGAAGAGTTCCTCCTCGTCGATATGCTCACCGATGGTCGGCTCGATGAACCTGCCCGCCTGTATGTCATCGTAAAGCGGACATCCCGGGTCCGCATGTATAGTGCCTGTGAAGATGAGATACGGCGTGGTCCTGTTGAGGATCTCCGCAGTAGCCGCTGCGTTGTCTCTCAGCCTGCCCGGTCCCGCACCTCCGAATATGACATTGGCTCCGTAGTCCATGCCGGCAGCTCTCAGTCTGCCCAGCTCATACAAAGCTTCCTTGCTGTCATACCCTTTGTTCATGAGCTCGAGAGCCTCGTCGAGTCCGCTCTCGATACCAGTATTCAGCTCGTTGATACCGAGCTCTCTCAAACGTATGAGCTCCTCGTCTGTCTTGCCGCGTATGTTGTTGATCGACGCATACATGGCAATAGTCTGCACGTCCGGCAGATATTCGTGTATCTTCAGAGCTATCTCCTCCAGCTTAGCTGCGCTGAGCGCAAACGGATCGCCGCTCTCGAGGAACACTCTCCTTGCGCCTGACGCAAAGGCTCTCGCTTCGGCCAGATCCTTCTCTATCTGCTCCATGGACTCAACGCTGAACGGAACGTCCCTGTACATGGTGCAGAATGAGCACCTGTTATGTGAGCAGCCTGTCGTTACCTGCAGGAGCAGTGAATTTGCCTCGAACGGAGGCCTGAATGTGGTTCCTGTATATTTCATCTATACTTTTTCTCCAGTTGTTTATGTCAAAAGCTTCGCAGCCAGTGTCAAAGCTCGAATACCAGACCGGTCTGCAGTGCATGCACCTTATCTCCCAGCTCGTCGTGCATAATGTCCCAGGCCTTCTGTCCCGTGCAGTGACCTGTGTACACAGCCTCGACGCCTGTATCTCCCACTCTGCGGGCAAACGCCCTTACATAATCATCGCTCTTGTTGAACAGATGGAAGCCCCCGATCATGGCGTTGATCCTTTTGCCGGGATATGCCTTTATCACTTCGTTTATTATATTATCCGCGCTGGCATGTGAGCAGCTGTTGAAGACGACGACTCCATCGCCCATCTCAAATACCAGGCTGTGCTCATGCCTGAAGTCATCCGGAATGTACCGCATGAATCCCTGCTTAAGATACATCTTCTCCATCCTGCCCAGCTTCTCAAGTCCCTGAGTACTGTGACCAAGCAGTCTTATTCCATCCGATATCATCATGTCGGGACCGGCCTTTACGATCCGGTCTGCATGACGGGTCATTATGCCGCGCGGAACACCTGCGTATTTGAAGCGTATGCCGTGTCTGTCGTAGCAGTTCTCTTCGCAGCCCTGTGCTACATACAGTTTCGCGTGATCGTTCAGCTCAAAGAACCTGTCCAGCCCGTTCGCGTGGTCGTCATGAGCATGCGAAAGAACGGCAAGATCGACCTTGTTGAGATCGATCCCCAGCTTCTCCGCGTTTACTGCAAACAGCGGTGAGAGACCCGCATCGAGCAGCACGGTCTTATCCGCGTATTCTATATAGAACGAGAGACCCCATTCACCCTTGAGGCCTGCCCCGTCATTGTTATCTACAAGAACAGTAACTTTCATAAAATCAGTCGAGGAATTCCACGCTTCCGTCTTCTATGTTATAGATAGCTCCGGCGACCACCAGGCCCTCAGGATCGTGCACCGGATGGATCTCCAGCTCATGCCTTATGACTTCCACCCCGTGCTTCACGTTGAGGCAGCTCGCCTTGTATGGATCCTTCTCGTCGCCTATTGCAAGCTCAATATCCTTTATGATCGAGTCGATGAACCCGCCGGCATGGCCTTTTATTGCTGAGTCGACCGCTCCGCACCTGGTATGGCCGAGCACCAGTATGAGCTTGGTGCCAAGATGGTCTGCCGCGTACTCGATGCTTCCGAGCTGGTGATCATCTATGACATTGCCGGCTACTCTTACCACGAACAGCTCGCCTATGCCTGCGGAGAATATGCTCTCCGGTATGACGCGCGAATCCGAGCATGTAATGACTATCGCATAAGGATGCTGCCCGTTCTGAGCCGTATCCTTGCGGATCTCTGTCGAGATGTCCCCATGCGGTGTAAGAGCGCCCATGTATTTCTGATTGCCTTCTATAAGCCTCTGTTTAGCTTGTTTTGCATCTATCATCTGCTTCACCTATCTTATATGTCTTGCCTCTTTCCGGTCCGATCAGTCCGGTACCTGCACGTCTTTTTCGGGTGCAACATCCGGATCATGCCCTGACCAGCCGGTCTGAGGCATTGCCAGTATCTTCTTGATGTCATCCTCAACCAGCGTGACCAACGCAAGATTCTGCTTTATCCTGCCCGGGTCAGTGGATTTCGGCAGAGGTATCACCCCGCACTGACACGCAAAGCTGAGACAGATCGTCTGTACTGAAACTTTGTACTTTTCTGCCAGCGATACAAGCAGCGCATCTTCATTGAGCCTGCCCCTGGCAAACGGGCTCCATGCCTCAACGCATATCTCATGAGATTGCGCAAATGACACTGTGTCCCATTGAGTGTATCCCGGGTGGAACTCTATCTGGTCCAGCATAGGCGCTACATTGCATACCGCGAGCAGGTTTTCGAGATGGTGCGTAAGGTAGTTGCTGACACCGATTGCCTTTACAAGGCCTTCGTCGTACAGGCGTTCCATCGCCCGCCAGCTGTCTCTGTCGACCTTATAATCTCTCGCAGGCCAGTGAAGCAGGTAGATGTCAGCGTAGTCCATTTTCAGCTTCTTCAGAGACTGCTCATACGCCCGGAGCACATTATCATATCCGAGCTGGGTCCTCCACGCCTTTGTAGTGATGATCAGCTCTTCGCGGGGAACATTGCATGAAGCTGCGGCTTCTCCCACTTCTCTTTCATTGCCGTATACAGAAGCGGTGTCTATGAGCCTGTAGCCGGCATCAAGCGCCGCGCACACGGCCTCAAAGCTCTTTTCTCCCGCCTTATATGTGCCGAATCCTATGCCAGACAGTTTGAGGCCATTCATAAGCTTTATTTCAGGAATCGTCATAACGCATTCTCCTCATTTGATTACAGACAAATACTTTGCAGGGACTTTCTTAGTCAGCCACACTCCGTTCACAGAGCGATAGAATTTGTAACCGTTTGCATGCATTGCTGCTGTATCAACAGTATAGATCACCGGCTTGCCGTGTCTCTGCCCTACTTTCAAGGCTGTCTCTGCATCTCCTGAGAGATGTACATACAGCCTGGACTTCGGAATGAGTCCCTCTTCATCTATGGATTTCTTATACTTTATTCCCGTCCCATGATAAAGAACCGCCGGAGGTATCACTTCAGGCAGTTCTACATCGACCGGGATCGAATGCCCTTGGTTGGCTCTGATGAGAGTCTTGTCCTCATTGAAGGAGTAACGCTGCTTTTCATCCTGAGTAACGATCCTCTCAAGAGACTCCATGTCCAGAGGATGCGTCTTATTAACACCTTCGATCAGATCATCGACAACAGCCCAGCCATGCTTATCGAGCGTGATTCCAATGGCTTCAGGATGATGTCGAAGTATGAGGCTTATGAATTTGCTGGTATTTTTATCACTCATTGTCAGATTACTGTCCCTCATCGATCAGCAGCCAGATACATTGCTCTTTATGCTAACCCTTTCCCGCATCGAATTCACTGATCATCACCCTGCCGCTCGCATCCAGTTATGCAACTTCATAAATTGTTTGTGACCAGTCATCATAACAATAGTAAAAAATGTATTCCAGTCATCATTCTTCGCCTGTATCAAATTTGCTCTCTAATAACTGAATCTGCTTTTGGAAGCGCATACTTCAACAATTTATCAGGCACAGACACTACCCCTTTAGGAATCCTTCTGTTATGTTCGCTCCACATTGACGGATAAACGACTATCTCTTTTGTATTTCCCCGGAAATGAATATAACTTTTATCACCATCAGAATCTATTTGATATTCAGAACCAAGAGAATTCAAAGGTGCCAACAGTTCTTTCTGTTTATCAAACGGAATAGAAGGCGGTAGCGATGAGTCCTTACTCCAATTCAGCAGCTCTAAAGCGGCAAACCGATCCAGCTTACTATGGACACGTTGGTTCCAATAATGCATCATACATTCATGGCAGGCACTGTCGCACTCGGCAGAGCAGGTCTCCAACACTATTTTTGTTTCTTTCATCAGTTCTTCGGTTCTGTCTGCAAGTGCAGAACAATATCCCGCACCACTGGAAAGGCTGTCAAATAGGAAAACGTCTACAAAAGTCTTTCTCTCTTCCCTGGAATAGCGAAGGCGATAGCCACTTTTTATTTCATTGAATTCAATGTCCAGAAGTCGTCCTCCTGCTAATGTCATTGCCTCAGCCAATGTCTGTCCAGCACGTTGTATCCACAGTCCCCATGTGTTGATTTCGGTATTATCAAGCGTAATCTCATACACAACCATATCCGTCCTAAATTGGTTTCCCAAATATGAATTAACAATTTGGGATGAAGGATGATGACAGACATAGTCCTTATACGGATGCCGGAATGGTTTCCATATTTTTTCCAGTGGAGCCGGATCATCACCCGGTACTGCTGCGCCACAATCCTTACATACACAGAAGCCTTTTCCCACAGGCCCTTTATTCAATATGATCAACGGATCGTCCGACCTCTTTGAATATCTGAGATTTCTATAATCACTCACATTGACCATTTCGTCCTCTGCAGGTGTAATAGAATAGCTCGGTTCCTCGGCGTATGTTATTTCCCCATCATCATCTGCTGGATTCTGTTTTCTCCCTGCAATTGGTGCAAATCCCCAAGGCTTAAGAAGGTGTTTCTCTCTGATACTTTCCTTGCCACAGAATGGGCATATCTGTTTATATGACAATCCCATCCAGTTACAGGAAGACTCATCACAATAGTACAAAGGGCGATAGTAATCTTTACTATCAAAATATGGCCGCGCCGGGTGTTCCAGCTCACCGGGCTTAAACTTTGAATGAAAGCTGTAAATACCGCCAGATTTATATGTTTCCTTGTTGATAACGATAATTCGTCCAGGTGCATATTCACTGATGGCCATATCAAGGGAACGGTCAGGCTTTTGATCGATCCTGTTTCCAGCTTTGTTCTCTACATAAAAACCTACGACATCTTTCGGGAATGAATATGTCGGGAATATTCCCGCTTCAAGTAAGGTGTCTAGAACCGTCTTGGAAGAATTATCATCTTCTTTATAATTTTCTGGGAAATCCTCAACCTTGTGTTTCAGTTCATCCATTTCCTCCAGGAATTTCAACTTATACTTTTTGAAGTCGAATGAAACCTTGCCAGGTATCAAGGCGGTCATGTCAAAATCATATCCCTGTTTAGCCTGGACAAATGAAACAAATCGATAATACAAACTTCTGAAAAAGTCCTCGATTTCTTCCTGATCCGCTCCGCTACCAATGCTATCAAAAAATTCAGTTGTCAGTATGACATTGAAATGTCTTGAGACCAGCTTTAGATTGTTCACATCTATCCACGGCGTTCTTGGCGCACCGGAAATTATTTTTTTCGGGTTGTGAAAATAATAGCTGTCATGCGGACGGTTATCAGCAAATGTAACAATGGTCGATATTGCAGCACTTTTTCGGCCCGCACGTCCTGCTCTCTGCTGGTAGTTTTCTCTCATCGGTGGAATATTCCTTAATCCCACCGCCGTCAAGGAACCAATATCGATTCCTACTTCCATTGTTGTTGTGCAGCTAAGTATGTCTACCGGTCGGTCATTATCCACATGAACGTTCTGGAAACGGAATTCATAATCCTCTGTAGTGGACCATGTTTTGTTCCTCTGATCCTTATGTGAAAGCTGTGCAGTATGCTCCTCTGTATTGATTCGGGTCATAAGCGCCTGAGGATCGCCTTCAACGGCTTTTAATACCGGTGCACGCCAGAAATTAATACCTTTGAATTCATCGTCCTCCATCAGTTTAGGAGTTCCATTCCCACAGTGAGCACATTTACCCCATATAGTGAATGGAAAAACACCGCCACAACGAGGGCACTTGTACCACTCGTGATCTGCTCCATAATGCAAAGAGATCATTTCTGGATTCAAATAGTAATTTGAACTATCCGTTCCTTTCGCAAGAAAACGCGCTAGCTGCTCAGTAATAACACTAATCTGCTCTTTACTGTAACCATGCTCAACAAGAAAATCCTTGATCCTCGGTGGAAGAGCAGTCTCATCCTCCACACCCATTCTCTGGTGGTATGCAGTAAGATTCCTACGGACAGAATCAGGAATATCGTGACCAACTGCATATTCTGAAGTCATGATCTCCATAGCCCATGTGGCAAAGAATATCTTAAATTCATTCAGAGACATTTCGATATCTGCATTCTCGAACGCTTCTATTATTTCATCGAATGTATCATCTGCTTCATCATCACATGGCTCGATCCAGCACAGTCCTGCATCTGTCAAAGATCTGAAATTACTACATAATTGGCGAAGAAGATGCTCATTATACTGTTCAGGCTTGTGCGAAAATTTCTTTCTTGCCAGAATCGTATATTTCAGAGAATCTCCCTTCTTTTCATAACGCTCCCCCATTTTCTTCAGATCATTTAGAAGATCAGTCTCATTATTTCCATAGAAAAAACGCAGCTTATGCTGATATGCAACCTTAAGGAAAAAGACATACAAAAGACTAAGTGTTGGTTCTTCATCATGTGCTGCTGCCCACTCCTGAAGTTCTTTTGCAGCAACGGTCAAAGCCTTCTTCATGGCATCTTCATCAGCTGCTTTTGTCAGATCTCTCGCCAAAACCGCAGCTCTCTGTCTGCTATCCGAAAAGAGAAGTACCTTTCTCCCCTGATTGACCAATTCGCTAAACTCTGGAACCGGCGGCTGCACATAGAACTGCTCTGATACAAGGTTGAAGAAAGGCTCATTTCCCTTTGTTACAAAATCTGTCGCAACAAAATGATTCTTACCGCATTTTGGACAGGATTTGAAAGTCAACAGATCTGGTTTCCCTGTCGTCTCTGCGATACTGTATGCTACTTGGACAAAACCTTCCTCGCCAGTATGATCATTGTAGTAATCTATCCTTCCTGCAACTGTATTCAGCCAGCCAACTTTTATATCTTTTTTCCGCTTAAAGCTTCCATCATTCGGAATGATATAAAGTAAAATCTCTTTCAGATCATCTGTAAACTGTATACCAAGTTCGTTCCAAATGAAAGGGCTCTCACTTTCAGATGTGTCTATAAATCCTCTCAAGAACAAAGCTCCACAGGATCGTTCATTATAGAGCTCATATATCATGCTTCCGCACTTGCACCTGGTACCAGGCTTTTTCAAATAAACCCTGCCGAGACCTATCGTACCATCATGGTTTCTACAGGAACAAGCTGGATTTGAACAGGCAAAAATTCCTTGCAACCCTCGGAACATCATATGTAGTCTGGCAGGATACAAGACCTTATCATCTTTATTTTTAGCAAGCGGAGCAATTGCCAGAAAAGCACTGGTAGCTTTCTGAGCAACTTCCCGGTCTGCTCCCACGAATGTCTTCTCCGCTAATTCTTCGAAGCTGGTAGCATTACCTCTTGTTTCCTTCATGATCCGCCGCATTGGATTCAGCTCGGAAAGACAATCATATAGCCATGCCTCAATAGATTTCTCGCTATTAAAGTCGCAATCACCTGGAAATTGAAGTCTTTCAGCAAAATCTCTGATTGCTTTCTTCTTCTTTTCCCAGTCCATCTGAAGTCTGTCAATATCATAATCCAGCAATAAGGAAGGATCAATTTCACGACCATTTAGATCAATCGGCTCTTCTTCGCCGCGAATGATAACAAAAGAATTCTTATCTTCATCCTGCGCGCTAAGGTCACAGGCAAATTTATAGACTGCATCATCATCCCCAGAAATACTTGCACTCGTGAGAATGAACTGCACACGTTCTCTGCCAATTCCAAGTTTATGAAAAACTCTCCGAATTAAAAGAGCAACCTCTCCCCCCGAGGATCCTCTGTACATATGTGCTTCATCAATCACAAACAACAACTTGTTTTCCGGGGAACTCTCAAGCCATTCCTGAGTAGCCTCCCAAATAGGCTTTTCGATAGGACGCATCAGCATGTACTCAAGCATTGAATAGTTCGTGATCAGAATGTCCGGACACAACTCCTGCATCTCCTGACGCATGATCAATTCCGCATCTCTAGAATCTGTCAATGATCCGAATTCCTCTTCCAAACGATCACAGAAAGCCTCAAGGTTATACTTTGACGGGTACTTCCCGAGATCCTTAAGAGCTTTTTTTACATCTTCATTTTGACTTAAGATATCCTGCCTGATAGTGTTTGCGTAGTTGATATTCTCATGAAAATCTCTTTTCCCTGGATATGGAGTCCGACCAGTGTACATCCCGAATTGAGGAACTCTTGTCCCGTTGGCAAGCTCATTCATAAGGTCGTGAAACCCATTCTGGCCATTACCAATCATTTTGCGAAGTCTGCCCATTTGATCGGAAACTAATGCATTCATAGGATAAAGCATTATTGCCCTGACCCCACGAACTCTCCATGTATCAGGAGAATGCATTTGTTCAATAGCAAGCTTCGTCGCCAATGGCCACATAAAGCATTCTGTTTTTCCAGAGCCAGTTCCAGTCGAGATAAACAGATCTTTTCCTTTGTAATAATTCTCTATTGATTCCCTTTGATGTACATAAGGGTTTTTATGTACACCCAGGTCTCTCTTATACATCCCATAAAGTATCTTCTTGACGTCTTCTGGAAGGTCTGCCCTTTCAAAGCCATTCTCTTCGGGAAGGTATGCATGATTGGCTTCGATATAAGGCTCATTGTAAATCACGCCTGCTTCTTCCAGTTCATCTAGACATGCCGAACGGAGCGCATCATTTTTTCCTAAATACACTGTGCTGATATAGTCCATCAGTTTGGTCTTGATTGCTTCGTGTGTACTTTTTACACCGTATTTATCCATTGATCTCCTCCATTATCCGTATCCCCAATGCATTGACAAGGGGATTAAGATAATCCCATATGTATTCATTCATAAGCCAATTCAAATTATCGGTAACATGCTTTAAAGGCCAGCAATAGCTTTCTAACAGATTTTTCTCCTGAACCGGAAGCCTTGCACTAAGACCTAGAACATAATGATCCGAATATCTCGTTAATCTAGCCTCAACAGGGTTTTCACAGCAAGCCCTTAGGGCATACATTAAGCGCAAATATTCTCCCCGTTCCTTCAAAAAAGGATCCAGTCTGTGTATGAGTCTTTCGGCTGGTTTCAGAAGGTAATATTCATATCCAGTGACGTTTACCACTGTTCTTGCCATAACTATCCCATTTACCATATCAGGGACAGCATCCTGCCATGCCGAATAATGATTCTTTACTTTGCTGCGGGGGTTATAGTATTGCCACCGACTCGAGTTACTTATGGAAGATGACCACCACGCATCCTTGACAAATCCTGTCATCCAGTCAACTGCCTTTTGGGGAGCAACTGAAGCCCAGTTTATTTCCCTTAATCTAACCGTAGCGATTCCATTATATTGAATCCCTTCATCCAGTATTACTCCATAAGCGGTTTCTGCATGATTAGTAAGAGTTTCTGCATAACGTTCTGAAAGAGCAAGATTCGTGTCGAATCCAACATTAACAAGATCCCCATGGTTCAGCAAACGAGTTCTAATAAGCTGAGCAGGATGTTCTTCTCCCTCTTCCACCTTATACCATTCTTTTAATCCTGGGATAACAGCACATAACATATCTAAAACTGCTCGAGATCTTTCATACATGTGCCTTCTGCTAACGCCGATAAGATTCTCTTCTCCGCTTCCAACGGCTTTATCAAGAGCAATCGTTTTTGCCCAATTTGACATGGCAGAATAAGAAACCCTACGCGCGAACTCTGTCTCAGACTCTTCATGATATGCAATTATCCCCAGATCCGCTGCCATACGTTCTATCAACTCAACTGCCATACACTATACCTCAAGATACTTTGCTATAAGTTTCTCACCATTCGTTATTCCTCTATCATGAAATTTTTTATTTAATTTTGCTTCCGTTCCCTCCGAACGTGATACTGTAATCATCTGTTGTAGCACGGTTCTGCTCTCATTTAACGATATTCTACAAGTGGCCAGATATTTTGCATACATTCTCAGCTGAAGATTGCTCAATAATTCAGCAAATGAGTTAATTTCTTTCTTTCTTGCCCTATATTCCTCAATGTCAACAATGCGCTCAAATGTCATGTCCATCACATGCGCATTGATAGGTTGTTCTCTGAATCCTGTCAGTCCATAATCGCCATCAATAAAAACTGCTCTGTTCCACACACCAGAAGACACCATGTTCGCAGGTGTGCCTTCCAGAGAAAGCAACACCACTATATTTCTATCTTCAGCCTGGAGATAGGCTGACAATGTATTAAAAATACTGACACTATACGAATCTAAAACACCATGCAAAAGGAACACTGAAGGATGATCTTCATTCACATGAGCAAAGCTTTTAATCAAACTTCTGAATTCTATGTTCTGAACAGTAATGAACATCTGAGTCAGATCGTTTCCACCCATAGTAGCAGCAAGGCACTCTCCTATTGATGATGCATTTTCGCTTATGATGACAGGCATTCTATTGCAAATACCAAAACTGATAGCTGAGGCCATCTCGATTGCAGCCTCTTCTTCGTATCCTATTAGCATCAGATTCTCGGTAAACTCCTCTTCAAATGTATCAACATCATCTACAGTCGTCTTGATAACACTTTCCATTCGGCTACATAAGGTCTGAATTTCTGTAACGGACTGCTTATTATCTGAAAAAGATGTCGAAACAGATGCTGGGGTGATAAATGCCATCTGACTCACAAAGTCGGACGCATCTTTTCTTGCAGCTTCAATACGCTCATTTATTTTATTTTCAACATCTTCAGCAAACTGCTCCCTGTATTCGATCTGCTGTTTAATATCACCAAGCTCCCTTTCAAGATCTTCTTTCTTTAGAATCAGGTTCTGTGTCTCTGTTCTTTTTTGTTCTGTTTCATCAGCAAATTCCGCAAGTTGTTTTCTAGCTGCTTCGATTCTATCAGCATTTTCGTTTTCCCATTCATCTCTAAGCTGTTCTTTACACATGAGGATAAGATCCGGGTTTCTTCCAAGTGCCTCTGAAATAATATTCATGTCCAGATCAGTTCTGGAAAGATATGTATCTGCATGCTCAACAAAGCCTGTCAAATAATCCTCTGCTTCCTTTTCTGTACACTCATATGCATCCATTAAATCCTGAATAATCGACTGAGTTGGGATAGCTTCTAGAAACCTTTTGAGCTTTTGAGCTTCTCTTTTGGGGAAGTCATAATCTCTGAGCGCAGCGATAGTGACTTTTGAGAGAAGCATCTCTTTTACTGCGTCGTATGGTTGCCTTACACGAACCATTGATTGTGGAATGCCAAGATTTATTTTACGGCAGATACGGACTCCCGCGATTTTCATCGTGTCAGGTTGCCTTATACTATAATGTGGCAACATAAAAACTGAAGAAGCAAGCTTGACAATCCCTCCTGAGTACTTGATATCACCGGGATAACAAAGCAACCCTTCCTTCGCACCATTAACTGTCGTGCAGGTAAAAAGGATTTTTTCGCTAGTAATATGATATTCGATCCCTTCAGATATCCGTGCTGCAACCTCTGTAAGAGTCTTACATTGAGACAGATCCACGACCTCAGTAATTCTTGCATTGCGGTTAAACTCGCATGTAACAAAATCCTTTGAGGGATCAGTATAGCTCGGCTCGGCTTTCCAGCTCCAGACTCCTACTGCACCCTCTTCATTCGGCCCATCTTTCCAGTATAGACGATCTCTGTTTTCAAAATAATGTGACTTGGTATCATCAGGGGAGAATTCCCATACTTCCCCATTGATAACATCTGCGAGCCTTTCTATCCAGATTTGACCGGAATAATCATTAAAGATACGCCCGATGGACACGTGCTGAAATTGTTTGTATTCAGATTGCTCAAATTCTTCATCTGCATATGTAGCAAGATTCCGATAATGATCAAGTTCTGTCTGTAGAGCAGTCACGACCCTATCTGCCTCTTGAAGTCTGCTTTCTAGCTCTTTCATATGTAACTTTGTTTCCTGTAGAGACTGCGTCAAATCGCTTTCTTTCTTTTGGTAAACTTCTATCTCAGACTCGAGTTCATTGATTTTTTCTGATGATTTCCTAATGAAAGCAGCGTCTCTCTGGTTCTCTTCATCTCTAACCAAATCTTCCTTGTTTTCTTCAGCTTTTTGAATAAGAGACAGTGCATCACGAAACAAAACAAGATATTCATCATCATGTTTTGTATTTAATACTTTGAAATAAAGTTCACTGTTATCACAAAAAACGCTTTCTGGTATGGTCTTTAAAAGTGCTTCACCAGTAGTGTACCCCTCTTCCTCTAAGCTTTTTATGTGTTGTTCAATCTGAGACAACCAGTCCGACATCGTATTCTCAATAAACGTGGCAATAAAATGCTTGCCCGCATTCCTGATCATTATGGAATGTGTATCAGAATCCGATAACTTTTCAGCTCTGAATCCAGGCTTAATCTTTGCAAAATCCTTGGAGTTTTTTTGAAAATAATGCCTTACCGCAGCCGTAGGTATACGGTCACAAATATATTTTATTTCTTCCTGTGACAGATCAGCGAGTAATATCATGATCCACATCCTCCCTGTTACTCTGATAGTCAAATAAACCTCTGTTTTTCAGTTCAATTATGCGAAGCTGTTTCAAAACATCGATAGGTACATTCCCATTCTCGATAGTGGATATAATTGACTCATACATTGTTTGAAAATGCTCTCTTTTAAACCTGCGTATCATTGCATCAGCCCACAGGGGAATAGGTACCATCCTGTCTTTGCGCACATTTCGAATCGTGTCAGCAAACTCATCAATATCGATAAGAGCTTTAAGAATGGGTATAGGAAAAATGTGTCGTATAATTCCCTCACCATTTAACAAATATAATTCGTTAGTATTCATTCTTGCTGGTATCGCTGTTATTGTTTTTCTTATAGATATATGCCGGAAACTCCTGTCTCTCGTCCCGGTATACAATTCCATTTTACTGCTTGAAATAATAGAAAAATCTTTCGATAGTATCTCAGTATCAACATCTTTCCAATCTACAGTCTTTCCATCATGATCAGTTATATACACGTCATAGGTAACATTGCTTCTTTTAGTTTCTTTTTTATAAAGGAACGTCACTTCCCGCCCAACATACTTTCTGTCAACTGAAAGTGTGACAGGTCGTTTTCCTACTGGAACTTCTACCGTCCATATTCCTGTGCTTGTCTGACAGGCTTTTTTCTGATTAACTCCATAATCAGAATATACATATATATTTGGTTCTGCATTACTACTCACTACTCCGCAGATCACATTTGTCTTAGGTAAAATAGGCGAATATACGACATCTTGCACCACAGGCGGCCAAAGAGGAACTAGTTCTGGCTGACGTTCAAGAAGCCATACCCCAAAATGCTTGTAAAAATATTTACCTATAGCGGAAAAAACAGACTTGTTTTCCACAGATACCATTATTTCTATCTTGATGACTCTGTATGTACTTGAACCGATCCGAATACTTCCTTCTTCATGTTGTATGATTTCAGGATACGAAGGCAATGCATTTCTGATCACAGCATAGTAGCTTCGATGTGTTGAAATGCTGTCTCCGCGCCTTATCTTCTTACCGCCAATTTCATCGTATGTAAAGATTGCCCCATCAAGTTCAAATCCATCAGCATAATCTGCCCATCTCCTACGCAGGCCAAAGACATTACTCTCACCAGAGATAGTGATTGAATAATTCTTTCCATTCGCAGGAAGAAAACTAACTGGAATCAGTGTTAATGAATCTTCAATAAAATTTGTCTGGTTTATCTTCACTGTTTGCAGATGTTTGCCATAAGTTATTTCCACCGAATACCCTAACGAAGCCGCCTTTCTTAGCATTTCCGCTCCAAGTGCCGGAAACCCTATATTGAGATGAAACTGTCCTGACAGCATTCTTGTAAGATATAATGGCAATCCCACACGTTGGTTCAGACTTAAATTTGACCGTCCGTCAACCCTTCTGTCACATTCCGGGGTTTTATCTTTCTTCTCCTGGTGATAGAACTGGCATGGATGGCTTCCTCCGCTTGACCGAAAATAGACAATTTCGCCACATTCAGGACAGTAAAAGCGGTTCTTTCGCGCAGGAATATACTGACCGTCAAAATCGTTAGCACTGACTTCAGTTTCAGCGCCAATAGAATATCGATCAATCGCATACTTCATGTCTTTCTGCCCTTCTGAAAATCATTATGAAATCAGTCTCCCGAGTTGAACTCTACAAGCTTTTCCCAGTCAATACTTCCATCATCAGCACAAAACTTGTTTGAAAACTCGCGAACAAGTCGGTTAAAGGCTTTATTGTAGCTTTCCTTATATGATGCCACATACATTTCAGGCAAGTTCCCCATATACTTTATAATCTTGATATAGAATTCATCATCCCCTGTAAGCTCCGTCCAGAATTTTTTACCGGCCAATTCCTGATACATTTTGGGTTTGCCTCTCCCACTGTCTTTCTTTTTACCATAGGCATACCCAATATAGGCTTCATATCTTGCCTTAGCTTGCTGCGCCAGTTTGGATGCTGCCATAAAATTTTGTTCCTGCCGTTTTTTACTATCCGCATTGAAAACAGCCGGTCCACTTTTTACAGCAAAAGCATAGATTGCATTGTCCTTAGCATCATGTATCATGAAATCAATACCCTCTGCCAATGCTTTACTTCCACCGCTTGCTGCGATTGCAAGAGGCTCAAAAAAACAGTTGCCAAAAATCGTCTCTTCACTCGATGTGACAAACGCACTGAGTACATTTTCCACAATCTCAGAAGCATTTTCCATTGCTTTAGCACGATAAAGATATGGATTTTTTCTCCTCATGATTTTCACAATATCAAGCCCATCGATCTTGTCGATAAGAGAACCATAAAATGATTCCAGTGCACTTGCTATTGCACGAATTACCTCTTCCTCGTTATATGTTGTACCGATAGCCATTCCTTACTCCTCTCGCATGTTAGCGGCAGTGCTTTTGCCACCAGAATAGGTTCCAAGCTCCAATGCGCTCTTGATTTTATTATGAACCCCGGTTCCTCTAAAACGCTTTGTTTCCACAACCGCATTATTATCCGCAGTAGCTATGACAGCCTTTCCAATCGCCTCTGCAAGACCAATCGGAACAGCGTTTCCAATTTGCTTATACTTTGCAGCTATTGTTCCAACAAAAATCCAGTCCTCAGGAAACTGTTGGATCCTTGCATATTCATGTACACTCAACGTCCTATCTTTCGTAGGATGGCATAGCATTGTAGCTTTCTGTGCTGGTGCGGTCGTAATCGTAGGGGAAGGCTGGGAATATGTCAGTCTACGATAAAAACCAGCTTTACCTCCACCGGACTCATATGCTCCTCCCATAGCTTCTTGAATGATATCCTTGGGCAGATTCTTCCAATTTCCACCTTCTGGAACTAATCGAAGATACTTCATTCTTTCAGACGGCAGCTTCCCACACTCACCAGGATCATCTTCCAGATCACGTATGGCTTGTCCGACCGTCTTCCATCTATATTCAGGATTCTGGTGCATCTGAAAGTGCGTTGGAACCGGCAGGAAAATCTCTTCATGGTCTCTGCTTCCAATAAGGACAAATCTTTCCCGAAATTGCGGAACTCCATAGTTCACGGCATCCAAAATACCATACACAGTCTTATAGCCAAGCTTATTGAATTCTGAAAGAATAACATCAAGAACTGTACCAAGTCTCTGATCCGGATCTAGATCATCTCTTTCTGCTGCGGGTACATGCTTTAAGGGTGCTGACATTATGCCCTTTACATTTTCCATCACGAAAAAACGCGGTTTGATATAATCTATCATTCTAATGAATTCCATAAACAGACTTCCTCGTGGATCATTTATCCCTAGTCTCTTTCCTGCAGTAGAAAACGGTTGACACGGCGGACCGCCGCATATCATAAATGGTTCCCCAACATGCAGACCAGTCATATCCAGAATCTGTTGTGGCTGGATTTCGCGTATATCTCCACCTAGAACTCTATGTCCGTTTGCTCTCATTGTCTCCACACACGACTGATCGAAATCCTGACCGATCACAATATTCAATCCAGAGTTCCTAAGACCTATATCCAATCCCATCGCTCCTGAAAACAATGAGATCACATCTCGGTTTAAATAATAGTTTTTATACAAATCGCCCATTATATCGTGTCTCCATTCTTCAAGACAAATTCGCGTCTAAAAGTAGCCCCTGTAACCTGTGCTATCCGCTCCATATCCACAACGGTAAATGACTCTCTTTTCATCTTCCCATTAAAATTCTGTGGAGAAGTCCCTAATCTTCGCGCAAGTTCAGCAACACTTATATCATTCCTTACGCATAGAATCTTAATCTGCTCTGAAATTGTCATAATCTTTCTCCTTCTACACTACATGCCAACTTGTTATATTATAAACTTATATGTTTATATTGTCAACGCAGACCAACATGCTTCATTCACTTATAATAGAATGATTATGAACTCTTTTCCGCCTATTAACAATCAAAAACACCTCCATTTATTCTAATTATATCGACTTGATAGCGCTAACGAGGGTAAAAAAAACAGACTATGACAGGGCTAGCTACATCAGCCATATCACGCCATATCATAGTCAACGTTTTCTATACAGCTCCAAGTATAAGAAAGTTTCTTATACTTGGAGCTGTATATACTGCGAGCTTATAACACATAGATTATTTCCAAATGCTTAAAGCATAATTGCATAGGCGCTTTTGCCTATCACTTATCTGTTGGCTAGTCCAAACAGATTCCAATGACAATTCCTTATTAGGCTCAATTTTCGAATTCTTGTAGTATTCTTTCTTAAAATCGAATTCCTTATTCTTTATAGACGTATTTAGTTTAGAAGCCAACAGCATTAGGTTTCCTAATCTCCATAAATAATCTGCATGAACAGCTTCATCTACCAGCCAAATAGAATTATCTTCTGGCATAATGTGCTCAATATGAACTTCTGTATTATCAAGATTTAGTTCATGATTCTTATCAAGGTACTTATGAATCCTTCTCAATATATACCTTACCGTGTCTTTGTTCTTGCTTTGCCACACTTCAAAAATATCTGAAAATTCTTTATCTGAAACAATTTCGGATCTGATTTTTTCATTAATTTCACTTACACTTGAAACAGATCCATCATATATGTCTTTGGCAATCCGCGCTAGGAAAACCTCTGCTCTGTTTGCTGTATGCCCACAAACTGTAATGTTTTTAAAGACATATGCCTCCAACGTTTCTGATACTTTTCTAATATCGGACTCGCTATATGATACTTGAGATTGTTTCATTGCAAGAATAATAGGGTAAAAAGTCTTTGCCTTTAAAGTACTTAGCCCTCTTAAACTTCTGACTAACCCTTCATCTGAAAAATCTACGTTGTCTTCCGGATATGCCATGTCATGATATGTTTGAGCATACTTATCAAGATCCTCTAAAAATGAGCTGCTTTCTCTAGGTGTTTTTATTTCATTTGTTATTCGTCTGTAAAGTTCTTTGTCTCTTGTAAATTTATGATTCGAATTCCAATAATAGCGGATGTATTTGGTCGGATCAGCTTTATCTAGCTTCGTTACCATTGAGTTCCACAGCTTTTGAGCATTATCTGTATCCTTGCTTTTACTAAAGATATAGTTCTTCAAAAGATCCGCTGTTTCAAGATCTTTGCCTCTTGCATTTAATGTTTCAAATATAATGAAAGCCTCATCCAGTTTCGTGGCTTCCATATACATAATATTAAACTTATCTTTGAAAACATTATAGTACTCATCGAGTATTGCTACTTGCTTATGCGGATCCAGCGGGACTCTAGGTGATTTTGGATCTGCAGGATCAGATGGTCTTGTAATAGCATCGCTTAACTTATTGTAGAGGAATAAATACGCTTTCCTTAAACGTTCACATGCTTTCTTTTTCTCCTTTTTCGGACTAGGTGCCTCTCCTAAAATACTCTTTGAAAAATAATCGTTATACAATTCCCCCATATGAAGATGGTGTGAGTCGATACCCTCATAGTTGCCAAGATACGCCATGTTAATAAACATTTCATTATTTCCGGCCTTTTTTATTTCTCCATGAGCATGATAGATCTCGTAGAACAAATATTGTAATGCTCTCATAAAAATCATGGAGGTAATTGTACGTTGTTGCCCATCTATGATGTATTTCTTCCCCTCAGAGTCATCATTATGAACTACAATTTGGCCGAAAAAATGATTGCTTTTGGTTTCAATTGTATATTCTAGATCTTGCCAAAAATCTCCTAATTCATTTTCTTCCCACGCATACTCTCTTTGATAATTAGGAATATAATATGTATCGCTTAAGAAAGCTGCCATATTCTTTACTGAGTAGTTTTGCAAAGCCATAACCAGATCTCCTGTTTCTTCTCTATGAGTCATTTGTAGTTTATCATGGCTCATTTTTTAGATCTAGATCCAAAATCTTCAATCCCTACTTAATACTATTTCCTTTTGCACCACATACCCTTTCTTCAGTATTCTGGTGCATACCTCGTGCAAAAGTATTAGTATGTCTTTCTCCTTATCAGTCATACAAAAGACGCCTCTCGTATAAGGCGTACTCGATTGCATAGTGTGTCTCTGCAAAGGAAGCTCCCCCCCTGCAATAGGCATTGCATCACTTACAGAATGGTATTCTTCTGTTTTGCATAAGCCACATCTATTTTCATATTGTAATTAACCACTTTTTGCAGTGCTTCCTTCAGATCTATCGGAAGTCTTTCCTCACCCATTCTCTTCAGATAATCTGGCACTCTATAATATGCTTCAGCGATTGATCCGGCGATGCATGTCAGTGTGTCACAGTCTCCTCCTAGTGATACTGCTGTCCTTATGACATCCTCAAAGTCTTTGCCTTCCATGAATGCTGTTATTGCTTCTGGGACTGTCTCCTGGCACGACTCCACATGATAGTAGTCTGGCCTTATCTCATCACAAGTTCTGCTTAGATCATAGCCGAACTCATTGATGATGTAGTCTTTGATTTCTTCCTTGCTGCTGCCTGTGCGGGCCATGAATATCGCAGATGCAGTTGCTTCTGCACCCTTGACGCCTTCCGGATGGTTGTGTGTGACTTCAGCAGTCCATCTTGCGACTTTGCGCGTGGTATCGAGGTCATCGAAGAGCCAGCCGGCAGCCGCCACTCTCATAGCCGAGCCGTTACCAAAGCTGTTGTACGGCTCACGGCTGTTATCCCTGAGCCAGTAATAGAAGCGGCCGCCATATCCTGCATCCGGATATCTGTGACCCCACTTGTGCATGGAATCGATGATCAAATCCTTAGTAGCTGCTTCATTGTCTATGACACCATCAGCTATTGCCTGCATAAGTGCTTCCGCAACTGCTATTGTCATTACACTGTCATCTGTAAATGTTGCTCCCTTATCAAAGAATGGGAAGTCTTTCGTCTTATTGCCCCTGTCAAACTCGTAAGGGCTGCCTATTATATCTCCTAATATTGCTCCGTACATATTCCTGCCCTCCTTTTCATTTATCATCTGCAGTACCTACAACAGTACTGTAACATTATTGACCTATTAGATGGTCGCATCAAAAGCGACAAATGAATTACGGGAGCCCGGGCCGGGTACTTCACTATCTATTTCCGGGCTCCCGCGTATTAAGTTGTACCTTGATTATACTTATTTGCGCCTCGCTGGCTGGGTGAAATTCGGGACACTTAAAACAAAGAGCCCATCGATTTCCGTTGAATCGATGGGCGTTATAGTTGCCAAAGTGTTATTTTACATTTTTACTCGTGTGGGTGCGCTACAAGGAAATCCGTCATTCCCGGAACAAACTTAGTCTTTCTCCCAAGCCCGGATCTGAATATATACGCGGTCCCGTTATATTCATCATAATTAGGGAATGCTGCCTTGAAGGTCTCTTCAGACTGTCCGTCGAGCGGAACTATATAATCGATCTTCACATCACCCTCGCGGATCCCGACTGATGCATACAGCATATCCACATCCACTTTCTTAGAGCCCTCCGCCATCACAGCCTTCATACGCTTTGCCAGGTCTGCAGCGGTTTCCTCATCGTAAGCGTTAACAAGGCCAATGCCGTATTTGACTCCCGAGGCCTCATATTCTTTATAGTCAGAGAACAGTATCTCTTCGTCGCTGAATCCTTCATACGAGAGCGCTTCCAGATGGATCTTCTTTGCGAGTCCCTCGGTATCAGTGACCCCGGCGATCTTTGCCAGATCAGCTGCTGCCTGTTTGTCCGCTTCTGTAGTAGTTGATCCGTTAAAACCATTAGTATCCGAAAGGATCGCTCCAAGCAAAATGTGCGCTGTGCTCTTGTCGATTTCGAAGCCGTAATTCTGATAGTCAAGCCACACGATGGTAGCAGTAGCACCAATCGGTTTCGCCTCGTACACCAGCTGATGTCCGGTATTTACGCTGCCTACTCCATGATGATCAAGTACACCCACAATATGCGCGTCTTTCATGCCCTCTGCAGCCTGTGCGTATTCACTGTGGTCTACAAGGAAGATGTCTTCTCCCGAGGCATCTTCCAGAACAGGCGGAATTTCCACGCCTGCCTCGCTCAGAATGAACTCTGTTTCGTTGCTCACATCCTCTGTGATCCTTGCTTCTGCCTCGACCCCAAGCAGATTGAGGAGTCTCGCATATGCAATGGCACTGCATACGGTATCCGAATCAGGGCTCTTATGCCCTATGACATATACCGGACCTTCCTCAACGTTCATTTTCTCTACACTGCTCCTGTTGGCCGCATGCAGAGCATCATTCTCTTTGATGACCTGATCACGCCCCGCGGATCTCCCCGCCAGGAAGCCGCCTGCCGCCAGGCACACTGCTAACAGCAGCAGCAAAATTGTTTTTGTTCCGTTCTTCAAGATATACCTCCGGTTTCTTCGGCTATGTCTTTCACTATATTGGCGCCCTCAGTCAGGCCTTTGACGTTCAGCGTATTCGCCAGACCGACCACGTCGCTCAATTCGATATCACTGTATTTTCCGCAATACTTGCCGTATGCGTCCTTAATCCATGCACGTGCCGCAATCTCATACTGTTCCCCGTTCTTAATACCAGTCAGTTTAAGTTCGGTGGAATCAGAACTGAACGATTTCGTTTTCCACTTCTTTGTGCCCTTGAGGCGGTATGCAAGCTGGTAATTACTGACTCCTGTGTATTTGATATCCTCTACCGTCACTTTCAGTGACTTTCTGTCCGTTTTCACTTCCTCGATGTTGAGACGCGGTATGGTTATCCTGATTGGATAGATCAGTGTTCCGACGCCATCCACTTTCACCGTCAGATTGGCTCTGCCGGACTTTTTCGGGCAGATGATCTTGCGTTCTGCAGTTCTGCCGTCCTTGAACGTGAACAGTTTTTCTGCGCCTTCGTCGAGAGTCCATTCGATGTTCAGATTCTCCGGACCTCCGGCATCTGCTTCACCCTCAAAGCTCAGCAGCAGGTTTACAGGTGTTTCTTCCATTCCCGGCATTGGCGGTTCCAGAGCATTGTCGATCGTCAGATACATGCGCAGATCCGGCTTCTGTACGGCAAAACCTTTGATCGGGAAGTTGTCGATTGCCATGTCGTCTGTATCATTAGAGGCCTTAGGAGCCTTTTCGAGCAGTGAGGCCTGCAGGCTTTTGCTGCTGAAATCCTCCCATTTGCTGCCCATCATAAGGAAGCTTTCCTTCTCATTGATGACGCCTATTCCGCCGAGCACATCGTCGTCTGCCTTGGCAATTGTCTGCACGTTTACTGCATATTTCCCTTCCGGCGTTTTCTGCGTTACGACAATAGCGTAGGACTGCCCTTTCATGACCGTGAATGGGTGTTCCAGCTTGACTTTATGGAAACCACCATAATCAAAGGTTTTCGTCACGCTGTCCATGAGCTTGCCGTCCACCGGTGTATTGAAACCCTCCTGCAGAAGATATACATCAAAGGTCACCTCCGTGTCAGGATAGGATGTCTGGCAGGAAACCTGCTGCAGTTCTTCGCACACGTCTGCCTTAAATACGTTCGCCGTACGCACGGTGTCTTTTACGTTCGCTGCGTGGATCTCGCAGATAGGCATAAGGTCGTACTGATCCGTTATCACTGTCACATTTTCATCTGTTTTCTCGAAATCGAGCGCTTCCGGTGTAGAGATAGTGGTGTCGTAGTAAGACAGCCAGAAGTAGCCGTTGTGTTTGCCGGTTTTCGGATCCACGATGCCCCAGTTACCTTCGCCGCGGTTTGGGAATTCCTCTTCTTCGGAACCCCAGCTGTTCTTCACAAGCCATGCACCATCTCCCTGAGGAGTAGTCATTTTATACGATTCCTCTTCATCCAGTTCGCCAACCTTATGCCGGAAATTCTCCTTCGGGTAATTGTCATCCCATCCTACCACGCAGACCGCATGACCCGGCCCCATGAAATCGTAGGTATAGTGAGCAAAATCGCTGTTGATATAGTTACCGGTTTCTACCTGTCCCGGCAAGTAGGTGTCGGACCAATAGGAGATCTCTACTGCACGCTTCTGCATAAGCTGCTCCTTAATCGCCACCGTGGCAGCCTCGTTGTAGTGATAGATATTGCCGTCATCTCCCACTTCAATATCCGCCGGGGAAGGAAGCATGTATGATTCGTGCAGTGCAAAGGATTGTTTGAAGCGCATGGACTCCGGAATTGACCAGTCGTCATTTTTGCTGTAGCAGAAGTTCTGCAATTTGCCGTCGATCAGCTCTTTCTGTATGGTTCCATTCTTGCCTTTGTAAAGGAGCGTTTCATCCTCGCTCTCCAGAACAGGACCGACGCCTGATGAAAAAAGGCTGGTTGCGATCAGAGCTTCGCCGCCCTGATCACAGCGTTCTGCGGCTGTTTTGCCTCCAAGACCGCCTTCTCCGTTTTGTGGATTCGCAGGGTCGTCAATCGGCGTTCGCGCAAAATACACCAGATGCTTTTCGGAGAGATCCATGGTATCCGCTGTCAGGGACGTGAGGTTCTCAGGATCGCCCAGAATGCTGGTCTCCGCAGAAGCAATTGCCGCAAAACCCCAGCAGCTGCCGAACGGGTACTGATTTTTGACGGACGTAACATAGCTTTTCCCATCCACATTACGCAGATCAAAAGTCTCCGGCAGATCTTTCGCAGCCCTGACTGCTTTTTTCTTTGCCGATTTCTGAGTGTAGTCGAACGGATCATTCGATGGATCAGAAAACTGGTCTGCGATCTCAGAGGCAATCTTATTGCTCTGGGTTTTCGGGATGTCCTCCTCTGCTCCCGCACCGTATGCCGGGTACGCCGGTGCCAGCATGCATGTAACTACGCACGCTGCCGTAACGATCCGTTTTATAATTTTGTTCGTTTTCGTTTTCTTTTTCATTTCAGATCATTTCACGCGCTGTCCTGTATCTGCCGGCAGGATCAAAAGCGCATACCTTAAGGCATATACCAATATGTATTGTACTTGTGCTGATATACCCTGGCTCCATTCGGTACCTGACGCAATGTATTACGCACGTTATAGAAATCGCCTGCAGCAGTTGCTATGCCAAGTGTGCCCAATGTTGCCAGCACAACCAGTTTCGGATTGATCCAGAATATGATGAACGGGATAAATCCCAGCACAATGCTCGGGAGCAGGGATTTGAATATGAAATGGCCCTTGCTCATCCGCTCCGGTCCCGCTATGAACAGCATCCCATGCTTCAGATCATGAAACATATATACATCATCCTTGAAGCATATCGCATGCAGAAACTCATGCGGAACTATCGTCAGAATATACAGAACTACTCCTACATAGCTGAAGATAATATCCCGGGCTCTGATGCACGACAGTATAAAGAAAAAGATAAATATTGCGACCGAAAGCAAGGTCATTATTGTGCTGAGCTGCTTTGGATCCTCAGCCTCCTTGAACTGCACTGCTCCCGGCTCGTGCTCCAGGCACGGGATATCGTCCGGATTTCCGCTGTATTTACCTGCATAATGGAATTTCATAAGTCCCCCCTTTTTCTATCTATTCGCCGGTTCCGTCCTCATTTGTCATGATGTACTTCAGCCTGAGTTTGATCCCGCGGCACTCATCTACCAACACTTCGATGTACACCTTGTCCGGGAATGTAGTGCTGTGTTTGAACTTGCACTCGATCGCTGTTACAGGCGAGATCAGCCCTTCATCCTCAAACTTCTGGTAGCTCCACCCTACCTGGTCCATAAAAGCGACCCGAGCTTCTTCCATCCACCTCACGTAATTTGAGTGGTGAGTAAAGCCCATTTCCTTAAAAGTCTGAATCCGGCTTGCCCATGTTTTTCCAACCAAATCGTATCACAGAAATAATAATCGATAAAAGTGTTATTGTCTCGTTAAGAACTCCGCCCCATGATCTTATAAGTATGTCATAAAGGAGCACGCACGGAGAACCGATGAACTGCGAGAGCCTTATTTTCTGCGCGTTGTTGCTCCAGTATCCTATCGTTGTCACCGCGACCATGATAAACGGCAGCAGACTAATGACGCCTTCCCAGGTGTATATGGTCATCGCGGTCAGCAGTGCCAGTATGACCAGCATCGTTGATTTGCGCTCCACCCACTTCCAGTCTTTTCTCTTAACAAGGAGCAGGTTTCTTATGATATTGATAATAAGGCTGACCGCTCCGGTATATGCGCCCATAATGAAAAACTGCACACAAAAGATGAGGCAGCCAATCATCTGACACAGGAACAGCGCCCTATTCGATTTTATCTGATATGAGGCGATGAAGAACGCAACTCCAACGAACCCGATCGCCTGAATAGCAAGCTCACTCATAAGTATTTGATTCCTGCTATGCGTTCACTCCTTCTACGCGTTGGATTTATTATACCATCAGAAGTCATCATCGCACGTATAAAGTAACCTCTTAAATCCCCTATTGTTTTTTAGCTTTAATATGTATAGGTAAATATTCATCTTATTCAGCTGACTTCCGTCCCGGAGGCCTGTTTTCGGCATTTGAGACGGAAGTTTCACTCCCCATATGCTTGCTGACTTCCGTCCCAGAGGCCACTTTTCGGTGTTTGGGACGGAAGTTTCACTACCTATATGTTTGCTGACTTCCGTCCCAGAGGCCACTTTTCGGCGTTTGGGACGGAAGTTTCACTCCCCATATGCTTTCTGACTTCCGTCCCAGAAGCCTGTTTTCGGCGTTTGGGACGGAAGTTTCACTACCCGTATGTTTGCTGACTTCCGTCCCGGAGGCCTGTTTTCAGCGTTTGGGACGGAAGTTTCACTACCCGTATACCTGTTGACTTCCGTTCCAGAGGCCACTTTTCGGTGTTTGGGACGGAAGTTTCACTCCCCGTATGCTTGCTGACTTCCGTCCCAGAGGCCACTTTTCGGCGTTTGGGACGGAAGTTTCACTACTTGTATGGCTGTTGACTTCCGTCCCAGAGGCCACTTTTCGGTGTTTGGGACGGAAGTCCTTTTTCACTTGTCTGTGTATACGAAAACAGCACAGAAAAAGGACCGGATATACCGATTCCTTTCTATAGAGCTGATGATGTGATTCGCTTATATTGTGTTAAACAAAGTGCACTAAAAAAAACGCCCTTTATTTATACAGAAGGATGGGCGTTTTTAACTTGTTCCAGATAAAGCAGAATGATTTGCTCTGTCTACCATTAGAAATCATCATCGCATGTGTAGCAATGATTACCATCGGTGTCTCCGCTTCCACAATACGGGCACTCTTCATCTTCTTCAGAGCCGCCGAAACCTACACCGCTGCCCTGGAAAATATATAGGAAAAAGAGTCCCTGGACCGCAAGACCTATGATTATTGCAACGATTCCCCTAAATATGTTTCCATTCTCGAATTTCAGGATACCGGCAAATATCCCAATCAACGCGGGAAGAAACATGCATCCGATAGTGAGTCCCAATAACACCAGTATCAGATCAAGAAAGAATTTCATTTATGCAGAACCTCCAATTGTTTTTAATTATACTCTTATGCGGAGTCATTTATCAGGAATTTAAAGCCCGAAAAAGCCGGAGCCCGGCGAGGACTTCTGAATATTTATGATGCCGGGCTCCAGACTATAGAGGAGTTATCTGTTTATTCTTTTTCGATATAGCAAAGTACTCCACCGTCAACATTATAGAGAACTGTTCCTTCTGCTGTATCTTCGATCTTGTCGTAGAGCCTGCCTGCACTGCAGCTTTCCCCTACTACAGTGTTTGGGCTGTTGGCTACATAACCCACGAGGCCAAGTCCTTCGAGTTCCACCTTGATTGCTTCCTTGTCATGTTCGTTATCAGGCTCTTTTACGAGCTTTACCTTCATGTCTTTTTCGAAGAAGGCTTTCCCGTAATAAAAGCATGTTCCGGTGATAGTGAAATATATCTTTTCCATGTCTGTATCCCCCATTTTTGTCTGTGTGTTTATATGCTTCCCGATCTTAAGCTACTGCCGCTTGGCTGCTTACCAGGTTCCATCCACTATTCTGCAGCTCCGGTGGCAGGCAGTTTCCAATGCTGTCAAGAGTTTTAAGCTCCATCGTATCTCCATCTTCTCTGTACAGCATCTGCTCCGGTAGTTCGGTTGATAAAGTCTTGAATATGTCCATAATGAATTCGATTTTTGTTGTATCCATATCCGCTACCGCCTTTCTTTTAGTTTGCATCTTTTTTCTTTCAGAACACCTTTGTTTGCTTCTAACACCTATAGTTTACAGAAGCATGTGTACCGAAAAACGCCCACTAAAAAAGCGCCAAAAGGCGCTAATTTACTAATTTGTGAGTAAATTGCAAAAGTAATTGTTGAGTTGAAGCAAAAATTTGAAGAAAAACCGTCGCGACTACTTTTGCAAAAGCAAAGTGCTGTGGTAGGCTGAAGCC